>NZ_JBVJNS010000004.1:0-191355 GCF_055583565.1 Corynebacterium sp. NPDC104732
GATGCCTAAGGCCGTTGAGGGAATCAATCTGACGGTGTTAAAAACCGCATAAAAAGGGAATCAGTTAGTGACTCACAACAGGTTGACAACCACCGCCGCGGTACGAATCCAGGAGGCATTTTACTAGTTACTCCATTGTTTTCGACCTGAAACTGGTGATGCCCAATGACTACATTCGCTCCACCCCTTAGCCCGCTAGCACGCCTTTGGCACGACGGTGATATCGTACCCAAGCATCCACGCGTTAGGTTTAGCTCTGTTGACACAGTTCCGGTAGTCATCCACCGACGTAGTCGCGAGCTCACAGCTAATGGCCCCGCCGACGACGAAACCCAGCGTCTGCGCTTCCTAGCCAATAACGCACCTCAGTCCCATGTACTGGACGTGGAAGAAGAGTTCTACCTGTGCCGGTATGTCGATGGTACCTGTTTTGACGAAGTGACTTTGACGCCCCATCTTATTGAACTGATCGCAGAGGAGTTCATCCAGCTCTGGCGGCTTGAAACTGCGAGCACTCCCATTCCGAAAGCCAGCCGTGAGCGTCCCATAGTCGAGCCACTAGGCTTCCAACATCTCGCTGCCACCCCGCTAAAAGCCCTCAATATCGGCCACCAGTACCGCGAGTTGGTGCAGACAGCGCAGTCACTAGTGCGCCGGACCAGCACCCCCCAGCGATTCGTTCACGGCGACCTCAAGCTAGACAACCTGATTAAATCCGAAAACAATGAGATCAGTCTCATCGACTGGGAGTGTAGCGGCATCGGCTGCCCAGAGGAGGACATGGGGAACTTCCTGGCCAGCGTCATATTCTACGCCCTCGCCCGCTCCACCTGGGCCGCGATGACACGCCCCAACCTCACCACCGAGGAAGGAAACCCGTCCGCTGAAGCTCACTTCCAACACGAAGTAACTACGGCGATGCGTGAAACTCAGGAGCTTTCTGCCCGATTCCTCTCCGTGTTGAACTCCTGCGGGATGTCCGTCGACAAGCCAGCGCTGAGCGGTGCCGTCTTCCTCTCACTTATGTGCCGGCTTCAGGGCGCAATCATCGCCGGTTCGCCCCCAACAACGGTCGCGGTGGTGGAGACGTCATTGTCCACCATCGCCACTTCGGGATTGCCCACCTTTGGTGCCTGGTTGGAAGGACAACAGACTTAAGATGGCTACTGGTTCTCCCTGGGAAGCCCTGTGCACCAGCAGCTTCCAAAAAATTTCCCCGTCCGCATTCCGACGTCTTACATCCAAGACGGAAGTATCCGCCCCCGAGCTTCGCGCCTACATCTACTCCGACATTCACCTGCGAGGCTGCGAAAGCGCCGCCCTGTTCGCGGACCTGCCCACAGTGACGCAATTCGTGGACCTTGCGGCGCATACCGTGCACTCACCAGGCTGGGACTTGGTCGACGGCGAACTGCGCAAGGATGGCCAATTCACGCTGCGTCCCGACCAATTCCCTCACACCCCGACACCGAATGGGCAGTTCACAGTGGCCTTGCCTCGGCTGCGGGTCAATGCCCTCCCCGGATGGCTCGTAGTGGAATCACTCGAGCCGCCTCGTCTCACCGCTGCGTGGCGCCTCTACCTGCCTGGCGTCTCCCTTCGCAGATTCTCAGCATTGGTCGATTTCATGGACAGGCAAACGCACCTGCCTCGGTGGTCCATGAAGACCACCCTCGGCCAGAGTAGAGACCTCCGCCTCATCCCGCGACCTGACGCCACGGTCATCTACTTCGACCCCGCTCAAATCAGGTCCGGTGCCCTCGGCGCGCTTGTCGACGCCATCAGTGCCTTCACCCCAGGAGGACACGGCCCCGGCTTCTCAATGCAACTGACCGAATCGGTATGGATAGGTGGCCCTGGTATCAACGCCCACACCAGTTTCGGAGCTGGACTATCTGCGGTGGCCGCGCAATGCCTAGTCAGGAACGATTTCAACGAGCTCCACCAGCGCGAAAATGCATTCCGAAACGAGGTGGACTCCCTTGTCTAACAACGCGTTCACCTTCGTATTCACCCACAGATCCACCGATGCGGTTCCGGTGTTAACTGACGTGCAACCCACCAACCGGGCGTTCCCCATCCAAGAGGGCCCGGCACTGCGGACACTGTATCCGGAGCCAAAGCTTCGGGAATCACAACTGATCTTTGAACAGGTCCCAGACGAGCTCTCGCTGGGTCAGCGCCTACTCGCCGAGCCCGAGTCCACCGAGTCTCTGGCAGCCCTCAGGAACCTGGTGTGGGGTGGCCCCTGGGAGACCGCCCCCACACCCGGGGATTCTTCCACCGCCGAGACTGTCCTGACGCCAAGCTCAGCTTGGGACAGACGAGTTGGGCTGGGCAGTGCGTTCCTAGATCCCTCATCGGCTGGTGCCCTAACAGTACTCGCCTGGGGCGCAGACGGGTTTTCTAACGGCCGGGAACGGATTTGGGCCGAGCTTCAGCTCTTCATCCAATTGCTGGCGGAGCACAAGGCGGCGAACACCACCGGCCTGCGGGATGTCGCCGACGATATCGCAAGCGACTTCCCCCTCGCTGCAGACGCCGTTCGCGCAACCTGGAATTCGCACCTGCTACGCACCGCAGCACTCAACCCCGGCATGCTGTCTGCCCACCACGACGCCGTGGCCAAGGCCAGCACCTCACTGCAGTCACTCAACTACCGGAAGGTCACGTCATGAAACTTGGTCTTTTCATCACCGGCGGCGTTGCCGCCTCGCTCATGCCAGGATGGCTGCTATATTTACGCACTGTGCAAGAGTGGGACATCGAGGTAGCACTCACCCACACTGCACAGTCCTTTGTCAGCGTCGCCGCGCTAGAGGCCATCAATGGTAAACCGGTAGCGCTGGATACCGCCTGGCTCACCAAAGGAACAGCCCAGCACAAGACGCTCAGCGCGGGACTCGATGCGATTGCGATTTGTCCGGCATCATTCAACACCTGCGGGAAGCTGAGCTCAGGAATCGCCGATGACATCGTGAGCGCCACTGCGGCGTTCGCGCATTGCCCGGTGATCGTTTTCCCCGCCTTTTCCGCTGAGGACGTCGGTGCGCGACGGGAGGTCGTCCTGCGCAGAATGGAGGAGATGGGATACCGAGTTTCCCGCGCAACCTTCCCCGCGGTCGAGGTCGCCGATGGCGGTACCAAGACTGGGCAGGGCTTCCCCACTATTGACAAGTTCATTGCCGTGATCAACCAGGAGGTTGCCGGTGCCTAGGCTCGCTCCTCATCTGGAGGCCACATTCCAAGAAGTGCTGGCGTCTCCCGAGCTCATCGAATGCATTCCGGCGGACGCGATAATCCAACAAATCTCGGAGATCGAGGCCGGAATCGCGCTGAGCTACCTCGACGGCGAGCGTTTCCACTTCGCTCACTTCTCCGCAGCTCGCGGTTTCCGAGCTGCGCCGTCCCAACCGCTCATCGGGGAGTTTCAGCTAAGCGCCGACCACGTAGCATTCCTGGATCTCGCTGGCAGGATCTCGATTCTGTGCCTAGCCGATTGGACGCTTGCGCAATTTCCACTTTCCACAACCGATTTCAATTTCTCCGCTAACTCTCGCTTCCTCATCGCACGCACTCCCACCGGCACTGTTGTCGTCGACATCGCTGCGAACACCACTCACCCCTACTCAGGGACCCACTTCCTTGACTGCGATGCCACCGGCCGGCCCTGCGCACCGTTGGACACCGCTAGCCACGACTGCCCAGGTGAGACAACACACCCGGCGCAGTTTCGTCGCTGCGTGACGTGGCAGGGCAGCCGCTACGCCGTGTTCCACAGCATCACCGGGACTATCATTTGTGCCACGAACAGTTCGGGCCACCGCCACGTCACCCCACTTCCCCACCTCTGGTTCGTCGGGGAGCTCGTGAACAACGGCGAGCTGCGGTTCAGCTTTCGCTGCGGACATCATGAGACTAACCTCAGCGCCACCGATCTAGCAGGCACCTCTGAAATTCCTCAAGCACCGTTTGTCACATCAACACTGTATGCGGGCACACAGGAGGTCCCGGTCACCGTCTTCTCCCACCCCCACGATCTCCGAGACACCATCGTGCTGACCGTTCACGGCGGCTTCGGCGCCCCGTTACTGCCATTTTCCTCGCTTCCAGTCACTCAAAATCTCACACTGGCATTCGCCCACGTCCGAGGGGGCGGTGAGCTCGGGGCCGACTGGGCCTTAAAAGGGCGGGGCGAAAATAAACCCAATGCGCTATGTGACCTCGCCACCGCTGCCAAGCTGCTTCGACAACGTGGCTATCAAAGAATCATCCTATCCGGGGCCTCGCACGGAGGATGGCTGGCTCTCGTCACCGGCCTGCGAAACCCGGAATTGGTCGATGGGGTGAGCGCCACCTGTCCGATCGTGGACCTACCGCGATATTTAGCCACCGAGCTGGGCCAAAAGCATCGTGCAGAATTCCCCGCAGATCCTACGGGGATGGACCCGGCCACATTGGTGTGCGAGGCGCAGCCAAGCGACACGGATTTGCTGCTGGTTGTCGGGGACAAGGATTCCATTGTCCAAGACCAAGACTTCGATTCCTTCTGCGCGCGTTGGAAGCGCACGCAGGGCACGGCAGTGCTGCTTCGTCACCGTGGGGGGCACTATGCCCCGCCCAGTGGGGAGATTGATGCGCTGGAGGAGCGATTAGTCCGATTTGTCTCGGGCCGAGACTAAGCAGACAAAGGCGCCTGCCATGAATTCATAGCAGGCGCCGAGGCATTCAAAACTACCGTTGGGTGGTAACCTTCGCGGGGTTCAGAAGTCGGTAAACCAACCGTCCTGCCGCGTACACGGCCAGCACACCCACCAGGACAAGCACGAGAGTGCCGTTGGCGGAACTGGTCGCCAGGAACGCGACAATGACCAGAACAGCCACCGTCAGGAAAAACACGGCGACCTCGCGCTGAACGGTCGGCGCTGGAGTCAACCGAAGCATGTCTTCAATAATGTTCATGAAAATTCCTCCTCTTAGGGTTCGCCTAACTCTTACGCTTTCCACTGTGCCGAAATCGGCAGCCGCTCCCTAGTGCCAAAAGTATGCAGTTCACATGAGCTTTATCATTCGCGACAAGAAGGAATTTCCCACCGCCACGCTGCTCGTTTTGACAAATGTCATGCCAACCTCGTGAGCACTGGCAGGCAAGCCGGTGATTTATCCCCGTAGCTAATTGACCACGGCATTGCCAGCATGGAGGCATGAACCAACCAACCTGCCAAGACACAATTGTCCAAGTCAGTGACCTCACCCGCAGCTACGGAAAGGGGGCAGAGGCATTCCAGGCAGTCAAGGGGCTCAACTTCCACGTCTGTCGCGGGGAGGTCTTCGGACTTCTCGGCACTAACGGCGCTGGGAAAACCTCCACCCTTGAAATCCTGGAAGGCTTGGCCCCCGCAACCTCGGGCGTCGTAAAGGTCTTTGGACACAACCCATTTGTCAACAGAGCTGTCGTTCGCCCCAAGATGGGCATCATGCTCCAGTCGGGTGGGCTTCCCAGGCAGCTCACGGTGCGGGAGACCATCAAGATGTGGCAAGGGACCTGCTCGAACCCACGTGACCCCGAGCAGGTCCTCACGGACGTCGAGCTATTGCACCGTCTAAACGTCCGGGTGGGTGTCCTCTCCGGTGGTGAACAGCGCCGACTGGACCTCGGATGCGCTCTACTCGGCAATCCAGAATTGCTATTCCTTGACGAGCCGACCACAGGACTAGATCCAGAATCTCGTAGAAACGTGTGGAGGCTTCTCCTCCGACTCAAGAAGCAGGGCGTCACAATGATCCTGACCACCCACTATTTGGAAGAAGCCGAGTTGTTGTGCGATCGCATAGCAATCATGGATGGAGGAGCCGTTGCCCGAGAAGGAACTCTTTCCGAACTGGTAAACACAGTTTCTGCGGAGATTACGGTGACCAGCTCCGACACACCGCCCCGGCTTCCTGGCACAACTATCATGACCGAGCAAAATCGCCACATAATTTCAACTAAGCAACTACCCCAAGACACTTTCGCTGTTTTGGAGTGGGCACATAAAAACCATCTTGATTTGGATGATTTTTCCGCCCGACCAGCCTCCCTGGAAAAAGTGTTTATGAGCATTGCGGACCACAAGGAACATACAAACTAGCCACAAAGGATCGTAAACAAGATGGAACTCGCCACCTTCCAACGTGCCTCTGCCGTTATCGAATTCGTTAATGAATCCCTGCATCCTCGAAACTCAAGCTGGCACCGGTACTGGGCTTTGGCTATGGCCGAAATTCGGCAATATTTGCGTAACAAGACCCTGTTGTTCATGGCATTGGTATTCCCCATCGGGGTGGGCCTGCTAATGCTATTCATGGGATCAGCTGGCCAGCCTGCGGCCGCGCCCGTTCGCACCGCAATCTCGATGGAGGTCTTTTCCCTCATCACCTTGATGTTTGTCCAATTCTATTCCGTGCTCTCCATGACCACCACTCGTCGCGACGAGCGGGTACTCAAGAGACTGCGTACTGGTGAAGCTCGAAACGCAGAGATTCTTGTCGCGCTCGCCACACCAGGGGCGATCATGTCTCTCGTGCTGACTGCGCTGATGTCTGCCATCCTCATTTTCTACACAGGCATCGTCCCGTGTACGGGCATTCTACTAGTCCTCATCGCGCTGCTGGGGATCGTTATATCGACCTCATTAGCCTTGCTCACCAGCTCCATCACTGCCAATGCTGAGGCTGCTCAGATGACATCTCTGCCAGTCATGGTGCTGGCAATGCTCTCACAGTCGCCGCTACGTTCGGCGCTTCCTCAGCAAATCCAAGATCCGTTAGCTCGAACTCCGTTCGCACTGCTCGGTGACCTCACCTTCATCGAATGGACAGGTCAAACGTATATTGCTGCCGCTGCCACTGGCGACGAGGGATTCTCAGCAACAATCTCTACCGCGATAAACCCGATGATTCTGTTGCTGGTGTGGAGCATCGCCCTCCTGTGGGCGGCGTATCGCTATATGAAGTGGGAAACCAACCGCTGACCCGCAACGACACTCGATGTACCCTGGCACCATGACTACGCTGGGAAGGCTCGTTGAGATGACAGAGACGGACAAATTCTCTGCTTACGTCCGTTTTTCAATGCACGCAGCGTTGGTGGCATTCGCCATCCTAAGTTTTCGGCCAGCACTGGAAGAGCCTGTTTCACTCGAGTCGGGAACTGCCATTTTCATCGCTCTAGCGAACGGCGTTTTGGCAGCGTTTGTCATCGAACGATCCCCGGTTCTATCAGATGTCACTAAGACTCCTAAAGGCCTAAACGCTGCAGCGCTAACAATAAATCTAGCTTGTTGGCTCGTCACCGTACTGGTTTTTGCCACGAATCGTTCAGTGCAATCATCAGGTCTTTCACTGTTCTTGCTCAGCAGTTTCGCATTCGCGTTAACGATCCACCTCCCACATTCGTATTTGATCACGCTCGCTTTGAGCGCAGTTACAGCCGCACTAGTCGAACACCCCACCTTCGCGCATCCTGTTTTCGTCGTTGTCTTCTGCCTCCTGTTGGTTTGGGGGAGCAAAACAACTGTTTGGTCAGCAAAGGTAGTGAAAGAGCTATGCAGGACAAGAAATCTCGAGTCTCAGTTGCGGGTACACGAGGAGCGGCTACGGTTCGCTCAAGAGTTGCATGACAGCCTGGGACAGCATTTGGCCGCGATGTCCCTCAAGCTTCAACTAGCGATTGCGCTTTATGAAAGAGACAGAGACAAGGTCAAAGGCGAAATGCGAGAACTCGAACATCTAGTTCGGCTTATGCGCGAAGATCTGCGTCAAGTTGTAACCGGATATCGCAATCTAAGTCCCAGTGCAGAATTGAAAACTGCGATCCAGCTCTTGGAAGAGGCTAGAGTCTCAGTGCTAGTAGCGGGGAACTCACAGGCCATCCCTGAGAAGTCTCGACAGGTCGCAGCCTGGTTCATCCGTGAAGCAACGACGAATGTAATTAAGCACTCTACTGCTAGCACCGTAAGCTTCGCTTTTTCAACGGACGGGGTGACCATAGTCAACGACGGCGCTGACCAAGATGTTGGGGCCCTTGGGGGGATGCAAGTCCTCCAAGATCGAGCTCAGAAAATCGGCGGAGCAATCTCTTTGACTCACGATGCCGACATCTTTACCGCGTCTCTTACTTGGAAGGACAACATCAAGTGATCACTCTTGCAATTGTCGATGATGAGAAGCTCATCGCTTCCTCGCTTACTACGCTCCTGAGCCTTGAGGAGGATCTGGAAGTGTCGGCCACTTTTTCCAGTGCTGAAGATGCCATAGCTTGGTGGAAACGAGCTTTAACGTTACAAGAACCAATCCCAGATGTTTTGGTTACTGATCTGCAGCTGGGAGGTAGCGATGGCATCGACCTTGCCAACGAAATTGGGCAAGTCAGCCCCAACACTGCCATCGTTGTTGTCACAAGTCATTCTCGCCCGCTCCAGCTCAAACGAGCCCTGACCAACGGAGTTCAAGGGTTCCTTCCGAAAACCGCAACTGCTGAAGAATTCGCCACAGCCATACGCGCTGTGCACGCGGGAAAAAGCTTCATAGACCAGCAACTCGCAGCGATGACTATTACAGCTGGGGAAAGCCCCTTGACAGATCGCGAGGCCGAGGTAATCGAAGCCGCAGGTAAAGGAGGATCGATTGAACAGATAGCCAAAGAAGTGTTCCTGGCCACCGGGACTACGAGGAATTACCTTTCTTCGGCAATGGCGAAACTCGGGGCGCAAAACCGCTTTGAAGCGTTTCTGCGGGCCCGAGAATCTGGATGGATCTAGCTGGAAAGCTCCAACCCTTCCCCGCCTTCTGCAACTGATACATGGACAGTGTCACCGTCCACAATCTCACCTGCCAGCAGCTTCTTAGCCAGCTGGTCGCCGATGGCCTGCTGGATCAGCCGGCGCAGTGGGCGCGCGCCGTAGGCGGGGTCGTAGCCACGTTCGCCGAGCCAGCTACGAGCCTCGTCAGACACAGCCAGTGTCAAACGCCGCGCTGCGAGACGTGAGGCCAGGAATCCAATCTGGATATCGACGATGGATACCAGCTGTTCCGCGGACAGCGCATCGAAGATCACGACGTCGTCCAGGCGGTTGACGAACTCCGGTTTGAAGGCGTGCTTGACCGCGTCCATCATCTGTTCGCGGGTTCCGCCAGCCCCCAGGTTGGACGTGAGGATCAGCAAGGTGTTGCGGAAATCGACGGTGCGGCCCTGGCCGTCGGTAAGCCTGCCTTCGTCGAGGACCTGCAGCAGGACGTCGAACACGTCCGGGTGGGCTTTCTCTACCTCGTCGAAGAGCACGACGGTGTAAGGGCGGCGCCGGACTGCCTCGGTGAGCTGCCCGCCCTGGTCGTAGCCGACGTATCCCGGAGGGGCTCCGACGAGGCGTGCGACGGAGTGCTTTTCGCCGTATTCGGACATGTCGATACGGACCATGGCGCGTTCGTCGTCGAAGAGGAACTCCGCGAGGGCCTTGGCCAGCTCCGTCTTACCCACGCCGGTGGGGCCGAGGAAAAGGAAGGAGCCGGTAGGGCGGTTCGGGTCAGCGACACCCGCACGCGCGCGACGCACCGCATCGGACACGGCGGTCACAGCTTCAGACTGCCCCACCACTCGTTTACCCAGCTCTGCTTCCATGTTCAGCAGCTTCTCGGTTTCGCCCTGCATCATTTTGCCAGCGGGAATGCCGGTCCATGCGGAAACAACATCAGCGATGGTGTCTGGGGTGACTTCCTCAGTGACCATGGAGGCGTTCACTGCGGATTCGGCGGCGGCGACTTCCTTCTCCAGCTCTGGGATGCGGCCGTAGCGCAGCTCAGCCACCCTACCCAGGTCACCCTCGCGTTCGGCGCGCTCGGATTCGGTGCGCAGGCGGTCAAGTTCTTCCTTGGCCGTGCGGACACGGTCAATGGAGGACTTTTCGTTCTGCCAGCGGGCCTTGAGTTCGCCAAGTTTTTCTTTTTCGTCGGCTAGTTCTTGGCGCAACTTCTCGAGGCGGATCTTTGACGCGGCGTCAGATTCCTTCTGCAGCGCCATTTCCTCCACCTCGAGTCGGCGGACGATGCGTTCCAGGGCGTCGATTTCCTGCGGTGAGGAGTCAATCTCCATGCGCAGGCGTGAGGCCGCCTCGTCGACGAGGTCGATGGCCTTGTCCGGCAGGAAGCGGGAGGTGATGTAGCGGTCGGAGAGCGTTGCGGCGGCAACCAATGCGGAGTCCTGGATCCGGACACCGTGGTGGACTTCGTAACGTTCCTTCAGGCCACGCAGGATACCGATGGCGTCTTCGACGGAAGGCTCGCCAACATATACCTGCTGGAAGCGGCGTTCCAGCGCGGCATCCTTCTCGATGTACTTTCGGTATTCCTCCAGCGTGGTGGCACCCACCAGGCGCAGCTCACCGCGCGCCAGCAACGGCTTAATCATGTTGCCAGCGTCCATGGCGGAATCGCCGCCGGCACCCGCGCCGACGATGGTATGCAGCTCATCAATGAAGGTGATGATCTGCCCCTCGGCAGCCTTAATCTCGTCGAGCACGGCCTTGAGGCGCTCTTCAAACTCACCGCGGTACTTCGCGCCCGCAACCATAGAGCCAAGATCGAGCGACAGCAGCGTTTTACCCTGCAGGGATTCTGGCACGTCACCTGCGACAATGCGGCGAGCCAGCCCCTCCACGATGGCAGTCTTACCGACGCCCGGTTCACCAATCAGCACCGGGTTATTTTTCGTACGCCGGGATAGCACCTGAACCACGCGTCGAATTTCCTCATCCCGGCCGATGACCGGGTCAATCTTGCCCTCGCGGGCAAGCCTGGTCAAGTCCGTAGAGTATTTCTCCAGGGCCTGGAACTGACCTTCTGGATCTTGGGAAGTAACCTTCTGGGATCCGCGGACGGCGGTGAAGGCGTTCTTAATCACCTCGTAGGTGGCGCCCCGAGACTTCAAGATGTCGGCGGCGTCGGAGTTTCCTCGCGCGATGGCTGCGAGGAGGACTTCGGTGGAGACGTATTCGTCGCCAAGTTCGCCTGCGAGCTCCTGGGCGTCGGTAAGCACGCTGAGTGCCTCGCGGTTAAACTGCGGGTTCGCTAGGTTGCTGCCGCTGGCAGATGGGTAGCCGTCGACCTTGGCCTTGGCTTCTTTGAGTACCTGGGACGGGTCTACGCCCGCTGCCTGTAGGACCGGGGCGGCAATGCCGTCGGTCTGTTCCAGAATCGCTACTAGCAGGTGAGCTGGGCGAATGTCTGGATTTCCGTTAGTTGAGGATAGCTGCAGTGCGGTCTGCAGGGCCTCGGATGTTTTAGTAGTTGGGTTGAATGAACTCATGTTTTTCCTCTCTTTCTACTAGTAGTAACGCACGAGAGGTTGAGTCTGTTCCACTCAACTAGAAAAAAGTTGATATTTCTTGACTCAACTTTATTTTCCGCTAGACTGTTGACATGTCACATTTGAGGGTTGTTGTTATCGGCGCAGGTCAAGCCGGGCTTGCTGCCGGCCAACAGCTCGCCCATCGTGGCCTCACCCCCGGGACCGATTTCCTCATCCTCGATGCTAACTCCGGCCCCGGCGGTGCCTGGCGCCACCGCTGGGACTCCCTCACCCTCGGCGCCGCCCACCACATCGCCGACCTCCCCGGCATGGCTGCCCCGCTTGCCGACGACCACACCCCCGCATCAGTCGCCGTAGCACGCTACTACGAAGCCTACGAGCAACAATTCAACCTTCATGTGCGACGCCCAGTGAAGGTCACGTCGGTGACCATGCCCGACAACTTCCACCTGTCACTCTCAGACGGCACCGAACTCACGGCGGACGTGGTTATTTCCGCAACCGGGACCTGGGATTCACCGTTCATCCCCTACGTTCCCGGCATCGACGCCTTCCAGGGCCGACAGCTGCACACTCACGAATTTAAGAATGCAACAGACTTCGCAGGCCAACGGACCCTCGTTGTCGGAGGTGGTTTGTCTGCAATTCAATTCCTCCTTCAGCTGGAGAAGGTCACGGACACAGTGTGGACCACCAGGCGCCCACCCGAATGGCGCCGCGAGGGCATTTCTCCCGAATGGGGACGCACCGTGGAAAACCGTGTCCGCTCCCATGTCTTCACAGGTGAACCGCCCCGTTCGGTGGTTGCCAGCACGGGTATCCCGGCGCGCCCGGAGTATCGCGCTGGGGTGGAACGAGGCCTGCTTATCTCACGAGGAATGATCAGCCATATCTCCCCCACCGCGGTCACGTTTCAGGGCTCCGACTCGCCCGCAGCCTACGGCTGGGATCCCTTCCCTGCCGGGACGGAGGTTGAGGTGGACACGATCTTCTGGAACACGGGTTTCCGGCATTCCCTCAACCACCTTGCCCCGCTGCAGTTACGTAACTCGCGGGGCGGAATCGACATGATCGATGAGGTCACTCCTTTGAGGAATCCCCGCCTACTGCTGGCTGGCTACGGCTCTACTGCATCCACGGTGGGCGCCACTCGAGCAGGTCGACTAGCAGCGAAACGAGCAATAGGAGAATTACAGTGAAGTACTTCGGGTTTTTGAGTTTTGGACACTACTCATCGGGAGGCCAACAGGGGCCGTCGGCAAGCGACATGATGCGGATCCATCTTGACCTGGCACAGGCTGCGGATGAGATTGGGGTGAATGTCGCGTCGTTCCGCGTGCATCACTTCGTGCCACAGGCGGCCGCGCCGATGCCGCTCTTAGGCGCGATCGCCGGAGCCACCAAGCGGATTGAGGTCGGCACCGGCGTGATTGATATGCGTTACGAAAATCCGCTGTACCTGGCAGAAGAGGCTGCTGCCCTCGATCAGCTCTCGGGTGGACGAGTCGCGCTTGGCCTGTCCCGTGGCGCCCCGGAGGTAGCAACCCGCGGGTGGGAAGCTTTCGGCTACCGCAGTCAAAAGCCCGATGGTTCTGATCTAGCGCGCGCTCACTTCGAGAAGTTCCTCGCTGCGATTGACGGTGAACCGATGGCTGAGGCCGCACCGCTCGTGCAGCAATACCCGCGCATGTTTCAGCCAGGCACCCCGTTGCCAGTCTTTCCCCATTCACAGGGTCTGCGCCGGCGGATTTACTGGGGTTCCGGCACCCACCGCACGGCAGAGCAGGCGGCTCGGGACGGGGTGAATTTGATGTCGTCCACTTTGGTTTCGGAAACCAACCATGACACTCTCGGGGCAATTCAGGCAGAACAGATTCAGCGCTACCGGGCGACCTGGCAGGAAGCTGGCCACGGCTGGGAACCACGTGTATCCATCTCTCGGTCGATCTTCCCGCTGGTCAGCCCCGCTGACCACGAGTTATTCGGGCGGCAAGCAACAAGTGTTGACCAGGTTGGTTACCTTCCTGAGGCAGGAAAAGCTACCTTTGGTCGCAGCTATGCCGCGGAACCTGACGTTCTCATCGAGCAACTGCAACAAGACCCGGCTATCAAAGAAGCTGATACCTTGCTCCTTACTCTCCCCACCGGGATGGGCGCGGACGTCAACATTGGTATTTTGCAGAATTTCGCGGAACACGTGGCACCGGCCTTGGGGTGGCAGCCAAACACAGCAAGCTAGCTCAGTTCGCTGCCCTTAAACTCTGGCAGGGCGAACGCCGCCACCGCCGCCGTGCCGAAAGCGACAGCGAACAGAACAAATAACCCATCGGCCCCCACAGACGCAAGGACAGGTGGCACCATCAATGGCGCGATGATCGAGGCGATCCGACCGAAACCCGCCGCGGCTCCGGTACCCGCGGCCCTGATGTTCGTTGGATACAGCTCCGGCCCCACCGCGTAGAGCGCACCCCAAGCACCGAGATTGAAGAAGGACAGCAAGCAGCCAGCAGTGATGATCTGCCACTGCTCACTGGACATCCCGAACAGCCACGCCGCGACCGCGGACCCCACGAGAAAAGCAGCAAGCGTTTTACGACGCCCCCAGTTCTCAATGAGCACCGCAGCTACCGCGTAGCCCGGCAGCTGCGCCAGCGTGATGATAAGCGTGAAACTGAAGGATTTCACCAGCGTGAAACCCTGTGAGTGCAGCAGCGATGGGATCCAAATGAAGGCACCGTAGTAGGAGAAATTGACGCAGAACCAGATGATCCACAGCGCGGTGGTGCGGCCACGTACCGAAGGATCCCAGATGTGGTGGGCGGTGACCTTCGTTGTCCGTGCAGGTGGGGCTGGTCGAATGGCGAACGCCTGTGGCGATGCTTCGAAGGATGCCACTACTTTTTCGGCTTCGTCGTGCCGGTTTTTGGATTCCAGGAACCGGACCGATTCGGGCAGCCCCATGCGCACGATCAGGGAGTACAGGGCTGGGATGCAGCCCAGCGCGAGCGCCCACCGCCAACCATTTGGGGAACTGGCGACCACAAACGTGCCGATCACCGCCGCGAGGATCCACCCCACCGCCCAGAAGGCTTCCAGCAACACCACCATGCGCCCCCGCACGGCCCGCGGAGAAAACTCCGAGATCAGGGTGGATGCCACCGGCAGTTCCGCGCCGAGCCCCAGGCCGACAAAGAACCGCAGGATCATGAGTAGCGCGAGTGACCCGGCGAGGGCGGACGCGCCCGTCGCTACGCCGTAGACCAGCAGCGTCAGCGCAAATACTTGCCGACGCCCAAACTTGTCGGCCAGCAACCCGCCCAAGGTAGCCCCGAGCGCCATACCGATAAATCCGACGGATCCCAGCCACGATACCTCGGTCTTAGACAGATCCCACTCCACCACCAGCGCAGCCATGATGAACGAGATCAGTCCGACGTCCATCGCATCCAGCGCCCACCCGATCCCGGATACACCCAACAGTCGGGCGTGCTTCCGGGTGATCGGCAGCTCTTCCAGCCGATCAGTGCGGGTTCGTGGCAAAGCGCCAGAAAAATTGTCCATGCCAAGATATTAACGGCACAATGGGAGCATGCCTTCCCTCGTGTCCCGTGAACTTTCCGCCAACGCAGCGGAGTTTCGTGAGCGTGTGCTCGGTGGGCTCTACCAAAAGCATCCCGAAACGCGACTGTGGTTTCCCGCGCATGCTGAGGACGCCCACACGCATCTCGTCTTTGCGCTCACGTTCCTGCTGGATAGCGACCCAGACGAAGCACTAGTGGCTAACTTGGCACGTGAGCACCGAGCTTTCGGACTCACTTCCGATATTGCCCGTTCGGGCATCTCCATCATCCAGGACGCGATCCATCACTTCTGCACCGAACTACCCTATTCTGAGGTACACGAAGCAGATCAACGCCTGCAGTGGTTAGCCGAAATCCTCTGCACAACCCTTGACGCCACCCCCGCGCCCGGCTGGGGGAAGGTGGTGGAAGTGCAGCGCCGCGCCCGACGCATCACCGTGGTTCGACTCGAATGCCCGGAGCCGCCCCGCTATCTTCCAGGCCAGTACCTTGGGGTATCCTCCCCACTTATCCAAGGCTATTGGCCTCGCCTGGCCCCGGCCATGCCGTATAACGATGCTGGCCTCATCGAGTTTCACCTCGACCACTCCCCTGCGCTGGAAGGCCTCGCTGTTTCTCAACCAGGCGACGAGTGGTTCTTCGGCCCGGCCCACGGCAACCTGCAGCTGTCGGGGGAATCCGACGCACTGCTTATTTCCCATGGCACCGGCCTCGCTCCCTTGAGGGCTCTCATCCTCGATGCGTTCACCACCGGCAAGCATCGCCGCACCCACCTTTACTATGGGGCAGAATACCCGGGGGAATTGTATGAGCTTGCGGGACTGTGGCAGTTGGCTGCTGCCGCGCCGTGGTTGTCGGTGACACCGGTCGTCGAAAAGCCTGCGGACGCGTGGTGGGTGGGTGCCACCGAGCACTCCCGCGCGCCACGCGGGCTCCACCTGCAGCAAGAAGGCAAGTTGGAGGACGTGGTGACCGCCTGGGGCGCGTGGGGCGACCGTGAGGTACTGATCGCCGGGCCGCGCGAGTGGGCGCAGCGGATGCGAAACGCCATGCTCACCGCAGGCACCCCCGCAGACAATATTCAGGTGCTAGGCCTGTAACACCGGCAGCGCTGCCCGCGCCTTATCGACGTCATCCAGCTCAACCTCAACCAGCACGATTTCCTCGTCAAAACCGGCCTCCACCAGGCGCTTCCCCGTGGGACTGATGAGTGCGGAGTGGCCAATTCCTGTCGGATCGCCCTCCTTTGGGTTCTCTGGCTGAGCCTGCCCCACTGCCACCACGTAACTGGTGGAGTCGAGGGCGCGAGCGTTGGTGAGCAGGCGCCACTGCCGGAGCTTGTCGTCCCCATTCGCCCAGGACGCGGATACTACGATCAGCTTGGCGCCCCGGCGTGCGAGCGCTTTGAATTGTTCCGGGAACCGGATGTCGTAGCAGGTGGCGAAGCCCAGATCACCCCAGGTCACCAGCTCAGTACCCGGCGCGACGGTGTCGGATTCCCGGTAGCCGAAGGCGTCAAAGGTGTGGAGCTTGTCGTAACGTTTCGTTTCCGCACCATTGGTGATAATCAGGGTGTTGTACACCCGATTGAATTTGCCCTGTTTATCTGCAGGGGTGAACATACCGGCGACGATGGTGACGCCTAGCTGCTTCGCCAGCTCAGTCAGGGCGCTGCCGAACTGGCCATCCAGTGGCTCAGCTGCTTCATCGAGCCGGCCACTCTGGAAAGCTTTCATTGCCGCTTCGGGAAAAACGAGCAGTTCAGCGCCTTGTCCGGCGGCTTCCCGCGCTTTTTCTTCCATGCGGGCCAAATTCTCCAGCTTATCGCCGGTGGACAGCATCTGGATAAGTGCGATCTTCATGCCACCCCACTTTATGTGGATAACGGGTAGTTATCCACAAGTAGTACGGCTGAGGCTGCATCACTTTGTGCCGAATATGCCATTCTCCTCTCATGAAACTCATCTCTCGCCCCAACCGCCCTGCTACTCTCCCCCGGGATTTTCCGCAGCTTCCCGCCGGTACGCACACCAGCGCAGCTCTGAGAGCTGCCACCGAACGCTGGAGTGACAACTCCAGCTCCACCACGGCAGCGCTCCATGATTCCCACCGTCGCCTCGTCGCCACCATTAACCAGCTGCGAAGCGCTGACCAGCGATTCTCGGAGCAGGTCAATGCTGCCTATTAGATCCGCCGAGCTTTACGACGCCGCCGGGCGCCTCGATACCTTATCCACCAAGCAAGCTCATGCCCTCCGTGCCTCCACCGACGCATGGGATACCTTCCTCGTGGCAGGCAACTCCGCCGATTTCATCACCGCGGCAGCAAAGTCCGATCGCGCCCTTATGAAGGCGCACGCGGGCACCATCACCGAAATGTCAGCGGTATCCCGTGTACTCCATTCCGCAGCGGACACCGTTCGCGACATCGAAATTGATTTAGATTCCCTGATCATGTCCACCGACGCCGCCACACAGTCCTCCCCCACCATGGACGCATTACTTCGCGAACTCCGCACTCTCGGGTCCTCCATCGATCGTGCCTGCGCTGCGGAAATCAACCGGATCTGCGGCGTTGAAGCACGGCATGGGCCTGATCTGACCCATTATGCGGATGCATCATTGCCAGAGATACATGAATCCGTGCTAGCCACGGCGTCGCCGGAGGTCAGAGCACTCGCGGAGCAGTTTCCGGATGCCAGGTTGTTGCCGTCGGCAAGCGGCGTGGTGGTGGCGTTCGGTGACCTTGACACTGCGCCTTCGGTGACCACCGTCGTCCCCGGGGTGGGGTCTGGTGACCCGGCGGGGTGGGCTGGCTATGCGGCACGCACCCAACAGATTGCCCAGCTCACCGGCGGGGCGGGCGTACTGTGGATCGGCTACCAGCCGCCGAAAAACCTCATCACCGCCACCGGCACCGCGCCAGCAACGGCGGGAGCGGCGGACCTGAGGGAGTTTCAAGCAGAGCTCTCCCGGCGCAGCGCCCGAGTGGGAAACGAGCCACACCGGGTGGTGGTCGCGCACTCCTACGGCAGTGTCGTGGCAGGTTACGCGGCACAAGGGCGAGGTTTGGTGGCTGATTCCCTGGTGTTGTTGGGCAGCCCAGGAGTCGGGACTAGTCACGCCACCGCACTGAATCTTCGTTCGGATAAACCTCAGGTCATTGCGGCGACATCACCCGCGGACCCGATTGGGCTCGCGGTGACATCTCGGGCGGGCGTGCATGGCCCAGACCCAGCTGACCCAGCGTTCGGCGCGGACCGCACCTGGGCAATCCAGGGCGGTCACTCAGACTACTGGTCGGACGCCGAGTTTCACCGGCAGCTCCAGGAGCTGGTTAGACGTAGTTGATGGCCATGCGACCGTCGATCTTGCCGCTGCGCATATCCTCAAACACGTTGTTGATATCGCCCAGCTTGCACTCCGTCACGCGCGGCTTGATGAGGCCACGGGCGTAGAAGTCGAGGGCTTCGGCAAGGTCCTGGCGGGTGCCCACCAGGGAACCACGGATGGTGAGCCCCTTGAACACGATCTCGAAGATCGGCGCTGGGAACTCTCCCGGTGGCAAACCGTTGAAGACGATCGTGCCACCCTTGCGGGCCATGCCGATTGCCTGGCCGAAGGCCTGCGGGTGCACAGCCGTGACTAGGATGCCGTGCGCACCGCCATCGGTGTAGGTGTTCACTGCTGTTACCGGATCCACCTCCTTCGCATTTACCGTGAACTCGGCGCCCAGTTCCTTCGCCAGAGCGAGCTTTTCATCGGAAATATCCACCGCAATGACTCGCATACCCAGCGCCTTGGCGTACTGCACTGCGATATGACCGAGCCCACCGATGCCGGAGATAACCATGAACTGGCCGGGGCGAGTATCCGAGACCTTCAGGCCCTTGTACACCGTGACGCCGGCGCACAGGATCGGCGCGACCTCCACCGGGTCCGAGCCAGCCGGGATACGCGCGCAGTAACGGGTATCTACCAGCATGTATTGACCGAACGAACCATCGACGGTGTAACCACCGTATTCAGCGCTGTTACACAGGGTCTCCCAACCGGTGATGCAGTGCTCGCAGGTGCCGCATGCGGACCAGAGCCACACGTTTCCCACCATGTCGCCAACGGCAACATCGTGGTCACCTGGACCAAGCTCCACCACTTCTCCCACGCCCTCGTGGCCGGGGACAAATGGCGGTTCCGGTTTCACTGGCCAGTCACCTTCCGCAGCGTGCAGATCGGTGTGGCACACGCCGCTGGCAAGCAGCTTGACCAGGGCTTGGTGTGGGCCGGGCTGTGGCAGGTCGACGTCGGTAAGCTCCAGCGTCGGGCCAAACTTTTCGACGACCGCTGCCTCGAATTTCTCGGTGCTCATTGTTACTCCTTATGTCATCAGAACAGTCCCGTTGGCCGCTCGTCGTAGGACACGAGCATGCACTTGGTCTGCTGGTAGTGGGACATCATCATGAGGTGGTTCTCACGGCCGATACCGGACTGCTTGTAGCCACCGAATGCAGCGTGAGCTGGGTAGTTGTGGTAGTTGTTCACCCAAACGCGACCGGCTTCGATCGCGCGACCGGCGCGGTATGCCTGGTTTCCGTTTCGACTCCATACACCGGCTCCGAGACCATAGATGGTGTCGTTGGCGATCTCCATGGCTTCTTCGAAGGTCTTGAAGGTGGTCACCGCCAGGACGGGGCCGAAGATTTCTTCCCGGAAGCACTGCATAGTGTTGTCGCCCTTGAAGATGGTCGGCTGGATGTAGTAGCCGCCCTCCAAGCCTTCGATCTTGTTCACGCCACCACCCGTGAGGGTTTCTGCGCCCTCGGCTGGGCCGGACTTGAGGTAGCCGGTGATCTTGTCCATCTGCTCCTGGGAAGCCTGGGCACCCATTTGGACGTCGGTGTCCAGCGGGTTTCCGAACTTCAGGGACTCGACCTTCTTCACGGCGCGCTTCAGGAACTCTTCTGCGATGTCCTCGTGGATGAGGGCGCGGGATGGGCAGGTGCACACCTCGCCCTGGTTGAGGGCGAACATCGCCAGGCCTTCCACACACTTGTCCAGGAACTCATCATCCTTGTCCATCACGTCTGGGAAGAAGATGGATGGCGACTTGCCGCCGAGCTCGAGGGTGACCGGGATGATCTTGTCAGACACCGCCGAGTGGATAATCTTGCCCACCTCGGTGGAACCGGTGAAGGCAATCTTTGCCACCCGGTCGCTCGCGGTCAGGGCCGCGCCAGCCTCCGTGCCAAGGCCGTTCACCACGTTGAGCACGCCTTCTGGCAACAGGTCCTGAACAAGTTCGATGAAGTACAAAATCGAGGCTGGGGTATGCTCCGCGGGCTTGAGCACGATGCAGTTACCACCAGCGAGTGCCGGCGCGATCTTCCACGCTGCCATGAGCAGTGGGAAGTTCCACGGAATGATCTGGCCCACCACGCCGATCGGCTCTTGGAAGTGGTACGCCACAGTATTGTCGTCGATCTGCGACATGCGCCCCTCCTGGGTGCGCACCACGGAGGCAAAGTAGCGGAAGTGGTCGACAGCCAACGGCACGTCCGCCGCAAGAGTTTCACGAACAGCCTTACCGTTGTCCCAGGTTTCTGCGACAGCGAGCTGCTCCAGGTTTTCCTCCATGCGATCAGCGATAGCGTTGAGCACCGCCGCGCGCTTGGCTGGGCTGGTCTTACCCCACTTAGCCTTCGCAGCGTGCGCAGCATCAAGAGCGAGATCGATGTCCGCAGCGTCGGAACGTGGCACCTGACAGAACACTTCGCCGTTGACCGGAGAAAGGTTATCCATGTACTTGCCTGCTACCGGAGGGACCCACTGGCCACCGATGAAGTTGTCGTAGCGGTCCTTGAATTGGACGATGGAGCCTTCGGTTCCGGGATTTGCATAAACAGTCATGTGACCCTCTTTTCGTTTTCAGTAGTGAACTTGCTGAATTGCCCACCACACTAACAGCAGATTTTGTGTCCCGAGTCACATTAAAGATATTTGCAAAGAAGTTAATCCATTAACGCTGGATATGAGCATTTTGCAAATTTAGTTAACTTTGTTGAAGCTGGCCGCAAAGGGTGCCCGACGGTCGTTTCCCCACAGCGCCGACCGTTTTCATTACGGGTTAAAGTCAAGTTCTACCCACCCATTTA
This sequence comes from Corynebacterium sp. NPDC104732, assembly GCF_055583565.1. Taxonomy (NCBI): domain Bacteria; kingdom Bacillati; phylum Actinomycetota; class Actinomycetes; order Mycobacteriales; family Corynebacteriaceae; genus Corynebacterium; species Corynebacterium sp. NPDC104732. Next base: position 21,077 of record NZ_JBVJNS010000004.1, read on the forward strand.
GACAAACCCCTGAGGGTGCCGAATGGTTTGTGCATTGGCCTCGACATTACGCCCCCGACAATGCTCCAAAAATGGGTCCGCAAGCCCGAACTTCGGGAGGGTAATGTCGGGGAGATTGCTGTAAAGCCTTGACTTGAATTCATTAGCGCACTTGTTGAGGCCGATGAGGCGATTGAAGATTGCTGTAACAATGGCCACTATGGCGCCTCACACCAATCATTTGACGGTCTCTGCTAGGCCGCAGCCCCCCGACATTACGCCCCCGACAATGCTCCAAAAATGGGTCCGCAAGCCCGAACTTCGGGAGGGTAATGTCGGGGCCGTAATGTCGGGGCCAACGCGCAAAAACGCAACACCGCCCGAAACCCGGGAAGCATTCCCCGAATCTCGGAACAAATAGCAGATTTGCAGCCTGATTTCGGCGTCACAGGGCCCGAAACCCGGGTTTCACTTCCCGGGTTTTCCACCAAACACCCAAAGCCCCCAAAGCCACCCAAACCACCAAACCACCAGAAACCCGCACACAAAAATCCCTGCCCTCCTTTCAAAAGGGGCAGGGATTGTGAAAAGGCTAGCTCTTGCGACGACGTCGCGGTTCCCACATCACCACTGCTGTTGATCGTGGGACGTGAACGAGTTCACCATGAGAGCGGCGTCGTGATGCAGCTTCTTTGACTTCGGCTAGTTCGCTGCGCAGTTGCTCGTTTTCTGCTTTTAGGCGTTCGTTTTCTTGGGTTAGTTCAATGATTGATTTGATTCCCGCGAGGTTCACGCCTTCCTCTTGGGAGAGGCGCTGGATTTCACGGAGGAGGTCTACGTCTCGGCGCGAATAGCGTCGTCCGCCCCCGCGGGTGCGCTGGGGGATCACCAAGCCCAATCGGTCGTATGTCCTTAGGGTTTGGGCATGCATCCCAGCGAGCTCCGCGGCAACGGAGATCACGAAGACCTCGCTTTCTTGCCCTCGGCTACTCATGGGGATACCTCCTTATTCCAGTCCGGTCCAGCCAGCGCGTGGGTCATATCCTGCGTCCTTCTCGGCTTGCAGGTAGGTGCGCAGCGCGGAAGTTTCTGCAGCTCCCATGTTCTTCGGGATCTGCACTTCAACTTTCACCAGCAAATCGCCTGCCACTCCCGAGGGCCGGTGCACTCCTCGGCCGCGCACACGTAGAACGCGGCCGGATGGTGTCCCGGCTGGGATTTTGACCTTTACGGCGTCGTCAAGCGTCGGCACCGTGATGGCACCTCCCAGCGCCAGCTCACCGAAGCTGACTGGCACGGTGACCTGGATGTCGTCGCCAGAACGGGTGAAGACCTTATCCGGGCGGACCGTCACATTAACGAACAGGTCACCTGCAGGTTTGCCATTGGGCCCTGCTTCACCTTGGCCAGCGAGGCGCACTTTCTTGCCGTCCTCTACACCCGCTGGGATGCGAACGGTGATGGAGCGGGTACGCCGGGCAGTGCCGGTGCCGTTGCAGGTAGGGCACGGGTCGGTAATGATCCGGCCGGTGCCACCACACTTGGTGCATGGTGCAGAGAATCCGAATGCGCCCCGGTTTTCCGAGGTAAACCCGGTTCCGTTGCAGTCACCGCATACGGAGGGGTTTCCGCTGCGGGATCCGGAACCGTGGCAGTCGGTGCACGGAGCTTCTCCGGTTAGCTGGATGGGAAGTGTGGTCCCTTTCGCCGCTTCGCGGAATTCCAGGGTGATGGAGGTTTCCACGTCAGCGCCCCGCGTCGGCGCAGCTGACTGGCGGCTATGGCCACCGCGGTTGAAAAAGCCACTGAAGATATCCCCAAAGCCACCGTCGCCAGTAAATCTGCCGTCTCGGAAAACGTTCTCGAACCCGCCGGATTCTTGAAACCCTCCCGGAAAGCCGGGACCTCCGAAACCGCCGAACCCGCCGGACTTCAGCATGGCTTTCAGCTCGTCGTATTCTTTGCGTTTCTTTTCGTCACCGAGGACGTCGTATGCCTCGGCGACTTTCTTGAAGCGCTCTTCCGCAGCCTTGTCACCTGGATGTTTATCCGGGTGATTGTCACGGGCTAGCTGGCGGTAAGCCTTCTTAATCTCTGCCGCTGATGCAGACGAGGAGACCCCCAAGTCCGCATAGTAATCTTTCTCCGCCCATTCGCGTTGCGTCATTGGGCATCTCCTCCTTTCTGCTTTTCTGTGTGTACGGGAAGCCCGATGTTAGGCCTCAGCTGGGTCTGCGATGATCACCATTGCGGTGCGCACGAGGCGCTCCCCAACGAGGTAACCCTTGCGCAGTACCGTGCCGATGACCTTTTCTTCACCGCTGGATAGATCCTGGACAGCTTCGTGGCGTTCTGGATCAAACTCGTCACCTTCCGCACCGAAGGCTACGAGGCCTTCGGCGGTAATGGTGTTAGTGAACTTGTCGGCGAAGGCCTTGAGTGGCCCTGCTTCCAGGTCACCGTGTTTTTCGGCTAGCTCCAGGTCATCGAGGATCGGTAGGAACTTTTCGATCACCTTGGCTTTGGCCGTGTCGATAGCCACTTTCCGGTCACGCTCGGTGCGCTTGCGGTAGTTCGCGTACTCGGCGGTCATCCGCAGCAGATCTTCGGTGCGCTCAGCGAGCTCAGCCTCGGCCGTAGAGACAGCGCCGTCGTCGTCGAGGTCGACGTCGGCAAGTGCCTCGTTGACCTGGGCTTCGAGATCAGCTTCTGCCTGAGCCTCCTCAGCGGCAGCCGCTTCAGCTTCAGCGGCCTCCGGGGAGGTGGCTTCCGTATCGGTGATCTCTGGATCGCCGGGGTCTTGCGACATGTCGCGATTCGGCTCAGTCATTACTTCTTCTCTTCTTCCTCGTCGATGACCTCAGCGTCAACAACGCCGTCGTCGGTTGCGCCAGCCTCAGCGGCACCTGCTTCTGCAGCCTGCGCCTCGTAGATGGCCTTGCCCAGCTCCTGGGATTCCTTGTTCAGGTTCTCCACTGCGGACTTGATGGCTTCGATGTCGTCACCCTTGAGAGCTTCGTCCACAGCCTTGGCTGCGTCCTCTACTTTGCCCTTGATCTCATCGGAGACCTTGTCGGTGTTGTCCTCCATGAACTTGCGGGTCTGGTAGGCCAGGGATTCCGCAGAGTTGCGGACTTCCTGCTCTTCACGACGCTTCTTGTCCTCTTCCGCGTGTGCCTCAGCGTCCTTGATCATGCGATCGATTTCTTCCTGAGACAGACCGGAACCGTCCTGGATCTTGATGGTATTTTCTTTGCCGGTGCCCTTGTCCTTTGCGGTGACGTGGACGATGCCGTTGGCGTCAATGTCAAAGGTGACCTCGATCTGTGGCACGCCACGTGGTGCAGGTGCAATGCCACCGAGTTCGAAGGAACCGAGCAGCTTGTTAGCTGCGGCCATCTCACGCTCGCCCTGGAAGACCTGGATCTGAACGGAAGGCTGGTTGTCTTCCGCAGTGGTGAAGGTCTCGGAACGCTTGGTTGGGATGGTGGTGTTGCGCTCGATCAGCTTGGTCATCACGCCACCCTTGGTTTCGATACCGAGCGAGAGCGGGGTGACGTCGAGAAGCAGCACGTCCTTAACCTCGCCACGCAGCACGCCGGCCTGGAGAGCTGCGCCGACTGCGACGACCTCGTCCGGGTTGACGCCCTTGTTTGGCTCGCGGCCACCGGTGAGTTCCTTGACCAAGTCGGTGACAGCTGGCATACGGGTGGAGCCACCGACGAGGACCACGTGGTCAATGTCAGAGATGGACAGCTCGGCGTCCTTGATCACCTGGTTGAATGGTGCCTTGGTGCGGTCCAGCAGGTCCTGGGTGATGCGCTGGAACTCGGTGCGAGAGAGGGTCTCGTCCAGGAACAGTGGGTTCTTTTCCGCATCAACGGTGATGTAAGGCAGGTTGATGTTTGCGGACTGGGAAGCAGACAGCTCGATCTTCGCCTTCTCAGCTGCTTCGCGCAGACGCTGCAGGGCCATCTTGTCCTTGGTCAGGTCGATACCGTTGGCAGCCTTGAACTTCTCCACCAGCCAGTCGACGATGCGCTGATCCCAGTCGTCGCCACCGAGCTCGTTGTCACCGGAGGTGGCACGAACTTCCACGACGCCGTCGCCGATTTCCAGCAAGGAGACGTCGAAGGTACCGCCACCGAGGTCGAAAACGAGGATGGTCTGTTCCTTGTCACCCTTTTCCAGGCCGTATGCCAGTGCAGCGGCGGTTGGCTCGTTGACGATGCGCAGCACGTTCAGACCTGCGATCTGGCCAGCTTCCTTGGTGGCCTGACGCTGAGAGTCTTCGAAGTATGCCGGAACGGTAATGACAGCGTCGGTGACCTCTTCACCCAGGTATGCTTCCGCGTCACGCTTGAGCTTCATCAGCGTGCGAGCGGAGATCTCCTGTGGGGTGTACTTCTTATCATCGATGCTGACGGTCCAGTCAGTGCCGATGTGGCGCTTGACGGAGCGGATGGTGCGGTCAACGTTGGTGACCGCCTGGTTCTTTGCAGACTGGCCGACGAGCACCTCACCGTTTTTTGCAAAAGCAACGACGGACGGGGTGGTGCGAGCACCTTCTGCGTTAGCGATAACTACTGGTTCGCCACCTTCCAGCACGGATACGACCGAGTTGGTGGTTCCGAGGTCAATACCTACTGCGCGTCCCATATTTTTCCTCCTGTGTTTATTGAAAGTTGTGCAACGTTGACTGCACTGTACTCAACTTCTGGAGTCACCCTACCAGATACCTTGAGTCGGTGTCACTCAACCTGTTCACTAGTCACAACGCACCACACGGCGAACTTGTTCCCACTTGACTCAACTTTTTTGTTTCCGCAGGTTAACGCACTTGCTTCACGACGGCCATCCCCCACCAACAACTGACCACACTGAAAACTACAGGACTGTTGCGGAAAGAGGGATAGGGATTTGAACCTCAGGATCAAATCCCTATCACGTTGATGACCATATTCCCTGGACAGGAAACGGGATAGGCGTAGGGTATTGGATTTCAGCAACAAAAAAGCTATCCGCACTACAGAAACGGGTTAGCAGCTCGTGAGTGAACTGCTAACCCGAATATCGGTTTTTAGCTGCGGCGTCGCGAGCTAATGAATAGCCCCGTTGCCATAAGCAGCAGGATTGCGGCGAAGCCATAGGCTCGTGGCAGCCATTCTCCACCGGTCTTTGGTAGTGATCCGGCCTGCACGTTAGCTACCTGAATCACCCAAGGGTCGTTTTCGTTCTCCGGTTGCTTAAGTTCAACCAGTCCAGAGTTTTCCGAGTGTGCGGAAAGTGTGAACTTTAGGTCCTCCAACACATTGTCCTTGTTGGTGGCCTCGACATTGAACCGCCATGGCTGCGCCAGTAGCTGTGATCCGGTCCCGGAGCGGGTTTCAACAAGGTAGTAGCTTCCCGGTTTTAGCTCTAACTGGAATTTTGTTGGATCGTTTCCATCAAATCCGAGGTCAGCGAAAAGTGGTTCTCCTTCGGGTTTATCGCCTGTTCCAGCCTGGTAGATGGCAAACTTTGCCCCTTCGAGTGGTTTGCCGTCAGGATCAACTTTTTTCACCACTACTTTGCCGTCGGTGCGGTACAAGCTATTCACGAGGAGAGCGAAGCGGCCGTCTTTATCACTCAGCGGTACTTCGTCGTTCACCAGCGGGATGCGTGTGGCGTCGCCGATTCGATCTTTCAGTGTCGGATTTGTTACGGGTTCGCTGGTGCCAGCCCCGTAGCGGTCTTCGTTGAGGTGGACGTAGTTAGCCTGCATCCGCAGGTTCTCTTCCTCCAGTTTCTTCTGCAGTGCTTCTGGGAGTGGTTTTTCTTTCACCCAGCATTGCGACCCTTCGGGGAGTGCACCCGGGCTCCACGTCTTGCCCATCGTCAGCACGAACTCGCCACTAATCTCGTTTTTCTCGTATTGGAGGTTACTTCCGATCACCTTTGGCATCGGTTGCCCCGGTAGCAGACCGTCGATTTTGCAGCGGAAGGTGAACTGGAAAGCAGTGTCGGCAGGGAACACTTTATTCTTTGGATCGCCTTCGACGGCTTTCTCCAGTCCGAAGTACTCGGTGTTCACCCAGTAGGAGTTTTTGAAGTCAACGCTGGTGACGGCTTCGTTGGTTAACGGCACCTCCGAGACTGTCTTATCGCCTGCTACTGAGGGGACTTGCTGGTCACCGACACGAACTTGCACGCTGTGGTAGCTGTGCACAGTTTTTTTGGATTCTTCGGGGATTTTGTCCTCGTCGTTCTCTGTGAATTTACAGATGGCGGATGCCGGCAGGTTTCTACCATCTGCCAAGGTGATAGAAACCGCTGTCCCGTCTGATGGCACCTGCGCGGTGCCACTGTAGGTTTTACCTTCCGCCACGGTATCGGCACATTCCCAGGTCACGGCAAAGGTTTCGCGATTGTTGAGGTAGTCATTGACGTTGTTTTGTTGTTCGCCTACGAGTTGTTTGGTCAGCTGCAGCTCTGCTCGTTCACGCTGGTAATCATTAACGACGGTGACAACTTGCGTGGAATCTTTGCCGCTTTGCACGGTGAAAGTCCCTGTGACACCAGAATCCCCGAAGGTGCCATCACCGTTTAATGTCGCACCTTCGAACGATGCGGTGACTGATGCGTCATGGCGGTTGACTGGCTGTTCTGTCAGGCGACAGTTCCACCCTGCGGTAACTTGCTTCGGCAGTTGAATTTCTCCCGCGCCAGTAATCTCCACAGTTTGAATATTCGTGTTGTCCGGAAGCTCGAAAGGAAGGACTGCTTTTCGGGGGTCGGTGCATTCCAGCTTCATGGTGAAGGTATCGCCTTGAGCAATGTCTGGACCGTCACCTGTCAGCTTCTTCGCTAGTTTCAAGTTGACTTGGTGGTAGTGGTAGGTATTCCACGCCACCAAGGCGCCTTGCTCATGAACCCCACCTTCGGCAGTTGTTTCTTTCGGAACAATGGTGATTGTTGCCTGATTGTCAGCTGTCTGACAGCTGCTGCGGTTGTCACACGATGTTTCTTCACCGTAGCCGTCTGCTTGTTCGGAGATGTTCCATCGCACGGACCAATCTGCGTCAGTTTCTACCGCTGAAGCGTTATCTTCGATCACTGTGCAGGTGGTTCCAACAGGCAGGTTGTCGACGCGGGCAATGGTGCCACTGTCGAAACGCCCGAGCTGCCAGGTTCCTTCCTTGAGGACATCACCTTGGTATTCACACTTGTAGTTGAAGGTGAATTTACGGTCACGCCCGATGGTGGCGACACCGTCGCCGTCCACCTTCTTTTTCATATTGAAGGCACCAGTTTCTACAACGTAAGCGTTGGTCACGGTGGCTTTCTTCGGCGTGCTTACCTTGGCAAAGGTTAAGGTGCTGTTTTCCAGTGTTGCATCACCGGCCGCGCTGATGGTTGGGCCGCTTGCGCCTGTGATTTTCAGCGGGTTTTCCGTGACTGTGCAGTCGGATCCCACGGGCACGGAGATCTCTTTGGACTCGCCGTGACTCAATTCGAATCCGCGCTCTCGAACCAAAACGGTTTCGCCACGTTTACAGGTATAGGTGAAGTCGAATTTTCTGTCCTTAAGGAAGGCGCCATGCACCGATTCCGGTACGGAGCTGCCGTCAGCATAGGTCAGGTGTGCCTGCTTTTCGACGGCCATGGTCGTCATAGCTGGTTCATAGGTGTTGTCGACTTGGAGGGCGAGCGCTCCGCCCTCGTCCGGAACCTGGAAGGTATAGCTCGGTCCTTCCGCACTCTCCTGGGTTGTTCCATCCTGCCCGGTGATTGTTGTGGTGCGTTTAAGCTCTGCCGGATCGGAAGCGAGTTCCGTAAGGGTACAGGTTTCACCCGAGGTGAGCTGCGGCACGGTGTGCGTAGCATTGTCGGTTACGGAGAAGGTTTCAGTCCGGGTGCCGCAGGTTAGTCGCATGTTGAAGGACTTGGGCACAAACGTAGCAATGTCTGCTACCTCACCGCTCACCATGGTCACGTGCTTGGTTATTTTTAGATCGCCCGTCGGGGTGGCAAAGCTATTAGTCAGGGTTACTTTTTCGCCTGTTTCAGAGCGCACTGTAGCGGTGTCAGGTTCAAAGTGGTGGTTGAACTCGATGTTTTCAGGTGCTTCGTATTCTTCTTTGAATACGCACCGTGTCCCGATGGGGAATTGTCCCAGCTGCCACGTTTCCCCATCCGACATTGTGTGGGACAGTTCACGAGGAGCTTCTTCACCAGGGACTGTACATTGTGCGGTGACGTCAAATCGAGCAGCGGTGAGCTCCCCCACCCGCTCCACGTTCCGTACTTGCGTCACGTCAACGGTCTTAGTCAGAGACACCGGGGCCTTACGGTAAGTCAGTTCGTTGTTCATCACCACGGTGGCATCGTTGCTACCGATCGGAGTGATCACTGCGCGTCCTTCGGCAGGTTTGACCACATCAACGTTTTCGATCGTGACGTCCTTCTCCCGCACGGTACAGGTGGTTCCCACTGGCACGTCTTCTAGACGGGTGCTCTGCCCACCTCGAACTCTGATTTCTTTCGGGCCGTACGCAGTCACGCCTTCTTGGGTACAAGTGACATCGAACAGGAATTCTGTTGCGCTGCCTGCTCGCGCGGCATCACCAGACAACGTCTTTTCAATAACAAGGTTGCCTTTTTGACGCGTGTACTTATTCTCTACCGCTACTGCGGCCTGGGTTTCGCCGGCTACTGGGTTAAGCCATACGTAGTTCGTACCGCATTGGTTAAGTCCCCCAGCGGTTGCGTCCCCGGGTTTATCACATGCATTGGATTGCCAGCTGGTATCGAGGTCAAACCCTGGAATGCTCACTGGGTTACCGTCAGTACTCGTCTCAGTCAATCCACATTGGGTTCCTACAGGGAATGGCCCGATCTCAGCGGTGCCATCGAGTGGAACGAGGACGGTGCCATCTGCGACGAATGGCGGGTTGACTGGCGAGCCTTGATCCGGACGGTCTTTGGCTGTTGGCACATACCGGCAGGCGTAGCGCACCGGGAACTGCTGCGGTACCTGTGAGGCAGGCAGCTGATCCCGATTAGGAATCACTTTGCTAAGTTGAATCTTTTTCATCTTAGGGGAATAGGTATTGACGGCCGTCACGGCCGCTTCGCCCGTTTTAACGTAGGCTTCCGGGTCGGGTTTGACTTTGTGAGTCAACCCGTCCCCAGAGGTCTCTTGACCGATGGTGTTTGTGCCTTTCCAGCTGGTGGCAACGCTGTAAAGCTCCGGCTCGGTCCGTGGCTTGGTTTCCTTAATCGTGCAGGAAGTCCCCAATGGCACTGTGCCGATGGAACGACGCTCCCCGTTTTTCATTCCTTTCATCTCGCCAGTAGCGACGGTGTCACGATCCTTGGTACAGGTGTAGGTGAAATCAAAGGTTGCGTCATGCAGACGCTGTTGTAGCACTGGGTCAGTAACCACAACTTCCTTGCCCAAGGACATGGGAACACTAGGGAGATTTTCGAAAGTACAGGAAGTGATTTTGGCAGGATCAAGCGGGACTTCTAGCTTGTTTCCTGTCAGCGATACCCGCACTTCAGTTTTTTGCTGGCCTGGTTTGTAGGCGGTGCATGTTGCTTTCCGCAGCCGGAACCCCTCTTGCTGCTGCTCGGTAATGGCGACGCGAGAGGACGAAGTAATGTGGTCAAAAGCGGTGAGGGCCACGCCTGTTTGATCAGTGCTTAAGGTTCTCCGGGTGCCCGAGAAGTTGAGCGGCTGCAGATCAAATTTCCAGTCTGCACCTTTTTCAAGCAGATTTCCATCGTTATCGACGATGTTTTTATTAACGAAGAGACATCCGGTAACAAAGTTAGACTGCAATTCCCCCGGGAGGGCCTGGTAGTCCCGTGCGATAATAGTTTTCGAATCATCGGTTGCGATGGATCCCAGCATCTCACGGTTGGTTTTCCGGTCAACTTCTTCCCATCGCGTCACCCTTCGGTTTTCATACACCGGAATATCTTCATAAATTGGACGCCCTAGCCAATCGTAGCCAGTTAGATCGGAGCGGTATCCTATGATCACCGGTTCCTGGTATTGCCTGAGCTCATAAATTGGCTGTTTTTCCGTTGAGCCAACGGCACCGACACCGACTGGAATAATCTTTCCGCCAAGCTTTTCAATGCGTTTTTTCTGGTCAATAGCATTGTCCAGTTCTTTTTGCTCGGTGGAATTTCCCTTGTAGTTGATGCCGTAATTATCGAAGGTGGGTTTACCGTCGGTAATGAAATAGACGATGTCATATTTGGTTCCCAGCTCAATATCTTCCGCGACCCGTTCGAGGCCACCTTCCCAGTTTGTGCCACCTTCTCGAGCAGAAACATTACCGGGAAGTTCTAGTGCGCCGACTTTATCTAACAGTTGTTGTACTGCTGCTTGGTCCTGCAAGGACACCGCATTCAAATTTGTGTTTTGTACGCCCGCAGCCGGCGCTTTACTAGCAAAGGTGTAGACACCGATATTGTATGGGGCTCCCGCTAGGGAATTAATCATCGATGCCAGAGCCCTTTTCAAGTTTGACACGTCCGCGTTAGACAAGGAATTAGAAAGGTCAACAACGAATGCGACTGTGGCGCCACATTCACCCGCAACAGAAGTTTGTGCCTCTGCTTTCGGAGGATTTATTGCCTGCGGAACCACGAGGATCGTAAGTGCCATGAACAGCGTGGCTAAGAGCGCTGCGATTCGTTTCGTAATGCTCATTGCTTAATTCCTTTTGTTTCGTCGCACTATCATGACACCCAGCACCAGGAGAGCTAGGGCAATCCCCACTACCCCGAGCACGCTGGCACCTGTTTGGGCCAAGCGTCCGAGCCCTTTATTCCGATGCTGCTCTTCAGTAGCCGGATGGGATGGCACGGACTGCGGCGGATCAACTGTGGTAATCCTCGGCGGAAGGTAAGGGGCGGGCTCGGGGGATTTCGGACGTGGCTTTGGACGAGCTTCCGCGGTGGCGCGCCACGTCTTGGCTTCCTTGTCCCAGGCAGGAACGGAGACAACGAGTGGGTGGAAGTCGGCGTCGGTAAGCGGCGAGGCGACCAAATATATACCGGCACTCAGGTCGCGGAAGGTGACTTCTCCGTTGTGGTCAGTGTTGTCGATGAGGAGGAAAGGTAAGTTAGCTGCCTTATCGACGAGCTCAGCCATCGTTGCTTGTTCAAGACGTGCGATGTCGTCCGGGTTGTTCAGGTCGAAATCAAGGTGTTTGATCCCCACCGGGACCCTAGCGATCGGGCGAGATGGTTTGTCGTCGTAAGGGTTCCCCGGTGTGAGCACGATGTGGATGTTACCGGTGGCGATATCCGCGAGCGAGGCCCGTGCGGTTGCGGGGAAGAGTTCTACCGCAGTGGCAGTCATCGTCGGGGTGGATATGAGGGCCACGGTGGCCATCAAGGCAGCAAAACCTCTACGCATCTTGCCTCCTTTGGGCACGTCCACGAAGAATGAGGAAGGTAATAACAGCCAGGGCGAGCACCACGATGGCGACCACGACCCACATCCAGGTCTGCCACACCGCGATTTTTCCGGCGTAATCGACATCCTTGACTGGGTCGTATGGAACGCGTTGGCCGTGCACGAGCAATCGGTGCGTGTTTACTGCGTATGGGGTGCAGGTAATGAGGGTCACTAGGTCTCGCCCCGGTTGAGCTGCGAGACTTTCTGTTTCTTCCGGCAGCACAATTTGGATGCTCTCCACTTCGTATTTGAGGGTTTCCCCCATCACGTCGATGAAGAACGCATCCCCCACCGCAACCTTGTCGAGCTTGTCAAACAACGTGGCTGATGTCAGACCGGTGTGCCCCGTGAGCACTGAATGGGTGCCTTCACCGCCGACCGGCAGCGCCGACCCATACAGGTGTCCGATGCCCCGCTCTAATGTTTCCGTATCAGTACCGTGATAGATCGGAAGTTCACTTTTGATGCTGGGGATGGTCAATGTCGCCATGATTTCACTTGACGCAAGCTCATCAAGGTAGTTACGGTATGGCGCGTTGTCCTTAGAAACGCGAGCGAGCCACGGGTCCAAGATGGGTTGATTGGTTTCGGTCTCGTTGTATTCTCTCGCCGATTCGAGCCACATCTTCCGCTCTGCAGGGTTGAGTGCCTGCTGCGCAGCACGGTTCACTTCGGCAACCTTCGCCTGACGAGTGTTGTTGTAATACGTCACTGCGACTGGGTAAACCATGACGGCAAGTGAAACAAGCGCAATGAACAGCGCCACGAGCGCACGGTGTCGTGGCCGTGCGGGGCGCTGCTCAGTGACTAGTTGATGCTTTCCCATCTAGTTCTTGTTGCGGCGGGGTGCAAAGAAGTAGAACGCTGCAGCCGCTAATCCCAGCAAACCGGCGATAATGCTCACCCAAGTACCGATCCCACCAGTCATCGGCAGGTTGAAGCCACCGTTGTGCTTAACGTTCTTGATTATTACTGGTTGAGACTCATCAACACTACCCGCAAGCTCGACCTTTACCGGCTCAGCCAGCAGTTCGTATCCATCCGGAGCCTTGGTTTCCACCAGGCAGAAGTTCTCACCTTTACCAGCCCAAACGTCAGTGTAAACATCGGTACCAGAATCATCTGGTGAGTAGTTGCCCAGGTGAATACCAGAAATGGAAACCTTTCCGTCTTTATCGGTCACAAAGTCCGTCTTCCCGCCGACCTTGATCGGTTCCTCCACGGCTTTGTTATTGCCATTGCAGCGGTACAGCTGGAAAGTTGCGTCCTCCAGCTTCGTGTTCTCATCCTCGCCTTGCTTAACAATATCCACCTGACCATAGATGGACTCCACATTATTGGAGGGGTTCGGCACCGGGCCGTTCTCAATGTCGTAATCGGTGCCAGGATCGTTCGGCAGCACGAAGGCTTCATTTTCAATGATTCCTTCTGCAATATTTTTAACTGTTGCTTCGATGGTCACCTTAAACTTGGCGCCAGCGGTCAGTTTCGAGAGTTCGCTTGGCGTCACCCTCACCATCAAGGCGTTACCTTTGGCATCGACGGTGTATTTGTTTTCCACGTAGTAGGAGAAGTCTTTTTCGTCCAGCTCAACCTTGACCACCTTCCCATTAGCGAGCTCTTTCGGCAGACGATCGAGCACGTTGTAGCCGGTCAAAGGTTTACCTTCTGGCAGGGTCGGGATTACAGATTCGATGGTGTAGGTGATGGTGTCCCCCACGTTCACCGGCCCCTGCGACGCGATCTTCTTCACTGGCTTTTCTGTCGCCTGGTTCTTCGGGTACACGTGCACCTCATTCAGCCAGCGCGTGCGCTCGGTGGGGTGCGTCATCGGCAAAGTGATGAGGAATGGCGCAGACTTCACCAACGCGTTACCGTCGTTGTCCTTTGGGTTTGCTTCTTCTTCCACCAGGTAGAGACCAGGGGCAAGGCCTTCTGCGGTAGCAACGCCTTTTTCAGTAGTGATCTGGGTAGGATTTTCAACTCGACCTTTGACACTCTCCGGGGTCTGGTCTTTTAGTTGCTTCCAGCCCGCATCGGTGGTGAGGTCGATGCCTTTGACTTTAGATACGGTGAATTTCACACCGGTGACAGCTTCGGTACCGTCTGGGTTCTGTTCCAGTGGAAGACCATTCGAGGGGTTCTTGGTTTCTAGCCCTTTAAGCTTGTGAATCTTCAGCGTCACCTTCTCAGGGATGGCCGGGATGGCTGCTGCTGGGGTATTTACTTCCGTCTCCTGGGCGATCACGACGGGTGTCGCGGAAAAGGCCAGCGAGGCGGCGAACAGGGCCGCGAAGGTGCGCTTGCGAAGGTTCATGCGGTCTCTCTCTAATTTTCCGAAGGGTTGAACCAGTGCCAGGCTCTGCCCCTAAAAATATATTCTTTTGGGGAGACTAATAAGAGTTTGCTGGCAATTCAACAACCAGACCCCCTAGTCCCTACCCCCAAATATGCATCTGTAGCAGGCCTCCTTAAATCCGCTGGATAACGGGTAGGGTCTATAAATCCACACGTTTTTGTTTAAGTAATGTCACAGTGGCTTCATCCACTAGACTCGTCTCTGCATTGTTCACCTGACCAAAAGTATGGGAGACACTTATGAGAGCTGATAACACAACAGGAACGGGCGCTACGCCTGATCACGCCTTGGATCCGCTTGAAGTTGTTGAGTCAGCTGCTGAAGTTCCCACGACCAAACGTGTTAAAGGTGAATTCATTGATCGCGCAGCGATCCTGGGCCAGGATGGCCGCTGGTTAGCCGGCTGGGCGCTTCGTTTCATCATCCTCGCAGTGGCTGGCTTCATTCTGTGGAAAGGCCTGGGACAGGTCTGGACAGGACTGCTCCCCATCTTGCTTGCCATCCTGGTGTCCACGGTGTTGTGGCCACCGGTGAAGTGGCTGCGCAGCAAGAAGTGGTCGTCCGGCCTCGCAGTGAGCACCGTTTTGCTCTTGAGCATCGGCGTGATTGTGGGGACTTTCACCGCCATGGCGCCGAGCATCGCCAACCAGTCGAAGGAACTCGTTGACCGCGCCTCCGAAGGCCTGGTGAAGTTGGAAAGCTGGGTGCAAGGCCCACCGTTCAACCTCAAGATTGACCAGGTAACGGGGTTCCTGAATGACATCATGGTGAAGGTGCAGGAACAGGCGTCCGGCATCGCATCAGGCGTTGCACAAGGCGTATCAACCGCCTCGTCCGTGCTGGTCACCCTCGGTGTCATGTTGGTCCTCACCTTCTTCTTCCTGAAAGACGGCGATCGCTTCCTGCCGTGGGTGCGTCGCACCGCGGGCACGAATACGGGTTGGCACCTGACCGAGGTGCTGATGCGTACATGGAATACGCTTGCGGGTTACATCCGCGCGCAGGCGGCAGTGTCGCTTATCGACGCCGTCATCATCGGGCTCGGCCTGGTAGTACTCGGGGTTCCCCTTGCCTTCGTCCTCGCGGTACTCACGTTCTTCGCCGGTTTCATCCCGATCGTGGGTGCGGTCGCTGCTGGCGCTTTGGCAGTGCTGGTTGCTTTGGTATCCAATGGGCTCACCACCGCGATTATCGTTCTCGCGCTGGTCATCTTGGTGCAGCAGCTGGAGGGCAACGTTCTGTCCCCAATCCTGCAGTCCAAGGCCATGAACCTGCACCCAGCCATCGTTCTGCTGTCCGTGACTGTGGGTTCAAGCCTGTTCGGAATCGTCGGCGCATTCTTGGCCGTCCCTATTGCAGCTTCCATTGCGGTGTGGCTGCGTTACCACGCCGATCTGGTCTCACTGCGATCCGGGGAGCTCACCGTGGATGACATTAAAATTGAGACAGCTCGTTCAGCTGGCAACACCAACTCTGCCGAAGATGCTTTTGAAGCAATTCGTGAGCGATTCAGCAAGCTCGGCCGCCACTCCTCCAAGACAAGAGAGAAGTCTGACAACCTGGCAGTCAACGTAGAGGAAGAGTAGAAGTCACTTCTTATTGTCTAACAGACCGCTCACCGAGTATCCCCAAAAGCTCGGTGAGCGGTTTTTGCTTTTCACCACAAAACAATCACCCTAGGTCAAAATCTGCAGGAGAAGACTTCTCGTTTTCAATAGTTAACTTTTGTTGAAAATCGCTAAGGGGTCAATATTGACAGCGATTTTTAATCCGCGTAGCTTAACGAAAGTAGTTTTTAGAAAACTGAAATGAAAGGCCTCGGATGCCACTGCCACGGACTCACTGGATCCGCTCCATACTCGCGCTATTAGCAAGCGTTGCGCTGTGCTTCAGCATTAGCATCTTCACCACTCCCCCGGCCCGAGCGCAAAGCCTCACCCTCGACGAGGGCCATGTGGATGCCTTTCACGTGACGGCAGAGGGTGGCTCGCTCCTCCTCGACCTCAAAGAAGACGTCACCGGCCACAACGTACGACACGCACCAGAAGACGTGGTTCTGGGTGTGAAAGATTCTGCGCTAAGCAGCGCTACCGAGTCCGTGCCCGAAATTGGTAAACAAACCTACTTCCTGCCACAAACCCAAGATCCAAACTTGCTGTGGCCAGGTTGGGACACCAACGGTGTGCGCGATGGTGGATTCACTTCAGTTGATCTGAAATTCACCTCGATCTCTGGGCCGGGCTCTGTCTACCTTTTCAACCAGAACCTTGGCTCCCTCAGTGCCATGACCACCAACGGATCCTATGAGCTTAGTAGTGGCAGCGTGGTTACCCAGGCACAGCCTGGTCACACCCACGCTAACTGGGCGTTTACAGAGCCTGGCACCTACGAGATGACTGTGCAAGCTATCGCAGATGGCACCACCACTTCCAATAGCGCTGCTTACAAGTGGATTGTGGGCAGCGGTGGCGACGCCACCCCGGCTGCAGCAACCAACTATGGAACGAATGCCACGGTCAGCGATGTCACCACCGATTCCGGGCGGGCTACAGCAGAGAAGACCTCGAAAAGCGGTGCCTCAGCAAACAATGAAACTGCTGCTACGCCGAAGGAATGCCTGAAGCTGATCCCGCTGCTGAAGGATGACCGTCAGTCGCCAGCAGTGTGGAAGCGCCCCGACAGCGAAACGTTCAACCTCGGTGCCGCTGCGAAGAAGAACTTGCCCGATTCTCTCGGACCGGTTCCGGCCGGTGAGGCCTACATGATCGGTGCGACGCAAGAGCCGAACGTGCCATGGCTTGGTGTAAACACGATGAACCCTTCGCTGCTCGAGCACGCTTCCGGGGACGTTACGTGGTCACTCACGAGCTTCTCGGGTCCAGGAAACATGTTTGTCTTCACACAAGGCAACCTGGGCAATGTGGTCGGTGAAGAATGGTTCCGCGCCGAAAACGGGCAGGGCAGTGGGCAGATCGTCGTGCCGCGCAACAGCCACGTGCACCCGAACTGGGTTTTCTCAGCACCTGGTACGTACCACGTGGAACTGACGCAGACCGTACAGCTCAATGATGGCAGCACCACGTCTGGCGCTGGAACGTTGACGTTTGAAGTCGGAAATGAAGCCGGCTCTGCGACGGAAGGTCACTTCGACTTCGGTTCAGAGATCAAGACCTCCAGCAACTGTGGTGGTGGCCAAGCCGGTGGCGCAGTTAATGGGAAGTCCCTCCCGAACACCGGCCTTACGGTCATGACACTCCCAATCGCGATTTTGGCGCTGGGTGTCCTCACCCTTGGTGCTGGCTTCGTCTTTACTGGTCGTTACTTCCGTTGGTTCTAACGTGAAACAGAAATTGGTAGCGGCCCTAGCCGCCTGTGCTCTAACTGCGTGTTCGTCGCAGGCCGTCCCCCAGCGCGATGACGGGATTACGGACGTGGTGGTGACCACCCCGATTCTGTATGATCTCGCCAGCCATGTTGCTGGGGACCGCGCCCGGGTAACGGCTCTCATGCCACCCGGCGCTGATCCACACACCCACGAACCAACGCTGCGCGACGTGCGCAACGTCGCCAACGCCGACGTTGCTTTCACCAACTACATGCTGCTCGAGCCGCAGAGTTTGATTAGGACCGTGGATGAATCGGTGCGCCCTGGTGTCCCGGTGGTTACCTTGGCAGAGGAAGCTGCCCGCTACGGCGGAAAAGTCATCCCGCTGGTCGAAGACATCACGCTTGACTCCATCTGGCTGGGACTTCGCGTCAACGGTACCGGGAAAGACAAGGGCGCTACCCGCGCATCCGAGGTGAAGCTCAACGCGCTAGCGGTCCGTGGGCCCGGAGATATGACAGGTTTTGTCACGTCTACGTTCGGTACCCCGGAAATCTTCTTTAACTCTGCCGACGGCTTCGGCAATGACTACACCACGCTCCCCGTGGATGCCCATACTCACATGAGCTGGTCTTTCACTAAGCCGGGCATCTATGACCTTGATCTGCAAGCCACATTAGATGGCAAAGAGAGCCTCGGTGAAGCCACCGTCACCTTTGCAGTGGGCGTGAATCCGCAAGCTACTGGAAAGAAAGTCCTCAACCAGGGGCATGAAGATATCGCCGTCAACGTGGACACGGGCGGTATCAGCATCGTCGGTGACTCAGGCGACCACGCTACCGGTGACGTCGTTATCGCAGTGCCAAATACGACGCTTCAGCAGATTCCGGGAACCCCGGAATTCCGCTTCCTAGGAAAACCAGGGACAGAAACCTTCCTGCTCCCGCAGGCAGTTTTGGGCAAGCACGTCCATGGCGAGCTCGACCCGCACCTGTGGCATAACGTGGCCAACGCCATCGCTTACGTCAAGCTCATTCGCGATCACCTCATCGCGGTGGATCCGGCTGGCGCCCGGGATTACGAGCGTAACACCGACCAATACTTGGCCGAGCTAGCTGAGGTGGATGAGTACATGCGGGAATCGATTAACGCGATCCCCGAGGCTCGTCGCCACTTGGTCACCACTCACGATGGGTACCACTACCTCGGTGACGCTTACGGCATCAGCATCGCAGGGTTTGTCACACCGAACCCCAGTGTGGAAGCCAGTACCCGCGACCTGATTGCCCTCACGCACACGTTGGAAAACCTACAGGTGCCAGCAGTTTTCTTGGAACCGAATCTAGCCCGTAGGTCCGGCACCCTGACCGAGACGGCTCACCGCCTCAATATCCAGGTTTGCCGCATATACGGCGATTCCTTCGATGAAGAGATTCACAGTTATACCGCGATGATGCGCTACAACGCAGACTCGCTACACCGATGCCTTACCGCTTAACATTTTGGGACAACAAATGAAAAAACGACTTTCCGCATTACTTGCAACTATCGCACTAGTCACGGCCACCCCAGCATGGGCTCAGGCCCCCATGCAAGATCCGGCTCTCCAGCAAACCGTCACAGATCAAGAGGTCATCGAGCCTCTCGGCACCCCTGCGGTTATCGATGCAGGTCACGCCGATCTCGGCCCTATGATCATCGACGGGCAGCTGGAGTTCCTCGTCCGCGATGATTCCCAGGAGCAGCCTGTGTGGCGACACATCGAGGATGTTGTTTTCCCAGTGGGAGATAACGCGCTGACAACGTTGCCCGAGGGAGATGAGTTTGACTTCACTGGTGCTAGTGGCGGTGAAGACGTGTGGGTCGTTCCGCAGACAGAAGTTCCCGGCGTAGTCTGGCTGGGTTGGAACACCCAGCACCCCAGCGTCGTGGAGCTCGCTGACCGCGGTGTCACCATGAACTACCTCGGCCACCAAGGCCCCGGCCAATACACGCTGTTCTTGCAGGCCGGTGGTTTTGCAAAGCCACAGCAGCTGTTTACCTCCGCGTCCGATACCCAGCAGTCCATGTGGGCCGAAATCAATACACACACCCACGCCAACTGGGTATTTACCGAGCCCGGTGTTCACCAGGTGGCATTGGAACTCGTGGTCCAGCAGGTTGACGGAACCGAGATGCGTGACACGAAGATCCTGAAGTTTGCTGTTGGCGATACTTCGGTGGAAGAAGCTGCCGCTGCAACCTGGGAAGGTGAAATGCTCGCGGAGGAGACAACCGCAGACTCTGCCTCCTCATCCCAAGGCTCTAACACCGTGCTGTGGGTTGGTATCGGGCTGCTCGTAGTCACTGTTGTTCTTATCTTGGGTGCCCTGCTGATGAAACGATCTGCTGCAGGGCGTCGTAACGCCGCTGTGTCCGGGGAGAGCAAGAAGTGACCCCACTTGTAGTATCGAATCTGTGCGTAAACCTCGCCGGCCGCGAGGTACTGCGGGGCGTAGATCTGGAGATCGCCCCTGGCGAGTTCGTCGGCCTCATTGGCCCCAACGGTGCCGGCAAAACGACGCTGTTCCGCTCGATTCTTGGGCTGTTGCCCATGGCCTCCGGTGACATTCTCATCTCTGGTGAGCGGGTGGCTAAGGCCCGTGACCGAATTGGATACGTTCCTCAGCGGCATGAGTTTGCGTGGGATTTCCCCATCAGCATTCATGACACTGTGATGACTGGGCGCGCCCGTTCGATCGGTTGGCTGCGTCGTCCCCGCGTCGATGACTACAAGGCAGTTGACCGCGCGTTGGGCCGTGTCCGCCTGCAGGAACTGGCAGACCGCCCGATCGGGGAGCTTTCCGGTGGCCAGCGCCAGCGCGTCTTGGTCGCCCGCGCCCTCGCCTCGGACCCGGACATTTTGCTTCTCGACGAACCGTTCACCGGCCTCGATATGCCTAGCGCGGAACTGCTGCTGGAGTTGTTCAACGAGCTCGCGGAGGAAGGCGTCGCGATTGTGATGTCGACGCATAACCTGCCCGAAGCTATGGAGGTGTGTAGCCGAGTGGTGCTCCTGAATGGGAAAGTCATTGCCTCTGGCTCTCCCGACGAACTGCAGGATCAAAACGTGTGGATGGAAGCGTTCGGCATCACCGCCGCTTCTCCGCTCCTGCGGATTGTAGGTGTCGCATGATCTCTTTCACTCAGTTCCTGTCTGACCTGACTAATCCGGCTCTCGCTTTTCTCCCCAAGGCGCTGCTGATCTCGGTGCTTAGTTCCTTGGTGTGTGCCGTCGTCGGTACGCACGTGGTGTTGCGTGGGATGGCCTTCATCGGTGACGCTGTCGCGCACGCTGTCTTCCCCGGCATCGCCATCGCCTTTGCGCTGCAGGGTTCTGTGCTAATTGGTGGGGCGGTAGCCGGCACGGTGGTGGCCCTGCTGGTCGCTGTGTTCTCACAGCGTCGACGCGTGAAGGAAGATACACTGATCGGTATTTTCTATGCCGCAGCCTTTGCCCTCGGTTTGGTGATTATTTCCCGAATAGACGGCTATACCGCCTCACTTACTAGTTTCTTGTTCGGGTCGATCAACGGTGTGCCTGATTCGGACATCATTTTGGTGTTCATTGTTGGTGCGGTGGTCATCACTGTGCTGCTGGCCTTCAACAAGGAGCTCGTCGCCGTGAGCCTGGATCGGGAGTCCGCCCGAGCCCAAGGCCTGCCGGTTTTTGCGCTGGACATCGTGATGTATGTGATGGTGACAGCTGCGGTGGTGATCTCTGTCCGCACAATCGGCAACATTTTGGTTCTCGCGTTGCTGATTACGCCTGCGGCGTCGGCAAGGTTGCTCACAGACCGCCTCGGCGTGATGATGTTGCTTTCCGCCGCTATCGGTGGCATCGGCAGCTTCCTGGGTATTTATCTTTCCTGGGCCGCAAACCTTCCTACCGGCGCGACCATTGTTCTTACTTGTACTGTCATTTTCTTCCTGTGTTGGTTGCTGTCCCCCAAAAATGGCGTCCTTCGCACCTTCAACAAAGGAATTCCCGCATGAAAAAGACCTTAAGCTTTGTTGCAGCGAGCCTACTCGCTTTCTCCACGCTCGTTCCTACTGCTCAGGCAACCGAATTTAAGCCGGGTAACAGGGGCTTCGGTGTTAATCTTCCGGCTGATACGAAGATGGCGGGGACAAACGAGCTGCACCCGTGTGCCGGGCGCAAGCTCGCGTACCAAGCCCACTTCGACGCTATCTACGCCACTCACTACAACGGTGAACTCACGACCATGATCGTGGATGGTCAGGTGCCAGTACCTGCCGACGAACTCTGCATGCGCCTTGCCCCGGACGCCAACAAGAAAGGCGATGAGGTCTCGCGCCTCGTCGTGCCTTACGACGACCCCAACCTCAGCTTCCTCGGCGAGCCAGGGGACATCCTGTGGGTGGCTCCACAGGAAGTGGACTTCACTGATGCGTGGCGCCCGCTGTGGGCCGGCGCAGGCGCCTTCGATAAGCACCACGAGCTAGAGGTGCCCACGGACTTTGAGGGCAACAAGGTCAACATGACGCTCGCTGAAGTAGAAGGCCCAGGCGACGTCGAGTTGTTCTTCTACAACCGGTCCGTGCAAAAGCCTAAGCGAATCTTCTCCACCAAAGACAAGATGATGAATTTTGATCTGCAGGTGGGCTCTCACGGCCACTACAGCTGGACCTTTAGCAAACCAGGAATCTACGACCTCACCTGGCAGGTCAGCGGCAAGAAGACCGACGGCAGCACGGAAACTGGTCCGAAGGTGACCACCCGGTGGCTCGTGGGCTCCGATGAAGAGGTGGGACTTCCAGAAGGCACCACGAAGAACCTGGCCCCCATCAAGAGGTCCGCTGAGGTGATCCGTGATGAGTTGAGCAAGGCTGCTGACCCCACGGCACCACCAACTCCCGGTGAAGCCGAACGTGAGGTGTACGTCCAGAGCAAGGACCAGGTCCAGAAACTGCTGTGGCGTTCCAACCCGAAGAAAATCATCACGCATGGCCACCAGGACATGGGTCTGTTCGGCGCTGGCCGTGAGGCCGAAGCCAAGATGCACAGTGACGTGGATGGCGATCACCGATCCACCCAGTTCGTCTACGCTGTCCCGAATCGCGCGCTGCACCAGCTCCCGTCGGCTATCGCCACTCAGCTTGGGGTGTGCGCGGCCTGGGTGCTGCCACAGCAGCAAGATTTCGAGCTGCCATGGCCAGGTTTTTCTACGGAGAAGTTCGACTACAGCTCCGTCACTGCTGACGGGCTTCGCCTTGGCCTCGACAAGGTCGAGGGTCCTGGGCGAATGATTGCAACGCATGATTCCTTGAGCTCAACCACCATTGCACTCGACTCTGAGGATCTTTCCTTAAGGGTTCACTACCCGAAGACGGCACATGACCACATGGGCTTCTTCTTCACCCAGCCAGGTGCGTACCGCGTGGTCTACTCCTTCGAAGGCGAGCTCGCACAGGGAGGCAAGCTGTACACGGAAATCGTGGCCTACTACATGGTTGGCGATTCTGCCCTGTACGACGCTGCAGAAACGATGGGCATCGACCCCAAGACTCTCAACCTCTCGGAGCAACCTGAGCGGGATACCACCCCGACGTGTGAGCAGAATTCGGATAAGCCAGGCACGGGTGAGTCAGGCACGGATGAAACGGATCCATCCACGGATCCCACTTCAGCAGCCCCAGCCCCTGGCTCCCCAACGCCTCCTAGCGAAGGCGGTAAGTCCCAAGGTAACGGGGCCGCGGAAAACATCGGCTTGGCTCTTGGCCTTGGGGCGGTTGGCCTGAAGTTGGCGTCTCACCTGATGAACCCCGATAAGAACTCTAAGGATTCCACCACGGCTAAAACCGCACCAGCCGCGGCTGCTCCTGCTGCTAAGACGGGTAACAGCGACAACAGCCCGGCCCCTGCTAAGGCCCAGACAGGTGGTTCTAAGGCCCCTGCTTCGGCTGGTGGCGGCACTGGCGGCGGAACTAAGGCCCCCGCTTCTGGTGGCGGTTCGAAGCCAGCAGCGAAGTCTGATTCCAAGGCGAAGAAGAATTCTGCGGCGCCCACCAAGCAGACTGTAGCGCCGAAGCGGGTGCCTTCGAAGAAGTCAACTCCTGTTCCCGCGGCTCCTAACCAGAATTCTCAGAACCCTCAGGTGACGAACTCTGCCCAGACGGGCGGGCTGACATCGGGCGGCTGGCTGGCTGGTTTCGTGATCGGTATCGGTTTGATGTCCTTGCTGGGTGGCCTTGGTCTGTTCTTGGCTACGGCACGTGCGTTGCGTCAACTGGGAGTCCAGTCTCAGCAGAAGGATATGTAATTTAGCCGCGCGGTAGTTTAGGCCTATGGTTGGTAGAGCATCCCTTGTCGAAATCTAACTAGAGGATCCGCCCCATATGACCTCAACCAGCATCGCGCTTGGCATTTTCGGAGTAGTGGCGTCACTGCCTGCTTGGGTTTACTTCCTGAGCGGGGCGTGGCGCCTTTACCGTCTCATCGCTGCGGGCCAACCAACAACCGATCGTGCATCCAACATCGGTAAGCGCGTGTGGACGGTGCTGCGCAAGGTTGTCCTCCATGAAGGAATGGCCCGGAAGCCATTCGTTGCCCTCGCGCACTGGTTCGTGATGTTTGGCTTCATCATCGGGTCGGTGTTCTGGTTTGAGGCCTACGTACAAACCTTCTCTCCGGCCGGTGGCTTCTGTGATTGGGAGATCTACCACTTCGTTGAGGAAATCCTCGGCCTAGGAACAGTCCTGGGAATCCTGTTCCTCATTGGGGTTCGGTTGCGAGCCGGTTCCGATAACCGCTTCGATAGGTTTTACGGCTCTAACGCCCGCGCCGCCCACTTTGTTGAGGCTGTGGTCCTCATTGAGGGGCTGGGCATGCTGTTGGTCAAGGCCTCGCAGATTGCTACGTTCCGTGACGGCTCCGTGTGGGCTGACTTTGTCTCGCGTCTGATCCCATTGCCAGCCTCTCCCCTGCTGGTTTCGGTGTTTGCGCTGATCAAGTTGCTTTCCGGCATGGTGTGGCTGTTCGTGGTGGGTCGCCAGCTGCGCTGGGGCGTGGCCTGGCACCGCTTCCTCGCCTTCTTCACGTTGTTCTTTACGCGCACGCCTGGCGAAAAGTCGCTCGGGGCATTACCACCGTTGCTCTCCGGGGATAAGCATTTAACGCTTGAGAATGCGGATCCGGACGTCGATAAGCTTGGCATCGGTACGCTTGCCGACGCACCCTGGAAGATGCTGCTCGATGTCTCCGCGTGTACGGACTGCGGCCGTTGCCAGGAACAGTGCCCCGCATGGCACACCGAAAAACCACTGTCTCCGAAGTTGTTGCTCACGGGCATTCGTGATGCGATTCCGCACCAAGATGTTGACGTGCTGAAGCTGGTGGGTACAGTTGTGGATCCAGATGCGCTGTGGAGCTGCACTAACTGTGGCGCCTGCGTGGAGCAGTGCCCGGTAGATATTGAGCACATTGACCACATTGCTAACCTGCGTCGTTTCCAGGTGCTGGCCGAGTCCGACTTCCCGTCGGAGCTCACGGGAATGTTTAAGAACCTGGAGGTCAAGGGAAACCCGTGGGGTCGAAACTCCGCAGAGCGGATGTCCTGGGTGGAGGAGGCGAACCGCGATGGTATTCCGGTGCCGGTGGTGTCTGACGGCACGGATTTCGAGTACTTGCTGTGGGTGGGTTGCGCTGGTGCGTTCGATGACAACGGCCGAAAGACGTCCCGCGCTATCGCAGAGTTGCTCAATGTGGCGGGCGTGAAGTTCGCGGTCATCGAGGGGGAATCGTGTACTGGTGACCCGGCGCGTCGTGCTGGCAACGAGTTCCTGTTCCAGATGCTCGCCGCCACCAACGTGGAGGTACTGGACGATGCCTTCGCCGCCTACCCGGCCGGCCAGCGCAAGATCGTCACGTCGTGTGCGCACTGTTTTAACACGCTGCGCAAGGAATACCCGGACTTCGATGGCCACTACGATGTCATCCACCACACCCAGCTCCTCAACCGGCTGGTGCGTGAGGGCCTGCTCACACCTATCCCTCGTGGCCCCGAAAACCGCAAGCCGGTCACCTACCACGATCCATGCTTCCTCGGCCGGCACAACAAGGTGTACGACCCGCCACGCGAACTGATCACGGCAGCTGGTCCACTGGTAGAAATGCCTCGCAGCCGCGACACCAGCTTCTGTTGTGGTGCAGGTGGCGCGCGGATGTTCATGGAAGAAAAGCTCGGCACCCGTATCAACGAAAATCGCGCCGCCGAAGCCCTCGCTGCGTCCGAGGAAATCATCACCGGCTGCCCGTTCTGCAACACCATGCTCGACGGCGGCACGAAGGCGCTCGGCACCCCTGCCAAAGTCACGGACGTAGCAGTTATGCTTCGCGACGCCGTCCTCACCGACGGGAACCTCCCAGAATTCCGCGAACCACAGTTCCTGGAGGCACCAAAGCGCATCGAAATCACACCACAAAAGCCTGCACCAGACCCTGCGGAATCCCCTGCCAAGCCACCCGCGAGCGTCGCTGAAACTCCTGAACCTAAGTCAGTGACTCCTCCGGTAACTGCGTCGCCTGCGGCAAAGCCATCTGTGGCTGCTCCTCCTGTGGCTGCTCCTCCTGTGGCTGCTCCTCCGGTTACCAAAGCTCCGGTAGCAGCACCACCTGTGGCACAGCCTCCCGTAGCTGCTCCCCCAGCAGCACAGCCCCCGACTGCAAAACCCCCTGCC
Organism: Corynebacterium sp. NPDC104732; assembly: GCF_055583565.1. Taxonomy (NCBI): domain Bacteria; kingdom Bacillati; phylum Actinomycetota; class Actinomycetes; order Mycobacteriales; family Corynebacteriaceae; genus Corynebacterium; species Corynebacterium sp. NPDC104732. The sequence continues at coordinate 46,940 of NZ_JBVJNS010000004.1, forward strand.
GCGCAGCCTCCTGCGGCACAGCCGCCAGTCGCGGCACCACCTGTGGCAAAGCCTCCTGTGGCAAAGCCTCCCGTGGCTGCGCCCCCAGTAGCGACGCCACCTGCGGCACAACCTCCGGTTGCCAAACCCCCGGTCGCCAAGCCACCCGCTGCTAAACCACCGATGGCAGCACCGCCCGTCGTGAAGCCGCCAGCTCCGCAGCCTCCTGGAGCGATCCCGCCAGGTGGGGCGCGACCGAGCGTCGACTAGGCTTAGCGGCTCTTCCGGCCAGTTTTCATTGCGTAACCCTTGGCTGTGACGTAGGCTACGTGTCAGACTAATGACCATTCGCCAAGGGAGAGTGCTATGCCGATTTCAACTGCAGCTGTGATTGGTGCGGGATCGATGGGGGCGGGCATCGCCGCACTCATGGCCAGCTCGGGAATGAAAGTGTATCTGTTCGATCTGGATCGGGACGGCGCCCAACGCGGGATCGATCTGCAGCTGCAGCGTGGCGGTTTTCCCTCCCCAGAGCTTGCGGAGAACGTCACCCCAGCGAGTACCGCGACCGACCTCGATCTGGTTAAGGAATGCGACTGGGTAGTGGAGGCGATCTTCGAGGACCTACAGGCCAAGCATGATCTGTACCGCCAGCTGGAGCTCAAAGATGGCGCCTACCTCACCTCCAACACGTCCACTTTGCCACTATCCGAGCTGGTGCGGGGAGTGAAAGATCCCGATCGTTTCGCCATCACCCACTTTTTCAACCCGCCCCACATCATGCAGTTGGTGGAACTCGTCGCATCCCATCCGGACACGCACGCAGCCCTCGGGCAGGCAATCACCGAACAACTCGGGAAGACCGCCCTGACCTGCCGTGACACCCCCGGCTTCATTGCGAACCGCGTCGGCTGCTTCTGGCTCGCCGCGGGCGTGCACCTCGCCCGCAAACACGGCCTCAGCTACGAGCTTGCCGACGCCACCTTCGGACGCCCCTTCGGCATCCCACGAACCGGAATTTTTGGGCTCCTCGACTACATCGGCTTGCAACTCGTCGACCCAATTTGGGGCAGCCTGGAAGACGCCCTTCCCGCCGACGACGGCTACTCTCAGTACCCGCTGCGCGGAGACGCGATCATCGCCGGCCTGGTAGAACGTGGACTTACCGGGCGCACGGGCCCCGGAGGCTTCTACCGTGGCCGCGAAGAAACCATCGACACCAACTTCACCTACCGACCACGCCTGACCCCAACACTTCCTTCCAACGACCCCCGCGAACTCATGGCCAGCGACACCCCCGAGGGACACTTCGCACGCGAACTGTTCCACACCACGCTGGAGTACTGCCGCACCCATTGCGCGAACATTGCCGATTCTCCCGCAGATATCGACACTGGACTCAAGCTCGGTTTCGGCTGGAAGAAAGGCATTTTCGAGCTCGCCGAGGAGCTAGGAGAGCTGTAAAGCATAACCCGCTGAGAGCCAGGGGCGCGGCGTCGGTAAGCAAAAACAGCCTGTTACTTGTACGCCGACATCCCGGTGATTTTCTTTCCGATGATCAGGGACTGCACAGTGTCGGTGCCTTCATAGGTGTGCATCGCTTCGATGTCCACCATGTGGCGGATGATGTGGTTTTCGAGCAGGATACCGACCCCGCCGAGCATGTCGCGTGCGTCGGCGGCAACGCGCCGTGCTGCCCGGGTGTTGTGGACCTTGGCCATGGAGGCTTGCTCGGGGCGCATCGTGCCGGCTGCGAGGGCATCGGTGACACGACGGCACATGAGCATCATCTGGCTGATGTCCATGAGCATGTTGGTGAGGCGTTGTTGGATGATCTGCGCGTTGGCGAGTTCGCGGCCGAATTGTTTACGTTCGAGGGCGTAGTCGCGGGCCTGCTCGTAGCAGGCGATGGCGGAGCCAAGCGCCATCCAGGACACCCCGACGCGGGTGGCAGTGAGGACCCGGGCGACATCTTTGAAGGAACCACAGCCGGGCATTTTCGCAGACAGGGGAACGCGACAGTTTTCCAGCACGATGTGGGCCTGCTTGATGGCCCGCAGCGACACCTTGCCCACCTGGGTCTGCGCAGAGTAACCCGAGGTATCTTGTGGCACGAGGAAGGCCGAAACATTACCATCTTCGGTGCGGGCGAAAATCACCGTGACGTCACCGACGGAGCCATTTCCGATCCATTTCTTTTCGCCATTGAGGATGTAGGAATCACCGTCGCGGACGGCAGTGGTTTCCAAGGCGATGGAGTCGGAGCCATGCTCTGGTTCGGTGAGGCCAAAGGCCGCGAGTTTTTCACCACGGGCCAAAGCGTCTAACCATTCGTCCTTGTGCTCCTCGCTGCCCAGCATGTCGATCGCGCGCATCGCCAAGCCGGGCTGCACAGCGATGACGGTGCCGAGGGAGGCGTCGATGCGGGTAATTTCCATTTGAACCAGGCCTGCCGCCAGCGGGGAAAGGTGCTCATGACCGGGAATGTTCAGCCCGTCGGTGAGGATGTCGAGCTCACCAAGACGCTTCGCGAGCTGGGTAGGGTATTCGGCACGTTCCCAGGCGTCATTGATAATCTCGTGAACTTCCTCCTTCAACGATGCGGCACGAGCCCACGCCGCGGCATCTGTTTCGGAAACGTCATCGAAAACGCCCAGGAAATCAGTTGTAGACTGAAATAAATTGTGGGACATTGCACCTCCACCGACGAATGGCCATTAGTAGCAATATTGTGACCGGGATCGCACACACTGTCAAGAGAAGGGGGATCCGTGGCTAACCAACGGCGCCGCGAACAGATCATCACCGCGGCACTGCAACTGTTCGATGCCCGCGGCTACCACGCCACCGGCATGGAACACATCGCCGAGGCGGTAGGCATGCGGGCCTCCAGCCTGTACAACCACTGTTCCTCTAAGCAGGAGATCCTCCAAGAGATCGCCACCGGCGCAATGGAAGAGATGCTGCGCACCCATGCCAGGGCGATCGCCGGACTGGCGGATCCGACCGAACAACTAGCCGCCACCGTCCGCAACCATGTCCACTTCCACGCCACGCAGGCCCGGCGGGTGCGTGTGACTAATTCCCAGCTCAGCAATCTGGAAGAGCCCGCACGCAGCATTGTTTTGCAGCTGCGACGGGACTACGTCGGTCGGTGGATCAGTATTGTCTCCGAGGGCGTCGATAAGGGCGTTTTTACAGCGACTGACCTGAAGATCACCTGCTGGGCCCTCATCGACATGGGCATCGGGGTCGCACAGTGGTTTAGCGACGACGGCGAATACACCGCCGATGAGCTGGCGGAGATGTACGCGGGCTTCGCTCTCCACCAGCTCACAAGCAAGCCACTAGCTGACTAGCCCTTCACCCACTCAGTGATCGCGGCGGCAACTGCCTCCGCGTAGGCCTGGCCGCCGGCCTCGGAAGGGTGAATGTAGTCTTCCCGCAACAGGCTCGGGTCGCCCATCACTGCGCCGTTCCAATCCGCGAGGTACACGTTGGGGTAGCGAGCTGCGGCGTCGCGAATCTCCTGTTGGGCCGCTGGCATCCAAGCGCGGTCACCGTACGGCATCACCATCACCACGGTACGATCCGGGCCAATGACCTGCATCATCTGGTCGATCTGCCCAGGGAAGCTAGCCCCGTTGGTGCCGAATCCGAGCACCACAAAGGGGTCGAGCGTATCTTCCGCAACCATCTGCTCCAGCAGGGGGATCCCGGCGGTGTAATGCCGAGATACCGCAGCATCGACGTAGATTCCAGGGAAGCGTTCTTGCAGCGGAAGCAGGGAGGCGAGCATGACGGAGTCACCGATCGCGGTGATCGACGTCCCCTCCGGGAATTCTCGGGTCACAGCAGGCGGGGGCGTAGCTGCCGCTTTTTCCGCTGCTTGTTGCGGATGCGCGGCTAGGGCCATGAGGTCAGTTTCTAGCGCGCTCTGCTTCGGGGCAGTGGCGATGGCGATGACTGCGAGGCTGGCCACCGTCATGGCGGTCACGTGCTGTACGAGCGCACCGGTGCGGGCTCCGGCGAACTGTCCTGCGGCCTGCTTGATCACACCCGCGTAACCCAGTCGACGGAACGGATTCTCAATGTAGGTGTACGACCACATCGCCAGCGGGATGGACAGCGCAGCCGCCAGCACACCGGGGAGCACCTGGTTGCCCGGCGCGACGTCGATAAGCTGCTCCCGCACCAGCACCAAAATCGGCCAGTGCCACAGGTACATGCTGAAGGAGCGGTCGCCGAACCAACGCAGCCAGCGCATGCGGAACAGCCACGACACGGGGCCGGTCTCGCGGATGACGGAAAACAGCACGATGGCCGTGCTTAACGACGCCGCGACCAACCCACCGCGGTAGGTCTCCGGGGCGGTGGCAGGCAGGGTGACGATCAAGTATCCGAGCACCCCGAGCGCCGGGATTCCTAATGCCGCTGCCACATAGTCCACCCAACGGGGCGCCGGAAAACTTCTCTCCTGGGTTCGTGAGGTAATGAGGAACGCCAGCAGCGCACCGGTGAGCAAGCCGAACGCGTGGGTATCGGTGCCGTAGTAGACGCGGGTTGGGTCGACGTCAGGGTTGTACTGCCACAGCATGAGCGCGAAGGAGCCCGCCCCGAGAGCAAGGGACAGCGCCGCGAGAACCATCGCCCAACGTTTGCGCACCAGCATGCAGACTCCGGCCACGACCAGTGGCCACAACACATAAAACTGTTCCTCTACCGCTAGCGACCAGTAGTGCGCGAACAGCTGCACCCCGGACTGGGCGAAGTAACTCTGTGAGCCCGCAATCTGGGCCCAGTTGTTCACGAAGAACAGCGTGGAGGTGAATTGGGTACCGATCCCCACCGCAGGATCCCCGCCAACCAGGCCCGCGAGCGCGGTGCACACCACCAACACAAACACGGCAGCTGGGAGGATACGACGCGCGCGACGCACCCAAAAGTGAGCCAGATCGACCCGCCCCGTTGCAGCTACTTCCCGTACCAGCAGGGAGGTAATGAGGAAACCAGAGAGGACGAAGAAGATGTCGACACCCAAGAAACCACCGGGGACGGCGAAGGCAAAAAAGTGGTACAGCAGCACTGAAATAACAGCGAGCCCTCGGAGCCCGTCGATTCCTGGCACCTGCTGAATCCGCTTGTTCATGGTTAGTCTTCCCACCCGATGTTCATCCTGACCAACCAGATACCTTACCCACTCGAATTGCAGAGTCCAGCCCCAGTAACACTAGCGGGTGGTGTGCGCGTCCAGGAAGGACATCAGTTCGGGGGTGTGGCCAGCAACGTTAAGATTCGGGCACCCAATAAAATTCTCAGGAACCAGGCGGGCGTGTACCTCCGGGCGGTCGTCCTCACCGAATGCTGTGTGCCCTACAACCTCATATCCCAGTGCCTTACTCACCCCACCTGACGCCTTGTTCAGTTCGTGCCACGCGGTGCGCATCTCCCGCGCACCGAGATAATTAAACGCGTACGCAGCGACAATGGCGCGCATCCGCTTCCCCAAGCCCTGGCCTTGAAAACGGCGCAGCAGGTACGAACCGGTTTCAATGCATCGCCTCTTGTGGAACTGCTCAGCCCGCATGTCTATCGACCCGATGAATTCGCCATCCAGGTAGGCGGCGAAAGACAACTTCCAATCTTCCGGTTTGTTAGTCGCTCGCAGCCCCCATTGGAATTGGGCAGTGGACAGCGCCCGATCGTCTGCCTGAATCCAGGGAAATACCCATGGGCAGCCAGGTTCAAAGACGTCTTCCTCCGCCACGGAACACATGTGAGCTAAATCGCTATCGGTGACAACGTGGAGGTGCAGGACGGCGTCGGAAAGCTGCAGATCAAACGGTGGGTACTTTATTTTAGGGGTCATACAGTGGCATGATAGTACGGGTGAATACCCAGAAACCACCACGTATCTTCGATCAATCCGAAAAACTCAAGGGAGTTTTGTACGAGATCCGCGGGCCTGTTTCTGCGGAGGCGGAACGCCTCGAGAACGAGGGAAACCGCATCCTGAAGCTGAACACGGGCAACCCGGCGATCTTCGGGTTCGACGCGCCCGACGTCATCCTGCAGGACATGATCGCCGCGCTGCCTACCTCCCAGGGTTACTCCACCTCCAAGGGTATTGTCCCGGCGCGACGCGCAATTGTGACTCGCTACGAGCTCACCGAGGGCTTCCCGGAGTTCGACATTGACGACGTCTTCCTCGGCAACGGCGTGTCCGAGCTGATCTCCATGGTCACGCAGGCGCTGCTTAACGACGGCGATGAGGTCCTCATCCCCGCCCCGGACTATCCGCTGTGGACCGCCGCTACCTCCCTGGCTGGTGGCAAGGCAGTCCATTACCTGTGCGATGAAGAGGATGACTGGAATCCTTCCATCGAGGACATTAAGGCCAAGGTCACCGACAAGACCAAGGCCATCGTGGTGATCAACCCGAATAACCCGACCGGCGCGGTGTACTCACGCGAGGTGCTGCAGCAGATCGTCGATATTGCCCGCGAGCACGAGCTGCTGATCCTGGCCGATGAGATTTACGACCGGATCCTCTACGACGATGCCGAACACATCTCCATCGCTTCCCTCTGCCCGGATCTGCTGTGCATTACCTTCAACGGCCTGTCCAAGGCCTACCGCGTTGCTGGTTACCGCGCCGGCTGGATGATCCTGACCGGCCCGAAGCATAACGCCGAAGGCTTCATCGAGGGCCTGGAACTGCTGGCGGGCACCCGCCTGTGCCCGAATGTGCCTGCTCAGCACGCTATCCAGGTGGCGCTGGGCGGACGGCAATCCATTTACTCCCTCACCGGCGAAGGCGGCCGCCTGCTTCGCCAGCGCAACGCCACATACGAGGCCCTCAATGAGATCCCCGGCGTGTCTTGCGTGAAGCCGATGGGCGCCCTGTACGCGTTCCCACGCATCGACTTGGACATGTACCCCATCCACGACGATGCCCGCATGATGCTCGATCTGCTCCGCCAGGAGAAGATCCTCATGGTTCACGGCACTGGCTTCAACTGGGACAAACCCGACCACTTCCGTGTGGTCACGCTGCCTCACACCGCCGAGCTTACCGACGCCATCAAACGCTTCGGCGCATTCCTCCAGCGGTACAAGCAGTAGCTTTTTAACCAGACAACTACGGGTTAAGTAGCAACATGTGTGTCCAGTCGGCGTTGCTGCTTCACTTCTGGGTCTTTGGCCACGGCCCCTGAAGTTTTTTACTAAAACCCGGGAAGCATTTCCCGGATCTTGGGCCCAAAACAGTGAAATAGCAGGTGTGAAGCCTAAAAAATCACCGAAACCCGGGGAACGCTTCCCGGGTTTTACAGGGTTAAGTAACACAATGTGTGTCCGGGCGGTGTGTCTCTAGCCGGGCACTATTGTGTTGGCAGTCGGCTGGGCTAGCCGTTGACGCAATAGAGCTGATCGGCCTGTTTCCCGGTTGGCATGCCCCATCGGGAGATACCTCACGAGCCTGCAGGATCGGTCAGTGCGGTTGAGCCGACAGCATAAGCATGGAAGGCCCGTAAAGGTCGCCGCGTGTATGTGATCCGCTCTGGTTTTGGTGGTGCCGTTGTTTTTGCTTTCGTCCCCGGCAGACGGGGGCATCGGGGTCGGTTTTTGGTCACCGGAGTTAGGTGACCGCACCTGTTAGTACAGGTGCGGTATCACTCGCGGTATTGAACAAGGATTGTGCGTTTATAAGACCTCAAGCAATATAAAACATGCATTTGCATACCTTGAACAGGACCTATCGCGGACAACAGACACACTTTCTGCTACTTAACCAGACAACTACGCACCCGCTCGGCGGGCGTAGTTGTTTTTGTTATGCCATAACGAACCGCCGCGCATCACATACTCCACGGCGATGAGGGCAACTGGAAGCCACAGCAGCCACGCGGGAATATCGCGGGAAAGCTCCAAGAACCACGCGAGGCCACCACTGACCGATACTGCGACTCCGTAAGCGTAGTACTTATCGCCTTCCAGTCCCCGCACCAGTGCGATCACGCTCAATGCTGCACTTGCCATCATTGCGATGCACGCCACAGCCAGTGGATCGGTTGTTGGAAGAGTAAAAGCCACGCCGATGAGAACAATCTCCAACAGGCGATAAGCAAAAGTGAGCACAAGTATCCCTCAGTACAAGATCGTTAATATGCCCTCAAGATAGGTGGGCGAGCAAAGGAAGTAAAGAGTAGGATTGTTATTCTTGCTAACTTCTCAGTTCGCCCTTCCTTTTGCTGACAAGACACTAATTTCTTGTCCGTCATTTTTAAGTTTCAACTTCACCAATCACTTATTACAATCGGCTGGCATGGCCCACCACCATTCCGTTACTGCCCCCACATCCCGTACTAGGCATAGGCGTCGCAAGGAACCGGCACCGACCAACATCCCACGGCTGATCGTCGCCATTGCCTTAGTCTGCGCGGCGCTGGCGACAGTTTTCGGATTGTTGCGGCTGTGGCCGGATTCCACGCCGGTGCACGTGAGCGAGAAGTTTTCTGCGTCCTCAAACCTGGCCATGCCTCGAGTGTCGGGTACAGTGACGGATGCCCGACCGGGGATCTGCAACAGCCCGTCGGTAGGCAAGGCCTTCGACGGCGACCCCATCACCACTATCAACCGCGGAAGCCTGTGCCCCCGAGCGCTAGTCGCCCTGGAAGAGGGCCCCAACCAGGGCAAATCGACGCTACTGATGACGGAGGGTTACGAACTACACCAAGGCCAGCACATTTGGCTCACTGAAACCAAAGGTCCGGACGGCTCCCTGATTTACGCGTTCGCGGATTTCCAGCGTGGTTCTACGCTGCTGTGGTGGGGGCTGCTCATCGCCGGGGCCGTTGTGGCCATCGGTGTGTTGCGCGGGCTGCTTTCGCTAATCGGCCTCGCCATCACCTTCACTGCGATCAGCGTGTTCTTACTCCCCGGGCTCGCACACGGCGGTTCACCACTCCTACTGGCATTGACGTGTGGCTCAGCGATCCTGTTTCTCACGTTGTTCCTGGTGCACGGCATCAGTTGGAAAACAACCTCCGCGCTGGCAGGAACCCTCAGCGCGTTGGGGTTTGCTGCCATATTGGCCCGCTACGCCATCGCATCCAATGATTTGCAGGGCCTGGGAGATGAAAACAACCTGCTCATCCAGCTGTATCTTCCAGATATCTCCGTCTCGGGGCTGATGCTGTGTGGGTTCATCATCGGCGCGCTGGGGGTGCTCAATGACGTCACCATCGCTCAAGCATCGACGGTGAACGAGCTGTACGAATCCTCGCCACAGGCGTCGCCGTGGGCAGTGTTCATCAGCGCGATGCGGGTGGGCCAGGACCATATCGCATCCATGGTGTACACCCTCGTGCTGTCCTACACGGGTGCAGCCCTGCCAATGTTGCTGCTGTTGCACGTGGCAAACCGCCCGCTGTCACAGACGCTCACCAGCCATGTGATGGCCACCGAGCTCATGCGCTCCGGGGTGGGCGCCCTGGCGATGGTGTGCGCTATTCCGCTCACCACCGCCATCGCGGCGTTCACTGTTCGACCGGCTCGTTAAAGGCTCCTGCCGAGCGCTTGCACGGTCCAGCCAGCATCCTGCCATTTCTCAACCGGCAGGACGTTACGACCATCCAGCATGACCTTCTTTCGCACCAGGTCAGCGGCGTGGACGGGGTCGAGTTCCTTGAATTCTTGCCATTCGGTGGCCAGCACCACGACGTCGGCCCCGCGCAGTGCGTCATCGGTGGAGGACGCGTAGTTCAAGGTCGGGAAGACCTTGCGGGCGTTATCCATGCCCTGCGGATCGTAGACCGTCACCTGCGCACCAGCCAAGGAGAGCGACCCGGCGACGGAGAGCGCTGGTGAATCCCGCACGTCGTCGGAATTGGGTTTGAACGCCGCGCCGAGCACCGTCACGTTGTGGCCGAGAAGGTTGCCGCCGCAGGCCTCCCGCGCGAGCAGCACCATCCGGTCGCGGCGCCGCATGTTGATCGCGTCGACTTCACGTAGGAAGGTCAGCGCCTGGTCAGCGCCCAGTTCGCCGGCGCGGGCCATGAACGCGCGGATGTCCTTAGGCAGGCAGCCACCGCCAAAGCCGAGTCCAGCGCCGAGGAATTTCCGGCCGATGCGGTCGTCGTAGCCGATGGCGTCGGCAAGCTTGACGACGTCCGCCCCCACCAACTCGCACACCTCCGAGACGGCGTTGATGAAGGAAATCTTGGTGGCCAAGAAGGCGTTTGCGGACACCTTCACCAGTTCGGCGGTCTGCAGATCCGTGACGATGAATGGGGTGTCATTGTTCAGAGGGATCGCGTACACCTCGCGCGCGATCTGCTCCGCTTCACTGTCTTCAGCGCGCGTTCCCAACACGATGCGGTCCGGGGTGATCGTGTCCTGCACCGCGTACCCCTCGCGCAGGAATTCCGGGTTCCAGGCGATCTCCACACTGGTCCCCTCCGGGGCCAGCTCATCGGCCAATTGCTGCAGCTCAGCAGCGGTGCCTACTGGGACGGTGGACTTACCGAAAATCACGTGCCGCCCCTTAAGCTTCGGCACCAGATCCTTGATCACCGCGAAGACGTAGGTAAGGTCCGCCGCGTAGGAGCCACGCTGCTGCGGAGTGCCGACCCCCAGGAAGTGGACGTTGGCAAAGGACGCGGCTTCAGCGTAGGACGTCGTGAAGCTCAGGCGTTGCGCGGCGATGTTGCGCTCCAGCACCTCCGGCAGGCCCGGTTCATAGAAAGGCACGGTGCTGTTTTGCAGCGCGGCAATCTTGCTCTCATCCACGTCCACGCCCAGGACGTCGTGGCCAAGTTCTGCCATACAGGCAGCGTGGGTAGCGCCCAAGTATCCGGTTCCGATGACTGTCATACGCATAACAGTCCAATCTAGTCCCGGATGCGGGAGTGCGCTGACTTCGTTACCTAAAGTTCAGATACGCCTTGCTTGGGGTTGGCCCCCGCTGTCCTTGGTACTTGGAGCCCAGCTTGCCGCTGCCATACGGCGTCTCCGCGGGAGAGCTCATCTTGAACAGCGCCAACTGGCCCACCTTCATGCCCGGCCACAGCGCGATCGGCAGGTTAGCCACGTTCGACAGCTCCAAGGTGATGTGGCCCGAAAAACCCGGGTCAATAAAACCGGCGGTGGAGTGCGTCAGCAGACCAAGACGCCCCAAGGAGGACTTCCCCTCAAGGCGGCCCGCCAGGTGCGCTGGCAGGGTGAACTTCTCGTAGGTCGCCGCGAGCACAAACTCGCCAGGGTGCAGAATAAACGGCTCGCCGTCCTGCACCTCAATCTCGCTGGTCAGCTCATCCTGCTGCAGCTTCGGATCAATGTGCGTGTACTTCTGATTATTAAACACACGGAAGAAGCGATCCATACGCACGTCAATTGACGACGGCTGGATCATCTTCTCCTCAAACGGCTCAATGCCAAGCTCATCGTTCTCGATGGCAGCGCGGATATCACGATCTGAAAGCAGCATGTTGTTAAGTGTAACGCAGCCCGTTTTCCAATACCGACCTCCTGGTGCTAGAATGCTTTCTATTGCAAGCAGCAATTGCCGATGTAATTCAATGGTAGAATGTCAGCTTCCCAAGCTGAATACGCGGGTTCGATTCCCGTCATCGGCTCCATATCCCGGCCACGCGTGGCTGGGTTTTTGTTTTGGGGTAAGGGACGCCACGGTCCCCAACCGGGCCCAGGTTCCCCTCATCCTGAATCCCCACCTATCGTGCGTACGGCTCAGGCTTGATCTTGTCAACAGGCACCGACCGCATTACCAATAGCGGTGTCCTCCAATGCTGCTGGTGCCGTCACCCGCCATAGAGTTTTCGTCCCCAGCCCTATAATGATGCATAGGAAAGGTGGTTAGACATGGGAAACCTCGTTGTCACTTGGGAAGAATATCTTCCCTATACGCCCCACCAAATCTGGCAGGTGATCACCGACCTAACGAACTGGAAATGGCGTAGCGATCTAGCTGATTGCGAGCTAATCGACGAGCATAGGTTTATCGAGATTCCGAAGAAAGGAAAACCCATTCGTTTTCGTACGACCTGCTTCGAGCCACCGCACATTTGGGAATTTCAAATGGACTCACCAACCCTGGTTGGGACATGGCAGGGGATCCTTGAGCCCACGGGAAGAGGCAGCTGCCAAGTCAGATTTGTCGAGGATGTGCACCTTCGAAATAAGCTGCTTCCAAAATGGATAGCAAAACGATTCCTTGTCGCCTACCAAACCCAGTATTCCCGCGACCTGCGCGCTGAACTACAAACGCGCTACAGCTAGATCTACTTCTTTGCTCCAACGGTCCTGCTTGAATGGCGAAGTTGCAAGGGTCCGCTAGAATCTGCAACGAAGCCCCGGTGGAGCGCTATCTGACGGAGAAATCTGGACAGGTATTCTCGCCGGGGCATTGACATACCTTCATCAGGGAAAGAACGAAAGGTTACGTCCGCTATCTAGGAGTGTTTCTTAAGTGATGCGCGAACCATTATTGTTGGCTCCAACACCCGGCCACGCGTGGCTGGGTTTTTGTTTTTCTGAATCACTACAGTAGGAGTGGGTCACCACCACCCCAGAGCTGATACCGCCAGAACCCAGGAGCCTCATGCCCATCCACGATGAACGTCACGCCCGCCTCCACCTCCTACTCGGCGACGACGGCCTGGAAAACCTAAAACATGCCACCGTCATGGTCCTTGGCCTCGGTGGTGTCGGTTCGGCGTGCGCGGAGGCGTTGGCGCGTGGTGGGGTGGGGAACTTGATCATCCTGGACCGTGACACTGTGGAAGCCAGCAACATCAACCGGCAACTGATCGCGTTCACCTCCACCATCGGACGGGTAAAAGCCGAGGTTATGGCGGAGAAGATCCAGGACATCAACCCGGCTGCCTCCGTCATCGCTCAGCAGGTGTTCCTCACTGCGGACAACGTCCCCGCCGTTTTGGACGAGCTACCGCGTCCCGACTACGTGCTCGACTGCATTGATACGGTGTCGCAGAAACTGGCGGTCGCGCACTGGTGTGCCTCGAACGGGATTCCGCTGCTCAGTTCCATGGGCGCCGCCAACCGCTTGGACCCCACCCAACTGAAATTCGCGAATCTGCGCAAAACGTCCGTGTGCCAGCTTTCCAAGGTGATGCGCCTGGAGTGCAACAAGCGACGCATCAAGGGCGTCGAGGTGCTGTTTTCCACCGAGATTCCGCAGCGCCCCGGCCACGGCACCACCAAAGCGGAGACGCTCGGCTCCATGAGCTACATGCCGCCGATTATGGGTATGATGATCGCAGGCAAGGTGATCCGTCGCCTGTCCGGCCTCGAACCGATACCCCGCCCACCCCGCCTGTTCCGTTCCCGCGAGGAAGCCCTGGCTCTCGAATGCTCCTAGACACCCACTTTCACCTGGACTTTTTATCCGATCCCGATGCTTTTCTCGCCGCGCTGGATGTGCAGGTGGTGGCGCAAACCGTGCTGCCCTCTTCTTTTACCCCCGGCCCGCTGCGGTCGCTGGGCTACCACCCGTGGTGGGTGTCATCGGACATGGACAAGCAGCTCGCGCTTTTCGACGACGCAGTGCACCTCACCCGATTCATCGGCGAGATCGGGCTGGATTTTTCCCTGCGCCGCCTCGACAACGCTGACCTGCAGCAGCAGGCTTTCAGGCACATTGTTTCCGCCCTTAATGAGGAGCACGTGATGTCCATCCATGCGGTGCGCTCAGCGTCAGCGGTACTGGATCTACTGGAAGGCTGCCCTGCTACCCCAATCATTCACTGGTTTTCCGGGAACTCCGATGAGCTCACCAGGCTAATCAGAATGGGTGGCTACATCTCCATTAATACCCGGATGCTGGAGACCAAACGCGGCCGGGCCTTTGTAAAACAGGTACCGGCGGATCGGATCTTGTTAGAGACCGACTTCCCTTCCTCACGCGAGCAAGACGAAACGGAACACGCCCGCGAAGTATCCCAAGCACTGCACGAAACCGCTGCTGCGATCTCATCTTTGCGCGGGACAGACATGGTGCCCGCAATCCTGGAGAACCAACAGCGACTGTTTGGGGTGAGCTAACGCCAAATACGCAGCCCGTCTTTCATGTCCTCGATCTGCGCGAACTTCGGCGCGCGGAGCGCCTTATACGTCATGAACCAGTCACCGATCGCGCCACCCAGCAGCACACCGGCAGGAACCACCAACCACCCCGCAAGCGGCAGACCAGCAAGGATATAGGCCGCCGGCACTATCGCCAACACCACCCCCGGCAAGAGCGCCACATATGTGAACCCGGCTTTTCTTAGTCGCGCGCCGGGCGCAGTGCAATAAAACGCAGGCATGACACCACCAACCATGGTGGCTCCATACTTCGGCTTGTGACCAAGGGTTCGCAACGCGAAACCATGCAACAGTTCGTGAACCACCATAAGAAACAGAATCAGGAACACCGAACTCAAAACAAGCCCCAGTTCACGGGCCGAAAACTCGATGGTATGCGGACCCGGATGAGCCACGGAGAACAGCGTGGCGAACCCAAGGATCGCGCCGAACGTGGAGATAATGCCACCGACGTTCATCAGCATCGCGGTTTTAGAATCCGGGATCCATTCTTCGATGAGTTCAGAGGCCATGGGGCAGATTTTAGTGTCCTGGATCTTTTGACGATGTTACTTTGACGATGCTCCCAGGTCACGCTAATGAAAACCATCGACATCCAGGAATCATCGTCAATCCACAATCAGCATTACCTGAACCAAGTAACAAAGAGCCCCAAAACCAGAAACATCAAGCACCCACAAGGCGTGAGCCAGGCTCGGCAGCACGAACAACTCACACTCCCCTGCCACACGGGAATGACGATATAAAATTGACGATGCTTCCAGGTCACGCTAATGAAAACCATCGACATCCAGGAATCATCGTCAATCCAACATCAGCAAAACCCCACCCGAGAGCACCTACACCGCTGTAAGCTCGATCACATGATTACTCCGCAGCATTGGGAAGCTGATGTCGTCCTTAATGACGGCGATATTGTCACGCTGCGCCCTGTGCGCGCTTCGGACCGCGATGGGCTCCAGGACTTCTATTCCCGCGTCTCCGATAGGTCGAAGTACCTGCGGTTTTTCGCCGCACACCCGGTGCTGACCGACGAGGACCTGGATAACTGGGTGGATGTGGATCACCATGACCGGGTCACGTTGGTCATGGTGGACAGGGACAGTATCGTGGCTACGGCCAAGTACGCTCTGATCCCGGGTGAAACGCGCACCGCTGATGTGTCCTTCCTGGTACAGGACGATCACCACCATAAGGGTGTGGCCAATATTCTGCTGGAGCACTTGGCACAGATTGGCCGGGAATGTGACATCGAGACCTTCTTCGCGGAGATGCTGACCCAGAACCGGACGATGGTGCAGACCTTCATTAAAGCTGGTTATCGGGTGAATCCGGAGCTAGAGGATGGCTTCATCACGGTGAATTTCCCGATCGACCCCACCGAGACTTCAAGAGAGGTCATGGCCCGCCGGGAGTTGCGTGCGGAAGCGAACTCGATCCGGAGACTGCTCCAGCCGAAGTCGGTGGCCGTGATCGGCGACGTTGACCACATGCAGTCCGTGATCCCGAATCTCACTCAGGCCTGCTTCCAGGGTGAGCTCCGCATCCACACTGGCACCACTGACTACAAGCAGATCCCGGACAATACAGATCTGGTGATCGTGGAGCATGACCCGGATACTTTTGAAGACGCCCTGAAATGCGCTGCAGAAAAGCATGCGTTCGGGGTGGTGGCGCTTGCAGGTTCTACGAACCCTGGTCTGACACTCGAGGATGCGAAGGCGTTCGTCGATAAGGCGCGTGATTATGGCCTGCGCGCGTTGGGCCCGGCGGCGGTCGGCCTTATCAACACTCACACCCAGCTGAATGCCTCGCCGGCGCCGATGCCGCGCACGGGCACGGTGGGGTTGTTTACGCAGTCTGCTGGCGTTGCGACGCTCACCCTCTCTTACGCGTTGAAGCGAGGCTCGGGCCTGAGTTCGTTCATCGGCGCTGGCTCGTTTGGTGACGTCACCGGCAACGACGTGATCCAGTATTGGGCCAACGACGAACAAACCGAGATCTGCCTGTTATCCCTGGATTCGATCGGTAACCCCCGCAAGTTCTTCCGGGTTCTCTCGCGCTTGGCGCTGGAAAAGCGCGTGGTGGTGTTCATCCCGAGTCGCGCGCTGAAATCCGCTCGCCACTACCAGCTGGACAGCCTGGAAACTGCCTCCACGCAGGCGCTCGACGAGGTCATCCGCAACACCGGGGCGATGGTGGTCACGCGTCGCGAAACCATGTTTGATATTGCTCAGCTGCTCGCGCGCCAGCCGGTACCGCGCGGCCCGCGGATCACGGTTATCTCCAATTCCGCGGGGCTTACTGCGCAAATGACGCAGTCGGCGCAGCGTTTCGGGCTGGAGCCCACCGCGGTCACGGTATTGGAAGATCCCGTCGAGGGGATTCTCGCAGCTACCGAAAAGGCGCTACAGACCTCGGACGTGGTGCTCAGTGGCATTGTGGAGATCGGCGAGGAACTTTTCGAGGCAGCCTACGCTGGACTACAACAACTCGCGGCCACCACAGAAAACACTCCTCTCATCAGCACGTTTGTTGGGTTCCGCCCCGTAACAGAGGATCTTTCCGGCCCCGAGCAGCGCGGACAGCTCCCGGTCTTCGGCACCTACGCTGACGCCATCGAGGCAGTCTCGCGCATTTTGGCGTCCGAGAAACAGCGCGCCGCCACCCGCCCCACTCCGGACGATGAGTTCGGCGAAGGCGACAAAACCGCCGCGACGCAGGCAGTGCAGCAGATCCTGAACGAATCCCCGCAGGGGCGCTGGGCCACCGACGAAGAATCCGCCGAGATCCTGCGCACGTATGGCATCAATCTGATCCCGTGGACTCCGGTGAAGTCCCTGGCAGAAGCGTTACATGCTGCCGAGGGGTACGGCTGGAACGTGGTGCTCAAGAACATTCACTCCGCGGTGCGCGGGCGCCCGGAGCTCTCCGCGGTCATGCGGCACCTCACCTCCGCTGAGGCGCTCACCACGGCGTGGGAGACGCTGGAGACGATGGCTCATGACCTCGGCATCGGGTTCGAAGCAGTCGTGCAACCCACGGTGAAGCCGGGAACCACCCTGTCGATTCGTGCGATTGAGGATCCAGTGCTGGGGCCGATGGTTTCGCTTGGGGTCGTCGGCCCGCCGTCGGAGTTGCTCGGAGACACCACCTGGCGTGTCCCGCCACTCCGGCGTACCGACGCCCACGCCATGATCGAGCAGCTGCGCGCCGCCCCGCTGCTCATGGGCTACCGCGGTTCCCTGCCCGCCCAGCTCGACCAGATCGAGCAGCTGATTATGCAGGTGGCACGCCTGAAGGACGATATCGCCGCGATCGTGGATATTGAGCTCACCCCGGTGATCGCCAGCAACGACGGCACCACGGTCGTCGGCGCGCGCCTGCGCCTCGCCCCGCTGGCCACCGAACGCGACCCGCTGGCACGATCGCTATGAAACCGCTGTTGCTTCTCGACGACGCCCTCTACGGTTACAACCTCGGCGACACGCATCCGATGGGCGCGGATCGTGTCCGCTTGGCCGTGGAACTCGCGGACTACTTCGGGATCCTGTCCCACTTTGACCTGGAAGTTCCGCCGGCCCCCACGCGCGCACTGCTGGAAATGGTTCACTCCCCCGCATACATTGATGCTTTGCTCGCGGGTGAACCTTCGCTGGAACACGGAATCGGGGTCGAAGACAATCCAGTAGTAACGCCGGTAATGGAGTCCATTGGCGCCCACATCGTGTCCGCAACCGTGGCCGCCGCCGAAGAAGTATGGTCCGGGCGCCGGAAGCGGGCCGTTAACATTTCGGGTGGGTTGCACCACGCGTTCCCGGATCGAATGTCCGGCTTTTGCATGTACAACGACGCCGCCATCGCGATCCGGTCACTCTTAAACAAAGGCGCGCAGCGGGTGGCGTATATCGATGTGGACGCCCACCACGGCGACGGCGTGGAGCAGGAGTTCTGGGACGACCCACGCGTGCTCACCATCTCCATCCACGAATCCGGCCTCTACCTGTTCCCCGGTACCGGGTTCGCCCACGACATCGGCGGACCTTCCGCCTTAGGCACCGCCGTGAACATTGCACTGGACCGAGACACCTCGGACGAGGAGTGGCTACGGTGCGTGCATTCCCTAATCCCGCAGATCCTCAAGGTATGTCGCCCCGAGATCATCATTTCCCAGCACGGGGCGGACCCACACCGCGACGATCCTTTGGCCGACCTGCGCTTATCAGTCGATGCTCTCTACCGGGCCTATTCTTCCATCGGGCGCTGGGCGGATCGCTACGCCTCGGGACGCTGGGTAGCTTTAGGAGGCGGTGGCTACCACCGCGATAGCGTCGCCCGGATCTGGGTCGCTCTTATGGCGGCGGTCGCCGGAATACCCTTCGAGCCGACCGCTCCCATGCCACACAACTGGTCCCGTCGGGTCGGCGCGCCCTGCTCAGTGACCTGGGGAGATCCCGGCGCAGCCTTTCTGGTCAATGCGCTCAGCTTGGATCAGATCATGCACTCCGGGGCTAGCGCTGCAATGAAGGCCACATCAAAGGCAGTGTTCCCCTACTGGGGACTGCAACCGTATGGGTAGGGGTGTTCCAGCAAAAGAAGATTCTGGCTCCCCACTACGGGAATGACGATGTTGGAGTGACGATGCTTGCAGGTCACGCTGATGAAAATCATCGACATCCAGGAAGTATCGTCAATTCAATATCAGCATCATGGAATCAGACAGCGCAAAGTCCCACAACCCAGGATTTCAAGCTAAGAAATTACAAGGCGAGAATCACGCCACGGGAATGACGATGTTGGAGTGACGATGCTTGCAGGTCACGCTAATGAAAATCATCGACCTCCAGGAAACATCGTCAATTCAACATCAGCACTACCGAACCCAGACAACGCAACGTCCCCAACCCCAGGATCTCAAGCTAAGGAACTACCAGGGCGGGAACCACACCACGGGAATGACGATATTAAATTGCCGATGCTTGCAGGTCGGCCTAATGAAAATCATCGATATCCAGGAAGCATCGTCAATTTAATATCGCCGAACAGTGCTTAAAGCCCGAAAACCCCGCCAGAGCACCCACATCACCTACCGCGGTGGCATGCGCAGGCCACCATCCAGGCGAATCGTTTCGCCGTTGAGGTAGTTATTAGCCACGATTTGCCGTACGAGCAGCGCGTACTCTTCTGGCTGAGCCATGCGGGACGGGAACTGCACGCGGGATTCCAGCTCGGTACGGAATTCCTCGGAAATAGAGGCCATCATTGGGGTGTTCACCACGCCCGGCGCGATCGAGCACACTCGGATTCCCAGGGACGCCAGGTCGCGGGCTGCGGTGATGGTGAGCGCGTAGATGCCACCCTTGGAGGATGCGTAAGCCGCTTGGCCGACCTGGCCCTCGAAGGCGGCGACGGAAGCGGTCATGATCGCGACGCCACGCTGGCCATCGGAATCAAGTGGCTCCAGCTCACTGACAACTGAAGAAAACGCGGTGAGCACGTTAAACGTACCGATCAGGTTCACCTGAATCGTCTTAGCATACAGCCCCAGGTCATGCGGGCCCTTGCGCCCCACAATGCGCTGCGATGGGCAAATACCGGCACAGGCGACCAAAACGCGCAGCTCAGCTTCGGATGCCACCGACTGCACAGCCTCAGTGACTGCGTCAGCAGAAGTTACATCAACAACGCGATAGTCAACGCCCTCAATATCCCCTGCTTGCAGGTCGAATGAGTAGACCTTGACTCCGGCGTCGTGAAGCGCGCGGGCGGTGGCGGCGCCCAGGCCGGATGCGCCGCCGGTGATGATTGCTGCTTTTCCAGTGAGGTCCATAACGTCTCCTTATACGAATGCGGAGGTGCCGGTGACGGCGCGGCCGACGATGAGTGAGTTGATTTCGTAGGTGCCTTCGTAGGTGAAGAGGATTTCGGCGTCGGACATGAGTTTGGAGGCTTCATAGTCGGTGCAGATGCCGTTGCCGCCGAAGATGCCGCGGCAGGCGGCGGCGGATTCGCGGGCCAGGCGGGTGGTGGTGGCCTTCGCGAGGGCGGCATGTGGCATGTCCATCTGATCGTCCTGCTGGATGCGGGCGACCTGCGCCATCATGCTAAGCGACGCCGTTGCGTTGCCCAGGATCCGGGTCAGTGGCTCCTGGATGAGCTGGAACTTTGCCAGCGGTCGGCCGAACTGCTCACGTTCGATGGCGTAGCGGCGGGCGGCTTCGAACATGGCGAGCTGGATGCCGGCGCCCTGCCAGCCGACCCAGGCGCGGGAGTTGCGCAGCAGTACGTTGGTGGCTGCGAAGGAAGCGGCGCCAGGCAATGCGTTCGCCAACGGGATCTCAACGTTCTCGAACTTCAGATCGGCGTTCTGCATGATGCGCAGACCCATCTTGCGGGAGATCTTCCCGCGGGTGACACCGTCGCGGTCGAGTTCGACGAGGAAGCCCTTGATTTCGTTATCGTCCAGATCGCGGGCGAAGACGAGGGCAAAGTCCGCGAAGGTGCCGGCGCCGATCCAGCGTTTTTCGCCGTTGATCACCCAGCCGTCGTTGGTTTTTTGAGCTGTGGTGGCGAGGCCGCCGGCGATGTCGGAGCCGTGATCGGGTTCAGTGAGGGCGAAGCAGCCAACATTTTGGAACTTCCGCAGCCCCGGCAGCCAGGTGTCCTTCTGCTCCTGGGTACCCATGGCGTTGATGAAATCAACGATGAGCTCGTTGTGGATTCCCACCAGCGCAGAGAGGGAGACATCGGCGCGGGTGACCTCGGCGTAGACGAGGCCTTTGAACAGGCGGGAATCGGAGATGAAGTCGAGTTCACCCAGGCCATGCTCGGCGAGTTTCGGCAGCATGTCGAAGGGCAGTTCCTCCCGATCCCAGTACTCGCCAACGTTCGGGCGGATCTCGGTCTGCAGGAACTCGTGAATGGTTTGCAGCTGGGTCTGCTCCTCTGGAGTAAGCATGTCCGCGACACCGAGGATGTCAGCGTGAGGGAATTGGACCTTCGGGAAGTCCGTTGCAATGGTGGACAGAATAGGGGGCATTGTCGTTCCTCTCGAAGTGGGACGGTAAAGTAATCAGTACGCTTTCATTGGTTAGCGTACAGGCAATTGTGCGCCACGTCACTACTTTCTGAGGAGTTTTTGTGCTTACCCCCCGCCAGCGCGAGCTTTTCGACGCCCTGTACACCTATTTCCTCACCCACGGCTTCGCCGATTTCACCATTGACGGTGCGGCAGCTGCCCACCATTGCAGCAAGTCGACCGTATACGCATTGGGCAGGACGCGCGACGACATCATTCGGCGCATTCTGGTCACTTTCTTCAAGGAAGTCACCCGCCAGGTAGATGCCCAGCTAGCGGGACTGCGCACCCAACAGGCGATCCTGGAAACCTATTTCAGCGCGATGACCAGCGCGCTTGAACCAGCCTCGCCTGCCTTTATGCGAGATCTTGCTACAGAACCAGTCGCCCGCGAGGTGTACGAACTCAACACCGCAGCCGCAACGGAAAAGATCGCCGGAATCATCGACAAGGGCGTGGAGAAGGGGGAGTTTTCCACCACCGCGCCAGAATTTCTCACCCTCATCATCCGCAGCACGATGGAACAGATTCAGCAGGGAACATACGCTGCTACCTTGCCCTTTGCAGATGCGTACCGGGAGCTCGGCAAGCTCATCCTGCACGGAATTGTGACACGCGTCTAATTTTTTACCCCCGACTCCTCGCAATTAGTTCAACTTGCAACTAAGCTCACTTGCGACCCAAATCACAATTAACCATTGTGGTGGAGCTGGATCACTCAACAGTTCCCCACTGAAGTTGAACTTCGAAGAGGAGCCACCATGACCACCAACCAGACCGTGACAGAACAATTCCGCGCGGCCCGCGACCTGCTGATCTCTCATCAGCAGGATTGGGAGTCCGCCCGCGAGGCCTTCGAGTGGCCCCGCTTTGACAAGTTCAACTTCGCCCTCGACTGGTTCGACTCGCTCCCTGATGACGACGAAGCGTTGGTGATTATCGAGATCGACGGTTCTGAAACCCGTCGCACCTTCGGCCAGCTCAAGCAGCGTTCCAACCAGATGGCCAACTGGCTCACCTCCCTCGGTGTGAAGCGCGGTGACCGCATCATGCTCATGCTCGGCAACCAGGTCGAGCTGTGGGAATCCATGCTCGCCTGTATCAAGGGTGGCTTCGTGATGAACCCAGCAACCGCGATGCTGGGCACCGCCGACCTGCAGGATCGCACCGAACGAGCCGAGGTGTCTTGGGTCATCGTCAACCCGGAAGACGCGGAGAAGTTCCAGGATGTCACGGGAGATTTCACCATCATCCAGTGTGGCGACGAGGCCCCAACGCAAACCTCCCACCCGACTATCCAGTTCTCCGATTCTTTCCAGGCACCAGAAGAGTTCACCCCGGCCGTCGATACGCGTGCCGACGAGCTGCTGTTCCTCTACTTCACCTCCGGCACGACCTCGAAGGCGAAGCTGGTGCAGCACACCCACACCTCCTACCCCGTCGGGCACCTGACCACCATGTACTGGATCGGACTAACCCCGCAGGACGTGCACCTCAACGTCGCCGCACCGGGTTGGGCGAAGCACGCCTGGTCTAACTTCTTCGCCCCGTGGATCGCCGGCGCCACCATCTTCATCTACAACTACACTCGCTTCGACGCCGCGGCCCTCATGGACACCATGGCTCGCGAAGGCGTGACCAGCTTCTGTGCCCCACCGACCGTGTGGCGCATGCTCGCACAGGCGGATCTCACTCGCCTCAAGACCCCGCCAACCAAGCTGGTTGCCGCTGGTGAACCGCTTAACCCGGAGATGATCGCCACCGTTGAGCGCGCATGGGGCACCACGATTCGCGACGGATTCGGCCAGACCGAGTCCTCCCTGCAGATTGCTAACACCCCAGGCCAGCCCGTCAAGCCGGGTTCCATGGGCCGCCCGCTGCCAGGCATGGACGTGCGCCTGATCGACCCGATTACCGGGGAAGAGACCAACCACGGCGAGATCTGCCTGTCCATCGACCCGCGCCCAGTCGGTCTCACCCCGGGCTACTACCAGGCCGATGAGAAGAACGCGGAGGTGTTCCGGGACGGTTACTACCACACCGGCGACATCGCGGAGCGCGACGAGGACGGCTACATTACCTACGTCGGCCGCGACGACGACGTGTTCAAGGCGTCCGATTACCGCCTCTCCCCATTCGAGCTCGAGTCCGCCGTGATTGAGCACGAGGCGGTGGCCGAGGTGGCCGTGGTTCCGTCCCCAGATCCGATCCGCCTCGCTGTACCGAAGGCGTACGTGGCCCTAGCGGCGGGTTTCGAACCTAACGCGGAGACCGCCGAATCCATCCTGAAGCACTGCCGTGACAATCTCGCCCCTTACAAGCGCATCCGCCGCCTGGAGTTCTACGAGCTGCCAAAGACCGTGTCCGGCAAGATCCGTCGTGTGGACCTGCGCAAGCGCGAAAACGAGATCCACGCAGCCGACGGTGGCGCGTCCTCTGTCTCCTGCGAATTCTCCGACTCGGATTTTCCATCACTGAAGGGTTAACATCTCCCCCATGACCACCTCGATCGACGCCGTAGACCTCGCCCGCCAGAACTGGGATAAAAAGGGCTGGACTGCGGCGTCGTTGGGCATGGCCACGGTCACCTCGCTGGTGCGACTGGGCTCGCTTCTCGACGCCCACGTCAACCAAGTCCTCAAACCCTACGGGATCACGTTCTCCCGCTTCGAGCTGCTCACCCTGCTAATGTTCTCCCGCACCGGCGCCCTCCCCATGAAAAAAGCCAGCTCTCGACTCAACATCCCTCCCGCGTCGATCACCCACATGGTGTCCGCCCTTGAACAGGCTGGACTGGTGGAGCGCTCGCCGGATCCTCGCGACGGGCGCGGAGTGCTCGTCTCCATCACAGACCAGGGCATCGCCCTGGCATCCTCCGCAACGCCCGCCTTGAACAGGTTCTTTACCTCCCTCGACATTTCATCCGAAGCGCTCCTTGAGGAAAGCTCTGCGCTGCGACGACAGCTTGGGGACGGGTAGGATTTTCGCCCCGCCCACACGGGTATAAGCACTTTCTAGAAGCGTTGAAGCTCGAGCTCGACCATTCAGATAGTGAGAGACTGCGGTACCAAATAATTTTCCCCAATAGCCAATCCGCTCAAACGGTAACTCTCGAGTAGCTCAAATGGTTACCTTCGAGTTGCTCAAATGGTAACCTTGAAGCATGACTTACCTTCCACGCGCCCTTGAGCAACAGCTTGATCTCTTCATGCCTGAAGTGGCGGCGATCGCTATTGAGGGCCCGAAAGGCGTGGGCAAGACTTCCACCGCTGAGCAACGTTCTCAGCGAACTATCCGCCTCGATCAGCAAGAAGATCAAGCATTATTCCAGGCCTATCCCAACTTTAAACGTTTTGAGACTGGAACAATCCTCATCGACGAATGGCAAAAACTTCCCGAGGTGTGGGATCGGGTCCGTAGAGCCGTCGATGATGGCGCTGGACCTGGACGGTTCCTGCTCACAGGATCCGCGACACCCGTTTCTGGCACAGACACGCACAGTGGTGCTGGGCGCATCCTCTCACTACGAATGAGGCCCATGGCTTTGTTCGAGCGTGCCGGGGCGAAGGCGTCGATAAGCCTGCAAACGCTGATGGCAGGCACCGCTGATCTCTCAGGTTCGACGGATGTGGCACTGCAAGATTATGCGACAGCGATTGCCGAAAGCGGACTTCCCGGAATTCAGCCATTATCGCCCATGGTTCGCACAAGCCAGCTCGATTCCTATCTGCAACGCGTGGTCGATAGAGAATTGGTGGAACAGGGATACATGGTTCGTGACAAACAGTCACTCATGAATTGGCTACGGTCTTACGCTGCAGCAACGGCCACCGAAGCAAGCTATAACCAAATTCTTGACGGTGCCACGCCATCAGAATCGGATAAACCTTCAAAAAAGACCACTATGAAATACCGGGAAAAGCTCTCGGAAATTTGGCTCCTGGATCCGCTTCCGGCGTGGAATTTTGCAATGAACCCGTTCCCACGAATTTCCCAAGGTGAGACGCATTTCTTAGCAGACCCAGCACTCGCCGCGCGGCTACTAGGTCTCAGTGAGCGCAATTTGCTGCTTCCGAAAAACACCCGGATGCTTGGCGCGCTATTCGAGGCACTCGCGGTCCTCAGCGTGCGCGTCGCAGCAGAGGCGAACTTTGCCAAGGTTGGGCATTTCCGGAGTCTCGACGGTGGCCGAGAGATTGACATCATCGTCGAAACGCAAGACGGCGGCATCATCCCGATCGAAGTAAAGCTGACCGCTACCCCCAACGATGATGACGTCCGCCACCTGCTCTGGCTCCGAGACAAGCTGCCAGATGATGTCATCGACATGGCCGTGATCACCACCGGAAAGCACGCCTATCGGCGCCCCGATGGTGTCGCCGTCATCCCGCTTGCTCTACTGTGCGCCTAACCCAAGCTCCCCGATGATCTCGTCGCGTTTCCACGAGACGAACCGTTCTTCGCGACCATCTGACAGGCTCACCACCAGCAACGCGGCAGCTAGCGATTGTTTCTTGCGCAGCCCCACGATGGCACTGCGCGGGATGCGCAGCACTTCGGTGCTGAGATTCATGGCATGAGGTTGGAAGACCAGCTCATCCGGGGCGACTTCCAGATGCCCACCGATGGCGACCTGCCCGTACATGCCACTGAGCAGCTGCAGCGGCTGCCAGGCGAGCACTTACTCACCAAATCCAGTGAGCTTTGTCACCCGGTTCGCTGGATACCGCATTTACTTCCCCTGGAATTCCGCGTCGCGCTTTTCGACGAACGCAGCCATGCCTTCCTTCTGATCTTCGGAGGCGAAGATGGCGTGGAAGGTGCGACGTTCGTACATGATGCCCTGGGTGAGGGTCATCTCGTAGGCGGCGTTGACTTGCTCCTTGACCAGGCTGGCTGCAACGAGCGACTTCGCTGCGATGACCTCAGCGGTCTTCATTGTTTCTTCCATCAGAGACGCCGCTGGGACGACGCGCGCCACCAACCCGGACTGCTCAGCTTCAGCGGCGTCCATCATGCGACCCGTCAGACACATTTCCATTGCCTTAGCCTTGCCGACGGCGCGGGTGAGGCGCTGGGAACCGCCCATGCCCGGGGTGACGCCGAGGTTGATTTCTGGCTGCCCGAACTTTGCGTTGTCACCGGCGATGATGAAGTCGCACATCATGGCTACTTCGCAACCGCCGCCGAGGGCGTAACCGTTGACGGCGGCGATGATTGGGGTACGTACGGCGGTGAGGCCGTCCCAACCGGCGAACCAGTCGAGGTTGTACATTTCGGTGGCACCCTTCGGTGCCATCTCCTTGATGTCTGCGCCGGCGGCAAATGCCTTTTCGGATCCGGTCAAGACGATGCAGCCAACGCCACTGTCCGCGTCTAGTTCACGAGCTGCTGCCACAACCTCGCGCATGGTTTGATCGTTGAGGGCGTTGAGGGCCTTCGGGCGGTTGAGGGTGATAACGCCGACGCGTCCCTCACGAGATACCAGGATGTTTTCGTAAGACATTAAAACTCCAATTCTTTTTCCAGTGGTTCGAAAGCTGCTGCCACAGATTCTGCGGTGACGTCCCCGAGGGTAGCGGGTTGCCACTTCGGCTGCCGGTCCTTGTCGATGATCTGCGCCCGAACACCTTCCGCGAAGTCCGGATTCTTCTGCATATGGCAGGAAATGCGATATTCCTCACGCAACGCGTCAGCCAGTGTGAGGGAGCGTGCGCGTCGGATGGATTCCAGCGTCACCTTGAGTGCGTGCGGGCTGTTGCGTCGGATTCGCTTCGCGGCGTCGGCTGCCCATTCTTCGTCGTGCGCGTCGAGGAGCTCGAGGATTTCTTCGACAGTGTCCGCACCATAGATGCGCTCCATATCGACGCGCCGAGGCCCGAAGCCCACCGGTGCTTCCGCGGCGAACTTTTCAATAACCCCGACCTGCCCGGTTTCGCACAGCTCGGCGACGAGCGCATCAATGTCTTTGTCTGCAACGAGGTAGTCGGCGAGCCCAGCCTCGATCGCCTGGGCGCCACCCTCATGAATCCCGGTGAGCCCGTAGTGAATGCCGAGGTTGTGCGGTGCATGGCCGAGGATCCAGGAGCCTCCCACATCAGGGCAGAAACCAATCCCGGTTTCTGGCATCCCTAGCTTGGTGGAGTCGGTAACGATGCGGTGGGAGCCGTGGGCGGAAATCCCCACACCTCCACCGAGGACGATGCCGTTCATGATGGCCACGTACGGCTTGGGGTACTGGGAAATCAGCAGGTTGAGGCGATATTCGTCGGCCCAGAAATCCGCTCCGGCATGGCCGTCGTTAAGTGCGTCCTCCCGCAGGGCCGCCACATCGCCGCCGGCGCACAGCCCACGGTCGCCGACGCCACGGACAATAATGAGCTGGACGGCGTCATCGTCGCGCCAGTCCTCCAGCGCACGTTCAATGTCCAGCGCCATCTCATGACTCAGCGCGTTGAGAGCCTTCGGACGGTCCAGGATGATCAGACCGGCATTGCCACGAACTTCAGTACGAATCATTAGTTTGCCTCCATCAAAAGTGCTTCACCTTGGCCTCCGCCGCCGCATAACGACGCGCCTACCTTCCGTGCCTCACCGTTAGCCAGGCGGTGCGCCAGGTGCGCGACCAAACGAGCACCAGACGCGCCAATCGGGTGCCCCAGCGCAATCGCGCCACCGCACGGATTTACCTTGTCCAGGCTCACGCCCAGTTGTCTCGCGGAGTAAACGCCCACGGCGGCGAAAGCCTCATTAATCTCGATAACATCCAGGTCCGAGGCGGTCCACCCCTCACGCTCTAGGGCCTTGGCCAGCGCATTCGCCGGCTGCGCCTGCAACGAAGAATCCGGCCCCGCAACCTGCCCCGGAGAGCGCAGCACCGCCATGATCGGCCACCCTTCCTTCTCCGCACGCTCACGGGTAGTCAGGACCACCGCCGCAGCGCCATCGGAAATCTGCGAAGAGCTACCAGCTGTGATAGTGCCATCCTTAGTAAAAGCGGGACGCAACTGTGCCATCGTCTCCGGCGTCGCACCGCTCCGCACGCCCTCATCCTCCGACACGACAGTCTCCCCCTTACGCGTCGCGATGGTCACCGGCACAATCTCACGGGCCAACTTATCGCGATTCACCTCCGCACGGTTGTGAGAACCCGCAGCAAGCTCATCCTGCTCCGCGCGCGTCACCGGATAACGCTCAGCGTGCAGCTCAGTGAGCTCACCCATGGAAATCCCCTGGGCAGCATCCGAAAGACCATCCCACGCCATGTGGTCGAGCATCTCGATCGAACCGTACTTCGTGCCAGTACGAGACTTCGGCAACAAATGCGGCGCATTAGACATAGATTCCATGCCACCAGCGACCACGACCTCAGCCTCGCCAGAACGGATAAGACGTGCAGAGTCAATCACCGCAGTTAGCCCCGACAAACACACCTTATTAACGGTGGTGGTGTGCGCATCCGGAGAAATACCCGCCCCTAAAGCAGCCTGCTTAGCAGGATTCTGGCCAACACCAGCCTGCAGCACTTGTCCCATAACGACGGCTTCAACCGCATTCGGGTCAATGCCGCCTTGATCCAGCGCGCCCTTGATGGCATGCGAGCCAAGCTCTGTCGCCTTCACACCGGACAAACCGCCAAGCAGCTTTCCAAACGGGGTTCGCGCCGCCCCTACGATGACGACATCCATGACACACCTTCTTTCAACCAGTACGGATTTTCCTCTAACCGTACCGTTATAACGTGACGCGTGCCACTGTTTTACGGGAATTGTTAGAAATCTTTGCCGCCGTAAGGCGCGATGGTTATTTTGATAGGCAACAAGATGGTGGCTTCTGTCTTGTTTATTGTGCAGCGTTCTCAACCGTGTCACTAGCCTCAATATTTATAATCGTGGGCATTGGGGAAGGCGGTTTAGCGTTGTCCCCGACATTACTCTCCCGAAGTTCGGGCTCGTCGCAGCGATTTTAGAGCAACCTCGGGGCCGTAATGTCGGGGTCATGCTCCTGACCGGACCGTCCCAGGGAGGTAACGCAGGGGCCAAGAAACTTAGCAATTACAACATCCCCAACCGCCTCACTGGCCTCAATAACTACACTCGTGAGCTTTGAGGGGAAGGCGGTTCAGCGTTGTCCCCGACATTACTCTCCCGAAGTTCGGGCTCGTCGCAGCGATTTTAGAGCAACCTCGGGGCCGTAATGTCGGGGTCATGGCCCTGACCTACCAATCTCGGGGCCGTAATGTCGGGACCAAGGCCCAACACCCAAAGCCCCAGAACCTAGAATCCAATCCCCTACCCACACCGCACAATCGGCTGCGGGTCGTATTTCGTGGTGGTGGTTTCGCGGGAGATTTCGGCCCCTGATAGGGAACGGATGATGCGGGTATCGGACGTCGTGAAGCCTGGTGCACCGCCTGAGGGTTGGCATGACGCGGCCGGCACCTTCACCTCGCGGGGTTGGGTGGGGGCCCAGCGCCCGCCGGGAACGGATTCCACCTCTACGGTTTTCACGCCTTTGAGCGCCACGGTCACTGAATTTCCAGATACGGAGGCGGTGATCATGACTGGGTAGTCCGAATTGTTCTTGAATGCGAGGTCGATGAGGCCGTCATAGACGGTAGCTTCGCGGCCGGCTGGGTAGCGGGAGATGTAATAGCTGTGTGGGGTGTGGGTCACGTCTTCCATACCGGCGAAGTAGTAGGCGTTGTAGAGCGTGGTGGCGAACTGGGAGATTCCGCCACCGATCGCCTTGCCCGCGCGCCCGTTGAGGATGATGCCGGATTCCACGAATCCTTGCGCTGCGCCGCGGGGACCGGTCCAGCCGTTGAGGGAGAAGGTGTCGCCCGGCGCGACGATCGCCCCGTCAACCATCTCGGCGGTGCGGGCGATGTTGACGCCCGAGGGCCCGGAGAAGCCGCTGGTGGTGAAGGTGCCGATGGTGTCGTCGAAGGTGGCGGTGCGGGCCATCTCCGTGGTGAACGTCGCTTTGTCCTCCTGGTACACCACGTCGAAGGTGCGCTCTGCCTTACCGACGACTCGTTCCGGGAAATCCATCAGCGTCTTTTCCCAGTCAATTTTGATGCCATCCACCGACGGAGTGACATCCCTGCCGCCGCCCGTGAAGGTGATGGTGGCGTTGCGGCGCTTCACTTCTGTTTTGCCGAGGTTTTCTGCCAGAATTCCTTGCGCTGCCTCCGCATTCACCTCGGGTTTGAGGGCGCCCTGTTCGGGAACGAAGGTCACGACCTCACCCATGCGTTCCACGGGGATCACGCCGGTGACGTCGTCGTGGCCGGTAGCCGTGATCGGGGCGGACAGTGCTTGTTCGGCGGGGCCGGTTACAGCTTTTTGCATGTCAGAGTCGTCGATGTCTGGGGTGATCACTGCTGGTTTCACCACTACCCCAGCAGGATTGAGCCAGTCCGATACCAGCGCTGACCTCAGGTCGGTGTCCACTATCCGCTGCCCATCGACGGGCTTGGTTTGGTTGATCCTGCCGCCGTCGATGTTCACGGCGCCGTCGACTGGGGCGATAGAAAGTTCCTGCCCCACCCGGTCCAGTTCCGGAGCGAACTGCTCTTCCGCAACATCGCTCACGATACCCACTTCCCGATCCACAAAGAACGACGAGAGCCGAGTCCACGGATTCAAGGAGGGTTTCCCGGCGGCAGCGATGGTTTCTTCCCAGTTCACGCTCAGCCCTGCCGCTACTGGATCCACGGTTGCCTCTCGTGCGCCGGCCGTCACCAGCACCGGATGTTGCGTGCACGTCGTCAACTCAGCCGCCAGTTTGTCGCTGGCAGCCTGTGGCGACATACCACCTACTGACACACCAGCGACTGTGGTACCGCGCGGAACCTGGTCTTGGGTCAGGAAGTAATCAGCACCATAGGCCAGGGCGGATAGGCCAATGACACCACCAACACATGCAGCGGCAATCTTCGCAGCGGACATCAAACTCCCACCTTTAAGCAACGAACACCCAACACTATAGTTGACACAAAAACAAAATTAGGAAGATAGCTGTTGCAACCTTATCCGAACAGCAGAATCCTCCATCTGCGCCAGCGGATAGGCACCCGAGGACACCGCAGTGTCAACCGCATCAATAGCAGCCCCTACCTGCACAGTGGAAATCCACAGCGCACAATCCGCACCAGCGATCAGCGCCGCAAGCACCGCATCCGGAGTGCTGAGCTGATCGGAAATCGCCTTCATTCCGGACAAGTCATCGGTGTAGATCACCCCACGAAACGGCGCACCGCCAGGATAGTCACCGCTGCGCAGCAACTTGTAGGCTGCCGGGTTGAGGCTGGAGGGGGTGGCGTCGCCAAGCCCCGGTACCCGCACGTGCCCCATCATCACTGCCCCAGGAGCCTCGCGCAGGGCCGGGCCATACGGCGCCAGGTCTACCCGTTTCACGTCATCAAGGGGTGGCGCGGTCACATCCTCAAAGTGAGAATCGCCCGACGCGCGACCATGACCGGGAAAATGTTTGTACACGGGATGCACCCCGGCGTCGTGAAGCCCGCGCGCAAACGCCGCCCCAAACGCCGCCGCCTCGGCCGGATCGCCGGAGAAGCTGCGGTCACCGATAGCCCCGTTCGCAGAGCCATGATCGACGTCTAACACCGGCGCGAAATCCACCGTCACACCGACCTCCCGCAGCCGAGTTCCCAGCCCGAAAGCCACCTCGTGGGCGCGCTCCGGGGTGCCGCCAGCTACCAATTCGCGTGGCGCAGGGACCTGCCCAAACAACGCTGGCTGGCGCTGCACTCGACCTCCCTCCGCGTCAATCGACACCGAAAACGGTCGCCCCACCTGCTCCCGCAACGCAGCGATATCACGCCCCGGCTCCGTAAGAAGCGCAGGATCCGTCCACGACCCAACAAAAATCCCCCCAACCCCCTGGTCCAGCGCGAACTTCGCATCGTCAAAATCTCGCACCCCAACCATCAGCAACGACGCCACCTTCGCCCGTTGCTCCGAAGGCAGCGACGCTCGCGCCTCACGCAGCTGAGCCACCGTCACCCCAAAACGCGCCGCATCCGCTTTTTCCATAGCCGCCTGCTCCGCCTGTTCCTGATTCGCAAGCATCGTCACCAACGCCTGCGCCGGCCCACTGACCTGCGACTCCGGCACCGGCGCACACCCCCAGAGCAGCAGGGACAGAGAAGTGACAACCGCGAACCGACGCAACACTTCTCCCTCCACTAGCTGATTTCTCCCAGACAATACCGCACAAAGTTGATTAGGCTGCTGTATTAGAACCTTGCAACCGAAACAGCATAAGGAAACACTCACCCCATGGAGCGCCCAACAGCACCTACCATCCTTGTCGCATTCGATGGCTCCGCCGAATCCCGGCGGGCACTTGAATACGGTGTCCGTCTCCTCCGCCCTGCCGAGGTTCACATTCTCACCGCCTGGGAACCACTACACCGGCAGGCAGCACGCGCCGCCGGCGGCGCCGGAATGATGCAAACAGACTTCTCCTCGGCCGTGGAAAACGCCGACGGGGACGACCCTGCCTACACCCACGCGCTCACCACCTGCCGAGAAGGCATCACCCTCGCCGAATCCTACGGCTTCGAAGCACACGCTCACCTGGTGGAAACCTCCACCTCCATCTGGAGCGCCCTCGTCGACGCCGCCCAAGAGCTCTCCCCCGACCTCATCGTCACCGGCACCCGCGCCAACAAGGGGCTACGCTCCCTGTTCACCTCCTCCACCGCGGAAAACCTGGTCAGCAACGCCGGCCTGCCGGTCCTCATCGTCCCGCCAGAGGACTCCGACGACACCGACTTGGTATAGTTCGCCCTATGGCTTTGGAAACCGACTCCCTCACCCGTCGCACCATCGGCCCCGCGCTCGCCAGCGCGGTCCTCGGCCTTGCTGTGGGAGTTGCAGCTGTGATCGGCGTGGCCACGGTCTCTAACCAAGACTCGTTACCCGCCGGTCCCGTCGCTAATGCCGACACCGCGCTGCTAGGCGGCCCGGAGTATGGCTCGCGCCAGTAGCCGCCCGCACCTGATCGGCTGGCTGATCCTCGGAATCCTCGTATTCCTCCAATCCCCCGGCCTCACGGTTGCGGACACCAAGCATGACCTCACTGCCAATCCGTGGGGGTTCCTCCACGGTGCGCTACACGCGTGGACCGACATCTTCCCACTCGGCCAGCTCCAAAACCAGGCCTACGGTTACCTCTTTCCCCAAGGGTTGTTTTTCCTCCTCACCGACCCACTTCCAGACTGGATCGCCCAGCGGCTATGGTGGTGGCTACTGCTTGGACTTGGCTATTCCGGCTTCTGCCTCCTACTAAAGAAAGCTCAGGTAGGCGCGCCGGGATGGCAGATGCTGGGCAGTTTCTTATTCGCTCTGTCGCCGCACACGATCAGCACGGTGGCGGCGATCAGCTCAGAAACGTGGCCGATGATGCTCACCCCGTGGGCGCTGCTTCCGATAGTAGGAGTGCGGCCCACCACGCGTGGGGTGGCCGGTTCCGTGATCGCGGTGGCCTGCATGGGGGCGGTGAATGCTACGGCCACCGCTGCGGCGTGCCTTCCGGTGTTTGTCACTCTTCTGGTGGCGCGCGCCTGGCGGCCACTGGCGCTGTGGTTGGCCGGTTGTTGCCTCGTGTCCATCTGGTGGCTGGGCCCGCTGATAATCCTGGGCAGATATTCCCCGCCGTTCACAGATTTCATTGAGAGCAGCTACGTCACCACCCGGTGGCTGTCACTGGTGGAAGTGCTGCGTGGCACTACTTCCTGGGCTCCATTTGCCGATTCTGAGCGGATCGCCGGCACGGTGTTGGCCACCAGCCCGTACTTTGTGCTGCTCACGGTGGCGGTGGCGGCGCTGGGCCTAGCGGGGTTGGTACGAACGCCGCAGCAGCGGCTGTGGATCACGATGTTGCTCTGCGGCGTGCTGATCATGGGTAGCGCACATGGGCCGTTGGGTGCGCAGGTGTTGGCCTTCTTAGACGGAGCGGGCGCGCCGCTGCGCAACGTCCATAAGTTCGATGTGCTGGTACGGCTGCCGCTGGTGGTTGGGTTTGTGCACGCAGCGTCGTCGCTAAGGCTTGCCGACGCGGGGCGGCGCACCACCGCAACTGCACTGCTGTGGCTGCTTGCGGTGAGTTCGCTGGCGCCGGCGTGGAGTGGGCGGCTGGCTCCCCGCGGCGGGTTCGAGCAAGTGCCGGGTTACTGGCACGAGGCGGCGGCGTGGTTGAACGAAAACGCTGCCGGGACCCGGACGGTGATCCTGCCACAGTCGTCTTTTGCCAGGCAGGAGTGGGGGTGGACGCGCGACGAGCCGCTGCAGCCGCTTCTCGACGTCCCATGGGTCGTGCGCGACGCCGTCCCCTTAGTCCCGCCGGAAGCGATCCGGGGTTTGGACGGACTCATGGCTCACCCGACCCCAGAGGGCTTCGCGCGACTGGGTGTCGGCGCCGCAGTGATCCGCCATGACCTCACCGGCGAAACGGGATCGCGCGCTTTGAGTGATTCTTTCAAAAAACAAGGCCTGCCGGTGCATACCTTCGGTGAGGTCGACATCGTGGAGTTCGACCTTGCGCACTCGATGCACCTGGTGTCCGGCACCCAAAAAGTAGCAGGCGGTGGCGAATCCCTGGCGCTGCTGGATCCTGGCGCCTACGAACTGGTGACTTCCGACGCGACGGTGGTCACCGACACCCCACAGCTGGTGTCCCGCAACTACGGCACGGTGTGGAACGCGCAATCCGCGCCCTTGGCGCCCCCAGATGAGGGCGACGACGTGCGCAACAAGGTGCGGGACTACCCCTCGCGCGGGCCACTGGCCACTGTATCCCCGAACCCGATCTCGGTATCGTCCTCCGCCGCTGATGCCACCGCTTTCGGTGGCGCCAACCCAGCGCGCTCCGCTACGGCTGCAGTCGACGGCTCGCTGGACACGGCCTGGTTCCCAGCGCCGGGACACCAGGAGGGCGAAACGTTGACCATTAGGGAGCCCGCCACGGACCCTGTCCTTGAAATAGTGACCACTGGGGCGCCCGTGGTGCTCACCATCAGCAGCGATTCCACCACGCTGCATCGATTCGCCAGGCCAGGGCAGAAACTGCGGGTGGAATTAGCTGGCGAAACCTCGTCCCTCACGATCACGCTCGGTGCCTCCGCTTCTCCAGCGGGTCTGGCAGATGTCCGGCTGCTGGGGCACGACATCAGCCGCGTCCTGGAAGTACCGAACACCTCGCCTGAAGTGCAGAAGTTCCTGTTCCAGCGCGTGTTTGTGGATACCGACTTAATCCAGCGCCGTTTCACCGCCCCACGGGACATGACAGTGACGGTCGATGCTTCCTCTTGCGACGAAGATCCCCGCACCGCGAACCCATCCGGGGTCACCGACGATTTCCTTCTCGACA
The DNA here is from genome assembly GCF_055583565.1 of Corynebacterium sp. NPDC104732. NCBI lineage: Bacteria > Bacillati > Actinomycetota > Actinomycetes > Mycobacteriales > Corynebacteriaceae > Corynebacterium > Corynebacterium sp. NPDC104732. The sequence goes on from NZ_JBVJNS010000004.1 coordinate 82,521, forward strand.
GCTCCCCCCTCTCCTGCGGCGACTCAGTGACCCTGCCCGCCGGCATGCACGAGCTATCCACCACCGCCTCCTGGATCACCCTCACCACCCCGGACTATGCGCCACCACCAGCACCATTACCTACCTCTGGCACCGTCCCACCGGCGTCCGAGGACCGCATCCTGGTCACCGGCCGCGCCTACAACAAGGGCCTGCGTGCCACGGTCGGCGGCGTGGAGGTAGCACCGCAGCTCATCGACGCCGATACCCAAGCATTCCTCATCCCCGCCGGGGTCCACGGCCCCGTTTCACTCACTTTCGCTGGCGAAGGTCCTTATCGAGCGTCGCTGTTCGGTGGCCTTTTTCTGGCCATTGTGACTGTGCTCGGGTGTCTGTGGTGGCGTCGCGAAGATGTGCAGGTTCCGCTGCGCCATACTGGGTTCCCGGTAGTTTTCGGTGCCGTGGTGCTGGGCGTTGTGGGTGGAATCTGGGGCATCATTGCAGCAGCGCTAGCCTGGCTGATATTGCGCTTCACCCTGGTGACCAGGCCCGCGCTTGCCGCGCTAGGGGTGGGGTTGGCTGGACTGTGGCTCGCCCATGCCCCGTGGCCTAGCGCCTCCTACGCGGGCGACCAGTGGTTCGTGGCGCTCGCCTGCTGTGTGAGCCTCGCGGCGTTGGTGTTGCCTGATGGACGCCACCCGTTTCAATAGCTGCCGGGCAGGTTCCTCCACGAAGTAGTAGCTAGCCGCGGATACTGGGACCGTCAAGGCCACGGTCACGGCGAGGACCTGCCAGAACTGCCCGGAAAATTGAGTTACTCCGAGCAGCGGAAACGCCCAGGCAAGCATCGGTACGTGCCACAGGAAGATGGCATACGACCATCTGCCCAGGTGCTGCATCGGCCCCGAGGTGAGAGACCCGACGCCCCGACCCAACGCCACCGGTAGAAACACCAAAGCCCCGAACGCCATACCGGCGAGAACACGACGCACAAACTCCCACGGCGTCGGATGGGTCAGCCCCAGGGGCCCGAACCAAGGTTGTGCGGCTCCCCACGCCACCGCCAGCGCCAACGCCCAATACAGAAACACCGGGCCGGGAATACGAACCCGCCCCTCCAGCTCAGCAGCGATCATGCCCACCGCGAACCAGCAGGTGTAGGAAATTGGGAAGATCTGTAGGTTCGGCAAGCCAGGTGCTGGGGTTGCTTCCACGAAGGGTACAAACGCCCAGCCCAAACTGAGCAGGGAAAACAGGAAAATCGCCAGCACTCGGGTTCGTGAGGGGAGGCGTCGTAACGCCAGCGCAATCAGCGGCAGCACCACGTAGAACGCCACCTCCACGCACAGTGACCACAGATGTGTCAGGCCCGGCGCGAGGGCGTCTGGGACGTAAATCTGGGTCAGCGTCAGGTTAGCGAGGATCATCGGTAAGCTGGAACCGAAAGCGTCGGGGAGCAGCAGAAACACGGAAGCGACGGTCACCAGGTAGGCGGGCAGGATGCGCACCGCCCGGTGCCAGTAGTAGCGGCGGGCGTCGCCGTCGTAACGCCGCCACAGCACAAACGCGGACAGCGCGAAGAACACGGGGACAAAGAAATCGAACCGCGCGAGGACCGAGGCGGGGTCGCCGCCGGTCTGGAACGAAACGTGAGTGAGCATGATGCCGAAGGCCGCGACGGCGCGTAACCCTTCGAGGGGTGCGATGAACGAGCGGTGCGTTAAGTAAGCTTGAGCTGTTGGCACTCGCTACGTCCTCCCTCACCCGCTGTGTGCGTCGTACCTGGATCCTAACGGAAAGGCTCAGATCGTGACGAAAAAGACTCAAGCTGTGATCGCATTCGCGCTCGCGCTGGTCCTGTTGTCGTTGCGTGCCGTGGGACCAACACTCGCCACGTTCCAGGTTCGACTGTTGCCGGTGAACGCGTCGATCCACACCAGCACCGAGCCCGCCGAAGCCGTCAGGTTCGACCAACAAGCCTGGGAGCAGGGCACGCCAGTGGTGGACGATCCGCGCTGCCTCAACCCGGACACCAGCGATCTGAGCTGCTACGTGCACCGCTCGACCGCCACCGCCTCCAAAACAATCACCAGCGCACCAGCGGAAAAGCGCAAAGAGGTGCGCTACAGCGTGACGGAGCAGCTCACCCTAGAAAGCGGTGAGGTGCTGTTCGACTCCCAGGACGAAGTGCGTCTGGTGCGGCATTCCTCCTTCCCCGTGGATGAGCCCGCCTCCTCTCTCACCGCGACTTCCCCCATCCCTGGGTTCTCCCGCGAATTCACCAACAAAACCCGAGAAGGATTACAGTATTCCTTCCCCTTTGCCACCGAATTCCGCAGCTACCAGTTCTTTGACAAGTACTCAGGTACCTCCACCCCGATTGATTTCCACGATGCGGAGCAGCTACGTGGCGCCAAGGTATACCGGTTCCACCAAAAGCTCAGCCCTATTCAGCTCGGCATCGGCACCATCAAAGGCCCCGCCCGCCAGTTCTACTCCGAAGAAGAACTGGCCAGCACGGGGTTATCCGGACCCAGCACCGTGGTGCTGAACCAGTACTACACCATGACGCGCACGCTCTGGGTGGAACCTAAAACCGGGACCATTGTGGACAGCGTTGAAATCCCGCGTATTTTCCTCGCCCGTGACGATGCGGAAGCTGCGTCGGACACAGACAGCTCTCGGACTTTGTTCTCAGCAACGTTGCGGTGGGATGAAGGAACTAAAGCGCAGATGTGGACTCGGGCCCACGCTGGGCTGCGCACCCTGAAATGGGTGGAGATCGGTTTGTTGCTCACCACGGTCGGCTCCACTGTCAGCGTTTTCCTCGGTGTGATCTTCCTGCGCCGTGCCCTCATTGGACATGATGGCTAGACGCGCACTTTTCGTGTGCTGGTCAGCGGTGCTGATCGGTGGCTTGTTGTGGCCGCTCGCTGCCCCTGGGGTGTTGCTGTACCGGGACATGTCCGTGTTTGACCACATGGCGTTGCACCAGTCGGCCCTGGGTTTTGGGGATGTGCCCGCCCGGAATGCACCCCAGGACGGAGCATTGGCGCTGCTGGGGTTTGCCCTTCCTGCTTCTTGGGTGGCTCGCGGGCTGCTGCTCGTGGGCTCGGTGTGGGGCGCGTGGGGCGCGTCGGCCGTTGCGAAACATGCCCGGGCCGGCGTGCTCGGGACGCTGCTCGCTCTGACGGTCACACTGGTCAACCCGTTTGTGGTGGAGCGGCTGTTGCAGGGCCAGTGGAGTCTGGTGATTGCCGCGTGGCTGCTGCCCGGGATCGCCGTGTGGGCGCTGACTGGCAGGTGGCGGGTTCTCCTTCCGGCGTTGTGGCTGGCCTCGCTCACCCCGACGGGCGCGGTGGTCTCGACGGCGGTGGCGGTGCTGCTGGGCCGCCGGTGGTTGCTTGCCGTGTGGGGCGCAGCGCTCTCCGCCCCGTGGCTCGTTCCTAGTCTGCTATCCCCCGCGACCGCGCTTCCTGCTGGTGGCGCACTGTTTTCGGCCCGCGCTGAGCAGTGGGTGGGCACCGTGGGGGCGGTGTTGAGTTTGGGGGGTATCTGGAATTCCGCCGCTGTGCCTGCTTCACGACACTCCGGGTGGGGTGTCCTGGGCTTGGTGCTTTTTGGGATCATCGTGGTGTTTTTCCGGCGAATTCCGCGGCGGCTCGCGGCTTTGGGGGCGCTCGCGCTGGCACTGACGGTTGCGCTGGCGTTCGTGCCGGATGTGGCGGGATTACTGAGTGCTAAGGTGCCTGGTGCCGCGCTGTTTCGAGATTCGCACAAACTGCTGCTCTTTGCCATTCCGGCGTACGTGTTCCTGGCAGCGCAAGTGCGTCCGCGGGCACTGGCGGTGGTTGCTCTCTGCGCTGCGCTAGGGCAGGTGTGGGACGCGCCGGTGGCTGTCGAGAAGCTACGACCGGTGCCGGAGCCTGCGCTGCTGGGTGAGCTTCACGCTGTGGCAGCGGGGCGGGAGGTGTTCGTGCCAGAGCTCACCACGCTCACGCTTATCGACGGCACCCCCACCGCACACCCGCTGCCCAAGGCGATCGCCGTGGTGGAAAACGGTGCGCTCACGGTTGATGGCGTTCCCGTCGATTACCCGTCCTCGCGGTTCGTCGAGGCACACCAGCTGTGGCAGCGGGGCGATACCGCGGGGCTGCGCGGTATGGGTATTGACTCGATCTACGCTGACGGCCAGCTCACTCCCATCGGGGATCCCCAACCGCCTAACTGGCGGTGGTATCTCGGGTTGATTCTGCTGCTCGGCTGGCTCGCGATGGGCGTTGCGAGTGCGCTACCGCTGCGACGACCTGGAGAAAGTCTGCCCCGGTGTGCGCCCAGGAAAACTCCCGCGCCCTGAGTCGCGCCGCCTCGCCCAAGGCTTGCCGACGCCCCTCATCCAAAGTCATCTCGTACACCGCCTGGATCAGCCCGGCTTTATCCCGCACAAGCAGCCCAGTCTCGCCATCGATCACGGAGTCCCGCAGCCCCGCCGAGCTGGAATAACCCACCGTCGGTACCCCGTGCTGTCCGGCTTCCATGACGGCCAAGCCCCAGCCCTCCTTTCGGCTCGGCATCAGGTGCACGGCCGCACGTGCCAACAAGGCATGTTTAGTTTCTTCTGATACATGCCCGTGGAACACCACCCGGCTGTCCACCCCAACCTCCCGGGCATACTGGCGAAGTTCGTCTTCCCACCAGCCGGAACCGATCACGTCCAGGACCACATCGTGGTGTGGCGCGAGGGCCGCCACCACGTCCATTGCGTGCTCGATCTGCTTATGGGGCACCAGGCGCGACAACGTCACCAGGTGAACCCTGCCGTCCTCGGCAAGGGGCGTGAATGCGAGCACAGGGTCCAAACCATTGCGGACAATCGCGATCCGCTCCCGATTGACCCCAAGTTCCGTCAGCTCCCGTGCCGAGGGTTCGGAGACGGTGATGTACTGGGAGCGTCGGTAAGCAAACGGCGCGACGGTGCCTTCCAAAAACCAACCCAGGCGCGCCAACACCGGCCCGGCAACCGGCCACTGCTCCCGATGGCAGTGATGCGTCAGCACCACAGTCGGCCGACGCAGCCACCACTTCGCAAAAAACGGGATCCCATTTTGGGTGTCTACCACCACGTCAACATCCCGATACGCCCCCATGAGCATTTCCAGTGCCGCGGTCACATACACCGACATCCGGCCACCCCGACGCCGAAACTCCACCCCACCTTTAGTTTCTCGGGCAGGCTTCCGGCTCACCGCAGCCGTGCGATACATAACCCGGTGTCCCCGGAGCGCCGCATACTCCGCAACACGCTCCAGATAACGCTCACTACCGCCACCCTGCGGATGCGCAGTATCCCGCCAACACAGCAATAAAATATTCATCTCTGTCGACAGCCTACAATGCTGGTGTGCCCAAGCTCCATCACACCCGACGCCTCGCAACTCTCGGGCGCTCGCTCCGACTGCTGCGTTCCTTCCCCAAAGAACAAACCCACCCCGACGAGTTCTACCACGGGTTAGCTGCTGACACTTTCACCCAACTGGACGCGCTCCACCACGACGTGAAGCACCAGCCTCTCACAGGTGCTGCGGTGCTCGATGTGGGAGGCGGCCCCGGCTATTTCGGTGCTGAGTTCGCTGCCAACAATTGTTCCTATATCAGCGTCGAACCGTCTATCGCCGAACTACACAGCTCCAGCCTTCCGACCCCAACGGCCGTGCGCGCCGACGGGCAATGCCTGCCCTTCGCCACCTCGTCGTTCGATCTAACCTTCTCCTCCAACGTGGCAGAGCACATTCCAGATCCGTGGCGCATGGGTGAAGAGATGCTGCGCGTCACCCGGCCCGGCGGACTAGTAGTACTCAGCTACACCATCTGGCTCGGCCCCTTCGGCGGTCACGAAACCGGGTTGTGGCAGCACTACGTAGGTGGGGCTTGGGCCCGGGACCGCTACAGCCGCGTGCACGGCAAGCCTCCGAAAAATGTCTTCGGTGAATCGCTTTTCGATGTCTCCTGCGCCGAAGGTATCCATTGGGCCCAGTCCGTGCGCGGAGGCACATGTGTCGGGCTTTTCCCTCGGTATCACCCGCGGTGGGCATGGTGGCTCGTGAAAGTGCCGGTGGTGAGGGAGTTTTTAGTGAGCAACCTAGTGATCGTAATACAGAAAAACCGCCAGATTTAGCGTACGGATGGGACGATTTTCGCGATTTTCGTCCCATCGGTACGCCAAATTTGGCGGTCCAAGGTTACTTGGCGTCTGCGATGCGCTTCTTCAATGCGTCGAACTGAGCATGTACCTCAGCTGGGACCTTTGGTCCCAGGAAGGTCAGCCACTCTTCGTTGTCGGCAATGTCGCGTGCCCACTGTTCTGCAGGTGCAGTGAGAGCTTCCTTGACGTCCTCTTCTGGGGCATCCAGGCCGGTCAGGTCCAGGTCCTCAACGCGGGCGGTGAGGCCTGCGACGGTCTCGTCAGCCTCGACGCGTCCTTCGACACGGTCCACGATCCACTTGAGGACGCGGGAGTTGTCACCAAAGCCTGGCCACAGGAAGCGACCGTCTTCGCCGCGACGGAACCAGTTGACCAGGAAGATAGCTGGCATCTTGTCGCCACCCTTGCGACCCATGTCGATCCAGTGCTGCAGGTACTCACCAGCGTTGTAGCCGATGAATGGCAGCATTGCCATTGGGTCGTGGCGCAGGGCACCGACCTTAGCTTCCGCGGAAGCGGCGGTCTGGCCGGAGGCCAGCAGGGCGCCGATCATGGTGCCGTGCTCCCAGTCGAATGCCTGGGTGACCAGTGGCACGGTGTCTGGGCGACGGCCACCGAACAGGATGGCATCCAGTGGGACACCCTTCCAGTCGTCGTACTCAGGTGCGGCAACTGGGCACTGGGAAATTGGCACACAGTAGCGGGAGTTCGGGTGGGAGGACAGCTCGCCGGACTCTGGGGTCCAGTCGTTACCCTTCCAGTCGATGAGGTGTTGTGGCTCGCCCTCGAGGCCTTCCCACCACACATCGCCATCGTCGGTCAGTGCAACGTTGGTGAAGATTGCGTTGCCTGGCTCCATGGTGCGCATTGCGTTCGGGTTGGAGGCGTAGTTGGTGCCTGGGGCAACGCCGAAGAAGCCGTTCTCTGGGTTGACGGCGTACAGGCGACCATCCTCGCGGATGTGCAGCCAAGCGATGTCGTCACCGACGACCTCAGCGGTCCAGCCTTCAATGGTTGGCTGGAGCATAGCCAGGTTGGTCTTGCCACATGCGGATGGGAATGCAGCAGCAACGTGGTAGGACTTGCCCTCTGGGGAGTTCAGCTTCAGGATGAGCATGTGCTCGGCCATCCAGCCTTCGTCATGAGCCATCGCGGAAGCAATACGCAGCGCGTAGCACTTCTTAGCCAGGATGGCGTTTCCGCCGTAGCCGGAACCGTAGGACCAGATCTCGCGGGTCTCAGGGAACTGGGTAATGTACTTGGTCTCGTTGCATGGCCAAGGAACATCTTCCTGACCTGGCTCCAGAGGAGCACCCACGGAGTGTAGCGCGCGGACGAAATCGCCGTTCTCGCCGATCTTGTCCAGAGCTTCCTTACCCATGCGGGTCATGATCCGCATGGACATAACAACGTAAGCGGAGTCGGTAAGCTGCACGCCCAGCTTTGGTTCTGGGTCATTGATAGGGCCCATGCAGAATGGGACCACGTACATGGTGCGGCCCTTCATGCAGCCCTTGTAGTGCTCCAGCATCTCTTCCTTCATTGCAGCTGGAGGAGCCCAGTTGTTGGTCGGGCCGGCACCGTCTTCGGTCTCGGTGCAGATGAAGGTACGGGACTCAACGCGAGCCACGTCAGATGGGTTCGAGCGAGCGAGGAAGGAGTTTGGTCGCTTCTCTTCGTTCAGCTTGATGAAGGTTCCTGCGTCGACAAGCTCCTGGCCCAGGCGAGCCCACTCTTCTTCGGAGCCGTCTGCAAAGACAACCTTTTCTGGGGTGAACAACTCGACCGCATCCGCAATCCAGCTCAGCATCTCTTCGTTGTTGGTTGGGGCTTCGCCCACAAGACCCTTAATTGCAGCAGCGGTCATTGTTTCTCCTGACTTTTCGGTAACTGGCTTCGCCATTCGTTTAGGGTCGCCGAATACCGGCTCGTATTACGTTCTCCTCATCAAGACTAGTCACATGCGCACTACTTTTGCAGTTCCCGAATGAGACAACGACCACAATTTGTCATTACCGGTAAGCTACCCCCATCCTTTTGGGTATTCCACGGCCGTCTGTGTGGCCCATCCCTCATTTTCCTCCCCCCTTTCAGGGGATTCTTCAATCCAACTTCCCCAACCCCCGTCATCGATGGACAACGTGCAGGAATGTCCGGAAAACTCCATTCGGGAGACCTGGTCGATCTGACCGTCGCCGTCAAGATCGGAAAATACCGTGACCCCTTGCTCGTCATACTCATAGTGTGCATCCGCGCCAAGGTCCCAGCTCTCGGGGCTAACGCCGCCGCCACTCTCAACACCTAACAGCTGTTCAACAACCGTGAGCCAATTCATTCCCTCATTCACCCCCGCACTTGTCCCGCCAGTTTCCGGCGCACCCACGCACCAGGTCGAGAGTCGCGAGGCGCCCCAACCACCGAACTAGCGCCCCCACCCACTCGGAGCCTGACCCAGGCACGAATTGTCCCCACAATGACTGCAAAGATCATGGCAAGCTCCACGTGTATAAGTCGAGAGAACCCCACAAACGTAATAGCGGTTATAACCAGTGCGTCGCTTAGTGGAACCACCCAACCGGTGTGCCCGCCCACTCGTTCCAACCGGGCCGCACCCTTTTCCCAGGCCCCTGGCACCGCAGTCGGCAGCGGGGCAAGCGGAGGCAAGGCGACACACCGAGAAACCGCATCGGCAAGGTTTTCCTCAGTCACAACCCACACTTCAGGACACACCTGGCGCGGAACTGGAGCGGTAGCAACCACCCGCCCTACTTGCGCAAAAACACTGTCTAGCTGCGTAAAATCAGCAGCTCCCCAGCCTGTGGTCGGTGCGACCGCCACCACCACATCGGCTGCGGGGCTAGCGACGAGGGTGAATCCGGCGTCGTGAAGCTGCATGGCTACCCGCTCGCGGTCTTCGGCTACTGGCCCCACCACCGACACACTGCAGGATGCGGCCTGTCCACCACTGCTCTGCGCAGCCGGAACGGCAATCCCCATCGCCGCCAGCGCCTGCCACAAGCTGCGGGCCCGCGCCCGCTCAATAACCTCCGGGTCCAAGCTTTCCCACGCCGCCGCGATCTCTGCAGCCCGAGGCACCAGCACAAACTCCGCTGGTCCCGCCGCTATCCGGTCACGCACCCGCGCGCTGAGCGGCCCATCATGCACCAGGAAAATCACGTCCACGTCCACCCCAATAGCGGGCCAGGTGAGCTGGACGCTGTGGGCGTCGGGAAGCTCGATCGGCAACGCTACCTCAAGCGTGCACGCACCTACCCGAGGTATTTCCCGGCTGCGCCGCAGCGCCGCAGCCACCTCAGGGCGCGAGTCGTGCCGGGCAGCTATCTCCCGCAATTGTGAAAGTCCAATGTCCCCCAATTTTCAGCCCCCCACTGAAACAACAACCTTTGCCCGCCATTGCACCCCACTTTCTGCGCAGCTGCAAGTTTTAGCTGCATGTTGTGTCTTGACCGGCGGAAAGGCAAAATAGACAGCGATGCATAATACTGATTCTTCTCATTCCGATTCGCACGGCACCACTGTTGGCAACGTCCCTTTCGGTCGCCCGCTCCAGTCCGAATTCAACGACGGCTTGGACTACCCGCGCCTGGGCTCCATGAGTTTCCGTCGCGGAACCCTAACCCCCAATCAAACCAAGATGTGGGACGAGAACTGGCCAGCCATGGGCAAAGTTCTCGCCGACGAGGTCATTGACCTAGACGAATGGTTCGGTCGCACCGGAGCTAAGACGATCCTCGAAATCGGCTCCGGCACCGGCACTTCTACCGCCGCCATGGCACCACTCGAAGCAGACACGAACATCATTGCTTGTGAAATCTACAAGCCGGGCCTGGCTAAGCTGATGGGCGCTGCGGTCCGCGAAAACCTCAGCAACATCCGGCTCGTACGTGGCGACGGCGTCGAAGTTCTCAACCGCATGCTGCCAGAGCAGTCGCTCGATGGTGTCCGCATTTACTTCCCAGACCCATGGCCGAAGGCACGCCACCACAAGCGCCGCATCATCCAGTCCGGTGTGCTGCATCTGATCGCCACTCGCCTGAAGCCTGGTGGCGTCCTCCACGTCGCCACCGACCACGGTGATTACGCGGAGTGGATCAAAGAACTCGTCCACGTTGAACCGTTGCTCGAATTCAAGGGCTGGCCGTGGCCGGAGTGCCCGCAGCTCACTGACCGCCAAGTGATCACCAAGTTCGAGGGCAAAGGCTTGGAGAAGCAACACGTGATCACCGAGTTCCTCTGGCAGCGCACCGACGCGCCGGTGCGAGAGGGGTAAGCACATGTCGGCTCACGAATTCATGCACAACTACTCCGATCACCCACAGGACTTCGAACCACCGCAGACTTTGCTGCTGGTATGGGATGCTCCGAACATCGACATGGGCCTCGGCGCGATTCTCGGTAGCCGCCCCACCGCAGCGTACCGCCCGCGTTTCGACGCCATCGGTCGCTGGCTCCTAAACCGTGGCGCTGAACTATCCGCGGAGATCGGTGAACACATTGAGCCGGAGGCCACTGTGTTTACCAACGTCCCACAAGGTGGCGCAGATGTTATGCGTTCTTGGGTGGAGGCCCTGCGTAACGTCGGTTTTGCGGTCTTTGCTAAGCCGAAGGTTGGCGAGGATTCCGATGTGGATCCGGACATGCTGGAGCATATTAAACGTCGTTTCAACGAGGGGATCCTCCAGGGCGTTATCGTGGCGTCTGCTGATGGGCAGAATTTCCGTGAGCTGCTGGAGAAGCTGGTCCAGCAGAATATCCCTGCCACGGTGATTGGTTTCCACGAGCACGCATCGTGGGCGGTCAGCCACGAGGCAATTAAATTCATTGATCTGGAAGAGATCCCAGGTGTGTTCCGCGAACCGCTGCCGCGTATCAACCTGGATTCGCTCCCACAGGAAGGCGCGTGGCTCCAGCCGTTCCGTCCTCTGTCCGCGCTGCTATCTTCCCGCTAACCGCTGGCGGAACGAAAGGAAACCTGTGTTCTATCGTTGGGGCGAGATTGCCTATCGCTTTCGCATCACTGTGCCGATCTTGATCGTCGCAGCTATCTTGGGGCTATTCGCTTTTCAGGGCACCAAACTTGGTGATCGCATGAGCCAAGAAGGCTGGGACGATCCCCATTCCTCCTCGAGCGCAGCTGCCCGCATCGAGTTGGATACCTTCGGGCGTGACAACTCTGGTGACGTCATCATTTTGTTTGAGGCCCCCGAGGGCAAGTCGGTGGATGACCCTGCCGTGATAACGGCGGCGCAGCAGCACCTCACGCAGCTCAAGGAGCAGCACCCCGATCATATCGCCCACGTCACCAGCTATTTTGATAAGCAAAACCCGAAGCTGATCACCCCGGACAAGCGGACCGCGTTCGCCGCCGTGGGGTTGAAGGGCGACGGCGAGCAAACTCTGAAGTCCTACCGCGCCGTGGAGGACGCAGTGCTTACCGACGCCCTGCCCGGCGAGGTCACCACGAGGGTCGCAGGCGCCACTGCCGTCGCCGACGCGCTTGACGACGGCATGAGCGGCGACATCAAACGTGCTGAGCTGTTTGCTCTGCCATTGGTCGCGCTGTTGCTGCTGATTGTTTTCGGGTCCGTGGTCGCTGCCGTCATGCCGCTGGTGGTCGGTATCCTGTCCATCGCGGGTTCCCTGGGAGTCCTGTCCGTTCTGGCTGCACAAGCCCAGGTGAACGTGTTTGCGCAATCCGTGGTGACGCTTCTGGGCTTGGGCCTGGCCATCGACTACGGCCTGTTCATGGTCTCTCGGTTCCGCGAGGAAATGGCCGCGGGTAAAGACATCAAACCGGCTGTGGCGACCACCGTGGCTACCGCTGGGCAAACTGTCGTGTTCTCCGCACTCATGGTGATCGTGGCCCTCTCGGGCCTGTTCGTTTTCCCACAAGCCTTCCTTAAATCCATCGCCTATGGCGCGATCTCCGCTGTGGGACTCGCTGCGTTCCTGTCCATCACGGTCCTTCCCGCACTGTTCGGCATGCTGGGGAAGAACATCGACAAGTGGGCGATCCGCAAGACCGCTAAGGACGAGTCCCTGTGGGAACAGACCATTTGGGCACGCATCCCCGCTTGGTCCATGAAGCACTCCAGGCTCGTCGCTGCCGGTATCATCGCCGTGTTGCTTGGCCTGACCATCCCGCTGACGGGAGTGAAGTTCGGCGGGATCAATGAAACCTACCTGCCGCCATCCGACGAGGTGCGCGCTGCCCAAAGCACCTTCGATTCTTCCTTCCCCGACTTCCGCACCGAGCCCATCAAGCTCGTGGTCACCGGGGCAGACAACAATCAGCTGGTGCAGATCTACCAGCAGGCCAATGCCGTGGAAGGGCTGACCGGACGGTTCTCGCCTTCCCACCCCACCAAGGATGGCACCACCGTGCTTTCGGCAGGGATTGTGGATCGTGAGAACAACGAGGCCGTCGTGAAGCAATTGCGTGCGATGGATGTCCCTGAAGGCGTCAATGTGTATATCGGTGGCACTCCGGCGCTGGAGGTGGAATCGATCGAAGCGTTGTTCGATAAGTTGCCGTGGATGGCGCTGTACATCATCATCGCTACGTTCGTGCTTATGGCGCTGGTGTTTGGTTCGCTGATCCTACCGGCGAAGGCGATCATCATGACGGTGCTTGGTCTCGGCGCGACGCTCGGCATCCTGACGGCGATGTTCGTTGACGGCCTCGGCGGAACGCTCTTCGACTTCACCGCAGGGCCACTGATGTCTCCGGTGCTGGTGCTGATCGTGGCCATCGTCTACGGCCTGTCCACCGACTACGAAGTATTCCTGGTTTCCCGCATGGTGGAGTCCCGCAACCGGGGCGACGCCACAGACCACGCCATCAAGTACGGCACTGCACACACCGGCTCCATCATCACCGCCGCTGCGCTCATCATGATCGTGGTGTGTGGCGCCTTCGGGTTCTCCAACATCGTGATGATGAAGTACATCGCCTTCGGAATGATCGCGGCCTTGATCCTCGACGCCACGATCATCCGCATGATGCTCGTCCCAGCCGTCATGCACCTGCTACGCGAAGACAACTGGTGGGCACCACAATGGGTCAAGCAGGCGTCCGAGCGGATGGGCCACGGCAAGGAGCCCGTCATCGCTACGGCTGCTAAGCCTGCCCCGGCACCAGCTCCGGAGCCTGCGCCACGGGAGATGTCGGTGCACGACGTTTCCGTCCACAACGCCGCAATTCGTGGCGGACGCTCCACCATCTCCGACGAAAACTTGGTCCCCTTCGCTGAACTGATGAAACGCCTGAGGGAAGAAGGCAACTAGTGGACGCGCTCGGCAAGCTGTTTCGTGCTCGCTGGGCGCGCGTCATTATCACCGTCGCGCTCCTCGGCGCGGCGGCCTTTTTCTTCCGCGACCAGCTCGACTTCATCACCCAAGGAATCACCGCGGTGCGCACAGCGTCCCTACCGTGGGTGGTGCTCACGGTTGTGCTGTGTGCGCTGTCATTCGTTGCGATGGCTGAAGTCATGGTGGAGTTGCTCCGGGCAGGAGATGTGGGGGTGGGGCGTCGGCAAGCATTGGCGTTGGTGCTCGCTGCTAACTCTTGGTCGAACAGTCTCCCCGGCGGGCCGGCGCTGTCCACCGTGCTGCAGTTCAAGGTGCAGCGGGCGTGGGGCGCGCCCGTCATGGTTATCAGCTGGTTTGTAGTGCTTTCCGGCGCCTTATCGACGCTCTGGCTCGTCCTCCTCGGCCTCGGCGCAGTACTCCTCCTCGGGGCAACATTCTCGCTCTGGTCTCTCCTCCTCGTGGGCGCCGGCATGGCGCTACTCGCATTCCTGGTCTACTGGGCCGCCAACAACCCGCTGTTCCTGGAACGCTGTGCAGGTCTAGTCCTCCCGGTGTTCAACCGGCTGCTGCGTCGCACCCCCGACGCTGGCATGGCGGCAGTAGTAAAACAGATCCATCAACTGCAAGTCGTGCGACTCACCTTTCCCCGCTTCGCTTCCGTCTCCTTGATGTCCCTACTCAACCGCCTCCTTGACCTAGCGTCGCTTTGGGCGGCAGTCATGGCCGTGACCTCCTCCCCTACTCTTCCCGGTATTACCCTCGCTTTCCTTTCCGCCAAGATTGTCGGCGCCACCGGCGTGACCCCGGGCGGATTAGGTCCGTTAGAAGCCGCGCTCACCGCCTCCCTCGTAGCCACAGGGCTCACCGCTGCCACCGCCCTCGCCGCCGTCCTGGTGTACCGAATGGTGTCCTTCATCCTCGCCACTGCAATCGGCTGGGTAGTGTATCTAGTGGGACTAAAGGAGACACAATGAAATATTTCCTGCTCGACGTCATCGCCATTTTTCTTTTCGCGGTCTTCGCACGCATGGCACACAAAGCAGAACCTTTTACATTCATCAACATCCTGGACACCTGGTGGCCATTCCTCATCGGAGTCATCCTCGGCTGGGTCCTACTCCGCTTCATCACCAGCCCACCAGCTTCTTTCGCCGCCGGCAGTGTTGTTTGGGTGTGTTCCGTAGTCTGTGGACTCGGGATCTGGGCAGGTAACAACGGACGCGTGCCACACATTTCCTTCATCATCGTCGCCACAGTCATGTCCGGCCTGCTGTTGCTCGGCTGGCGTGGAGCTGCGCGGGTTATCCGCAAAGCTTAGGGGTTGCTGGGATTTTGGGCCAGCACCGAAACCCGAGTTTTAGAAGACTACCTGGTAACTGACCTTGGGTTTTACCCTTGGTGTGACCAGAAACCCGGATCTCGGACCAGCCCCCAAAACTCCCCAACCTCATGAAAAAGCTCCCACCCTCAAAAAGAGGCGCGGGAGCTTTGAAGATTCGCTAGCTATTTAGCGAGACAGCGTCGCACGGACCTGGTTGACGAGCATGAAGAACATGCCGAAGAGGTCTCCGATTACATCCACAACGGTGCTCAGCATTATTTGTGCCCTTTCACTTTCTATCAGCTGTGTACTCTAACAGCTCTGTCGCAATATACAACGAGAACGTTACATCGGCATGATGGTGTGTTTCTTCGGCAGGTCACGCTCGGTTTTAGTGGCGAGTTGACGTAGTGCCTGACGCAGCGCCAACCTCGTCTGATTCGGTTCGATCATCGCGTCAATGTAGCCACGCTCGGCGGCGACATACGGAGAAGTCATGTTCTCGTCGTAGAAGTCCATGAAGACTTTCTTCATGTAGGCACGCTGGTTTTCGTCTTCAATCTTCGCCAGCTGCTTACCCTGGATCATCACAACGGCAGCAGCAGATCCCATTACGGCGATCTGCGCAGTTGGCCACGCGAGGTTGATGTCACCGGAGAGGTTCTTGGACCCCATCACTGCATACGCTCCGCCGTAGGCCTTGCGCACGATCAGGGATACCTTCGGCACCGTGGCTTCTACCAGTGCGAATGCGAACTTTGCGCCACGGTGAATGAGGCCAGCTTTTTCTTGCGCCACACCCGGGAGGTAGCCCGGGGTGTCCACCAGGTAGACGAGCGGGATGTTGTAGGCGTCGCAGATGCGGATGAAGCGGGCGCCCTTGTCGGCAGCATCTGCGTCAATGCAGCCAGCATAAACGAGTGGCTGGTTCGCGATCACGCCGACGGACTTGCCGTCGATACGCGCAAAGCCCACGATCAGGTTCTGCGCGAAATTCGGCTGCACTTCTAGGAAGTCGTTGGCGTCGAACAGCTTCGCGATGAGGTCGTGCATGTCGTAGCCGGTGTTGGTGTCGTTCGGCATGAACAGGTCGAGCCCGTCGGTGAATGCGACGTCCTCGTCGGAAGGAGCCCAAAACTCCGGGCCGGGGTCGTTGCAGGTGAGCGGGAGATGATCGAGGAGATCCTTGACGTAGTTGAAGGCGTCGTCCTCGTCCTTCGCCACGTAGGAGACGTTGCCGTTGAGCTCCTGCTGGCGGGCGCCGCCGAGCTCCGCGGAGGTGATGTTTTCGCCGGTAACTTCCTTAATCACGGCTGGGCCGGTGACATACATTTCGGCGCGCTCATCCACAGCAACCACAAAATCGGTGGTCACCGGGGCGTACACGGCGCCACCAGCGGACTTACCCATCATGATGGAAATCTGCGGGCTACGGCCGGACAGCGGCAATTGACGACGCGCAATCTCCGAATACATAGCCAAGGAGGTCACCGCGTCCTGAATACGCGCGCCACCGGAGTCTTGAATACCAATCACAGGGCAGCCCACGCGGATGGCCATATCCATGACCTCGCAGACTTTTCGGCCGAACGTTTCACCGACAGAGCCACCGTAGACGGTTTTGTCGTGTGCGTAGATCACCACTGGGCGCCCCTCGATGCGACCGTAGCCAGTGACCACACCGTCTGAGTATGGCGCTTCGGGATCGTCGGGGGTTCGGCCCAGCGCACCGATTTCTACGAATGAGCCTGGATCCAGCAGACGGTCGATGCGCTGACGTGGCGTGGTAAGGCCGGCCTCGTCACGTCGCGCTCGCGCCCGCTCACTACCTGGATCTTTAGCTTTTTCCAGGCGTGCTCGGAGATCAGCGAGTTTATCTGCTGTCGTTTTTCCAGTCACGTTTCTAAGCTACTCGTTTCTACGTCTTAAGTCAGCTCCGTAATCCGCCGGGTCAGGTGCGCCCCGACCGTGGCGATTTCCGGCTCGTCCACCACCGCAAGGTGATCACCATGCAAGTGAACGATCTCTAACTCTTCCACGATAGCCGACCAGCCACCATCTTCTTTAATCGTGGCGTAGCGTGGCTCCAATTCGATCGCGCCGTCGTGCATGCGCTCCGCCCGGAACAGGATCACTGGGACTTTCACTCCAGCCCATTGAGTGAAGTCGATCTTGTCCAGAATGCGGTTGTCTACGAAGGAGGCCCGCTGGTGTTCCAGAACCCCGGCGGACAGGCCATGTTCGGAGGCGTCGGTGGTGGCGAGGAACTCCGCCAGCATGGTAAGCAGCGCGTCTTCGCCTGCGGTTTCCAGCAGATCGAATGGCACTGGGAAGTCCAGGCCGTAGGTCTTCTTGGCAAAGGCTTGGTAGCGTTCCCACCGGGCGCGGGTTTCCTCCGGCGTGTCTGGCACGGTTTCTGCTGGTTGGACAGTGTCGAGCAGCGCAACCAGTGCTACCTCAACATCAGTGCCCTTCAGCTGGTGCGCTACTTCATAGGCGAGGGCGCCGCCAAAGCTCCAACCGCCGAGCACGATGGGCAGGCCGTCGGAGTACTGCTTGATCTCATCAAGGTACGCAGCGGCGCGCTCAGTCAGCGGCCCTTCGAGGCGCTCCACGCCGTACACCGGTACGTCTTCCGGCAGGCGTCGCATAAGTGGCTGGTACACCACAGAGGAGCCGCCAGCTGGGTGGAACATGAATACGGCTGGTTTGCGGGATCCTTCTGGGCGGGCGCGCAGGACACGGATGTTGCCTTCGACTTCGGTCTCGAGCCCCTCGCGGACAAGATTTGCCAGCGGTTCCAGGGTTTCCGCGGCGAGAACGTCGTCTTCGGTGACCACTGCGCCGGAACGTTCGCTCAGGCGCGCGGCAATGTCGGCGGCCTGCGTCCCCAACAGTTCCGGCAACTCGGAGGTCACGCCAGCGGCTGCGGCACCGGTGATGGTGGCCCAGGTGGCGAAGACGAGGCGCTCGGAGGCGTCACGCGGGGCCACGCCCACGCCGCCCTTCTTGGCCACTGGCTTTTCGACGCCCGCAGCTGGAGCCACGTCGTCAACCTGTTCCCGGCCTGCCACCATGTCTTCCACCATGGCCACCACGTCGGCAACTGATGCGTCCCGGAGGGCCTGAACTTGCAGCTCAGGGATCTGGAAATCGTGCTCAATGCGGTTCTTGATGCGCATGCCCATGAGGGAGTCCAGGCCGAGGTCGATCAGCGGAAGCTCCCGGGGGAGATCCTCAACGTCGTAGCCCATGGCCTCGGAGACAATGGAGCGCATCCGCTGTTCCACAGTTTCGCCAGAAGTAGGATCCCAGTGGACAGCGTCGATGTCGATTTCATCCCTCACGCGTGGCGCTACCACTCGGGTTGGTTCGTCAACAGTTGTGGCGGGTGCAGCAGCAGAGGATGTTGCGAAGCCTTCAGCGACGAGGGACATGGCGTCGCCAAGCTTGCGGTACACCGACAAGGTAATGCCGCCCAAGTTTTTGTGCGTGAGGGTGGTTACTTCGCCAGTTGGGGGCAGCGGGGCGCGTTCTTCGGTGGCCACCAGGGTGGCGGCGGCGTCGAGCGCGACGACTGCAGACTCCATGAGGGCTTCGGTGCTTGGCACCAGCTCAGCAAGGGTGGAAAATGCGACGGAACCGTCCGGAAGGGACACCTTGTGGCCTGGCATTCCGACGCTTCCGGAGGACGACGGGCGCGCTGCGGTCCAGTAGCGCTGGTGCTTCCAGGTGATTTGTGGCGCATCGAGGCGAGCGCCATCGCCGTAGAGAAGGTCGAAGTTGATGTCTGCACCACCCACATACAGCTTCGCCAGCAGGTCGCGCAGCGAGTCTGCGGCTGGGACCTTCCGCTTGAGCGCGTAGAGGAGTTGCGAATCAGCCGCTCCAACGGAAAAGGCAGTATTCATCATGCCCATGAGAGCGACTGGGTTCGGGGAAATCTCCACCAACGTGCTGTGCCCAGCTGCGAACACCTGTTGGGTAGCTTCCAAGAACCAGACACTGCCGCGGGTGCAGCGGAGCCAGTAGTCGGAGTCGTGGATGACGGAACCGGCTGGGTAGACCACTCCCTTATCCACCGAGCTGAACAGCGGGATCGTGGTGGGGTGTGGCTCGATGTCAGCGGTTTCCGCCGCCAACTCTCCCAGCAGTGGCTCCACGGCGGAGGTGTGGCCAGCGCCCTTGACGTCGAGGGCGCGCGCGAATTTACCCTCGCCATCCAGGTACTCTACGAGGTTCATCACAGCCTCACGCGGACCGCCGACGGTGGTCATGCCTGGACCGGCGTAAACGGCTGGCTCGATGCCTTCGTACTCGGGGTGCTCTGCGATGAAGCTCTCCAGGTCTTCAGCGGAGAACTCCACCACAGCCATCGCGCCGAGCTGGTCTTCGGGCAGGGATTTTTCTCCCTCTCCCATCAGGCGGGAGCGGTGTGAGGCGATGCGCATCGCGTCGACATCGGTGAGGCCACCTGCGGCGTATGCTGCGGCGATTTCACCCATGGACATACCGACAACGGCAGCTGGCTTCGCGCCGAACGCAGCGAGGTAGTCCGTGAGGGCAATCTGGATCGCGGTGATGGCGACCTGCGCGGTCTCCGTGTCGTAGGTTTGGGCATCGTCAGCGATGATGTCCAGGAGGGACCAGCCGGACTCGAACTCAATCAGCGTGTTGAGTTCCGCCAGTCGCTGCGCGAACATCGGCGACAGCTCCAGCATGTCCTTCGCCATCTTGCGGTGCTGCGAACCGAACCCGGAGTAGACGAACACCGGCCCGTGCGTGGCAGGCGCGTCAGCAGCATTGATACCGACACTCTTCTTGCCTTCCGCCACCTGGCGCAAGCGCTTGACGGCCTCTTCCACCGTGCTGGCATCAACCGTAGCGCGGGAGCGGCCGTGGTTGCGGCGCGCGAGGGAGCGTCCCACTTTCACGAGGTCCGCGTCCGGGCGCCCTTCCAGGAAGTCCGCCAGGTCTGCCGCTGCTTGCCGACGCCGCGATGGCAGCAATCCGCTCACCGGCAACAGCACGCCTTCCAGCTGGCTATCCTGCTGTGGCTTTTGTTCGTATTCCGCTGGGTCAAACTCCTGCACCACCAGGTGTGCGTTGGTGCCACCGAAACCGAATCCAGATACACCAGCGAGCTTCTTGCCAGAGTATTCCGGCCACTCCCGTGGGTCTTCCACGATTTCCAAGTGTTCGGCGTCAAAGTCGATGTAGCGGTTCGGCCCGGCAAAGTTGATGCTCGGCGGGATCACGCCGTTGTGCATACCCAGCAGCACTTTAGCCAGGCCAGCGGCACCGGCTGCGGATTCAGAGTGCCCGATGTTGGACTTCGCGGAGCCCAGCAGAGTCGGTTCTGAGACGTCGCGCCCCT
Organism: Corynebacterium sp. NPDC104732; assembly: GCF_055583565.1. NCBI lineage: Bacteria > Bacillati > Actinomycetota > Actinomycetes > Mycobacteriales > Corynebacteriaceae > Corynebacterium > Corynebacterium sp. NPDC104732. The sequence goes on from NZ_JBVJNS010000004.1 coordinate 102,732, forward strand.
TGCCGAGCACCGCCCCCAACGCCGATGCTTCGATAGGATCACCGAGGATGGTTCCCGTGCCGTGTGCTTCAACGTAGTCCACGGTGGTCGGATCAATGCCGGCATCGGCGTAGGCGCGTTCCAGCACGTCAACCTGTGCTTCCGGGTTCGGCGCGGTCAGACCGTTGGAGTGGCCGTCGGAGTTCACCGCGGAGCCCTTGATCACGCCGAGGATGTCGTCGCCGTCGGCAATGGCTTCCTCTACCCGCTTGAGCACGAACAGGCCCGCACCGTCGGCACGGACGAATCCGTCAGCATCATCGGAAAAGGCGTGGATCTTACCGGTAGGGCTGATCACGCCCAGCTCACCGAAAGCTGTGGAAACGAATGGGGAGGCCAGGATGTTCACACCACCGGCAATGGCAAGGTCAGCATCGCCGGTACGCAGCGCGCGGACGGCGTCGTGAATGGCCACGAGGCTGGACGAGCATGCGGTGTCCACGGATACGGAAGGTCCGCGGAAATCGAAGGCGTAGGACACACGGTTCGGGATGATCGAGCTGGCTGTACCAGTAAGCGCGTACGGGTGCGCCTCAGCTGGGTCAGCGACGATGATCATTCCGTAGTCAACATTGGAGGAACCGATGAACACGCCAACGGACTCGCCCTTCAGCGAACTTGCCGGGATGTGCGCGTGTTCCAACGCTTCCCAGGTCAGTTCGAGCGCAAACCGCTGCTGCGGATCCATGTTCGCAGCTTCCACTGGGGAAATACCGAAAAACTCAGCATCAAAAGTGCCGATGTCCTGGATGTAACCGCCACGGACATTGTTTTCCGCGATCTTTTCCGTCATCACCTCGTCGGCGGAGTATTCGGACCAGCGCCCCATTGGCAAGTCAGAGGTGGCGTCCACACCGGAAACCAACAGGTCCCAGAACTCGTCGGCGTTCGCGGCGCCGGGGAAACGGGTAGCCATGCCCACGATGGCAATGTCGTGCGCGCCGGTCGTGGCGGCTACGTTGCGTCGGCCCTTGGCGGTGAGGGTGCGGGTGGATGCGCCGTCGATAAGGCGCTGTGCGAGTGCCCCGATGGTGGGGTATTCGTAGGCGACGGTGGCGTCCAGCTGAACACCCAGCAGGTTTTCCAGCTCACCGGAGAGCAGCACCACATCGCGGGAGCTCAAACCGAAGTTTTGGAGAGATTTGTCGTCCGTGATCTCTTCTGCAGGTAAACCGGTCGTGGCTACCACCCAACTACGCAGCCACTCTTTCAGCTCAGAGACATTCATCCCGGTGCTTTCCTGCGTGGAGTCCATGCCGGCAGCCTACCTTCTTCGATCGATTTACGGACATTACTAAAAGGCCCTTCTCCATCTTCTCAATTGAGAGGACATAGAAGGGCTCTCTAGGTACTTGTCTCGATTTTGTTACAAATCGTTACAGTGGCACCTAGCTTTCCTCAAGGTACGCTTTGCGCACCACCCTGCGTGCAATCTTACCGCTCGAGGAGCGCTTAATCTCATCAGGCGCCACGATCCGCACGTCGTGAGGATTAACACCATGCTGGGCGGTCACCGCGGAACGGATCGCGTCGATGGCTGCAGCGTCGCCGTCCTCAGTGCGGTCAATGTCACGCTCGGCGATAATAACCAGCTTTTCGACGTCCTCCCCCTCGATCGCGAACGCAGCAACGCTGTCTGGGCGCACCTGCTCGCTCGCGGTCTGGACAGTGTGTTCAATGTCCTGCGGGTAGTGGTTGCGACCAGCGATAACGATGAGGTCCTTGAGTCGGCCGGTGAGGTAGATCTGGCCGTCAATGAAGGTTCCCAAGTCACCGGTGGCCATCCAGATCGCATCCTCTGCGACGCCTTCGGCACGGGATCCCTTGTCCAGCTTCTTCGCCAGCTTGTTGTGGAAGGTGGTGGCGGTTTCCTCATCACGGCCCAGGTAGCCCTGTGCCATGTTGGCGCCATGGCACCAGAACTCACCGATCTGTCCGTCTTCGATTTCCTCGCGAGTCTCTGGGTTGACCAGGATCATCGCCATTGGCTGAATTGGCTGGCCAACTGCAGCGAATGCAGTGCCGCCGTCGCTGAGCTCCACGCGTCCTTCCGCGAGCGCCTCGCGGTCAAAGCGCTTGAACAGCGGACGCTCGTCCGTCTGAGGGGTGGATACCAGCAGGGTTGCCTCCGCCAGGCCGTAAGTTGGGCGCAGGGCGAGCCGGTTCAAGCCCTTCTCGCCGTACACCTGGAAGAAAGATTCGACGGCCTTCTCGGTCACCGGCTCAGAGCCAATGATCAGACCGTCTACAGCCGACAGGTCAACGTCTACATCCTTTGGCATGCCATAGCGTGCGCCGAGCTCCAATGCGAAGTTCGGGACCACGGAGTACACGTTGGCGTCGCCCTCGCGGCGGTTCAGCTGCTCGATCCAGCGAGATGGCTGCTGCAGGAAGTCGCGTGGGCGCATCAAGTCCAGGCCCACGCCAAGGATGGTGACGAATGCGGACAGGATCATGCCCATGTCGTGGTGCAACGGGATCCACAGTGCAAGGCGCATCGGGTGCTTAAGCTGTGCAGCACGGAAAATCTGCAGCACGTTGGTCATGATGTTGCGGTTGGTCAACACCACACCAGCTGGGGTGCGGGTGGAACCGGAGGTGTACTGCAGGAATGCCACCGAATCTACCGGAGCCGTCTTAGACTCCTTCAGCATCGCCAGCACCTCAGGGTTAGTCATCGGGTTCACAAAGGCCTCGGCGGTGGAGTCCGGGAGGGAATCCACTGAGAGGATGCGTGGGCGCTCCGCCGCAGGGGTTGCCGCGAAGAACTTACGGGTGGCGGCTGCGCTCTTGGAATTGGTGAGGGCGAACTTAGGCTTGGAATCGCCGATCACCGCGGTCAGGTGATCCGTGTGGCCCGGCTCAGCTGGGTCGTACAGTGGCACCGGCACCATGCCGGCGTAGAGGGCACCCAGGAAGGAGAACACATATTCCGGGCTGTTACCCGCCAGGATTGCGACACGGTCACCGAGCTGGCCGGTCTGCTGCAGACGCGCAGCCACCGCCTTGATGCGGGTGTTGACCTGCTCGCGAGTGAAGGACATCAGCTGTCCCTCGCGAGAATCCGCGTAATCCCAGAAGCGCAGTACTTCGCGGTCCTTACCGCCAGCAGCAGCATCTGCCTGGTACAGCAACTCGCACATCGCTGCGAGAGTGAACTCAGGAGGGAGGACAATATTGCCAGTTTCATCGAAGAACCGGCCCATTGCTGCATTGATATCCATATGTGTCCTTAAAAGTCGCGTGTCATTTCGTGAGGTCACTTTACCCAGATTGCTTTGCGAAGCAAAACTATTTCTTCTGGAAAGTTTTGTTAAGCGAAGAGTTTACCTGCCTTGAGCCAGTTATGCAGGCAATTTGTTCGCGCCCGAGATACCAAAAACCACCCCGGCCTCCATTAACAACGACCGAGGTGGCATTCAGCTAAGCGGCTACGAGGCGTCGATAAGCCCGGCGGCCCAGTCGATGAGCCACTGGGTGGTGGTCAACCCCGGGAAGACGTTTGGGTTGGTGGCGTATTGCGCGTGCACGGCATTCGCGGCGATGAGTGCCTGTGCGCGGGCAATGGCATTGCCCACCCCTAGTGGGGCGTCGCAGATGTGGTCATCCGGAGCACAAATGTCCATCACCCGATCCTGCAGGGACCCGTAGCCACCAGCGCGTGGGCCACGCATGGTAGCGCCAGGCATGATGTGCTGGGTAAGCGGATTCAGCAGCTCCAGGGACACTTCCGCGCCCACACCGGAGACGGGGTTACCCTGAGCCTGACCCACACCAGGCTCACGGCGCCCGTCCGCTACGACCGCGACACCTCGGACACTCTCTGCCGGAATGACGCCCTGCCCGGCGCCAATCTGGTTAGCAATGTCTCCGACGATCACGGCGCCCTGCGAGAAGCCCATCAACACAAATTCGGTCATCGGGCAATCCCTATGCATGATGCGCAGCTCATTCTCCAGCTTCGAGGTGCCTTCCTGACGTGACTGGTCATAAGGCATCTCGTGCATCGCGTTGACGTTCTGGAACTGTGCTGTGTACGGCAGCGTCCACACTTTCACGTCATTTGGGCTGTATCGCTGTTGCAGGGGCTTGGTCACTGTCAGCATGAACGACGCCGGGTTCGCGGTCGGGTTAATGGGGTCGTCCTCCGGGGCGGATTCCCAGGTGCCCGGCGCCGCGATGACTTCCACGTTCGGGCACCAGTCAGGCTGGGCTGCCTCTGAGGTGGGGGTTTCTCCTGGCTCGGTAGGAAGCGGGCTCTTGTTTGTGCTGTTAAGCCAGTTGATCACGCCCGCACCAACCACCACGAGGAGGATCAGCGTCACGACGACAGTGAGAATTTTTCGCATACGTTAGCAGTACGCCCCTTTCGCGGATTTCACAAGGATGTCCGCTACTTCTTCTGGTTTCTTGTCGGTGCGCTGCTGCTCAATGAGCTGACCCGATACTGCGCCCACCGTTGGGTTGTCCTTTTCTTGGGTACAGATCCCGTCGGCGACGCTCACCATTTGGTCTTCGACGCCTTCCACCTTGATGCCCTGCTTTTTCAGGTCATCAAGGAGCTTTTGTTCCTTGTCGGGGCGTGGGGCGGGCGTCGGCAAGGCGCTTACTTCCTGCACGGCCTCGTCGCGCGGCGCGGGGGCTGCTGCCTCACCGCCGCTGCGTGAGGGCTTTGCCGGGCTTGTCGACGCCGGAGTGCCCTCAACCCCCGGCACCTTCGCCAGCGGCGCCACGGTCGACGGTGTAGCTTTTTCATTGTCTACAGTCGCACCCCCACCGCACGCGCCCAGTGTGAGCGCGACAGCGGCGAGTGCGACTACGGTTGCGGTGTTACGCATCTAGCGTCGCTCCTCAACAATTTGGCCATTGAGCTGTTTGATGGTGCCGTGCTGGAACTTCATTTGCTCACCACCGGCTGGAATTGCTTCCTGGTCAGCGATTGGCCAGCCGAATGGGCCATTCTCCCACCCGGTTTTGCCCCACGCATCGCGAATGTCGCCGTTGAGAATGAAGTGCGCACCCGTAGCGGCACTCCAGTACATGGTGCCATGCTCAAAGTTCTGCAGGGCACCGCCCGGAATCAAGAACTCATCGGAGACTGGTGCACCCAGCTTCGACGACGCCGTCTTCAGTTCACCGTAGTGCTTCGCAATTTCGCCGCGGACGAAGAACGCCTCGCCCTTGCTGTTACGAACCACGTAACCACCCTGGAACTGCTGGACCAAATTGCCGTTGACCTGCTTTGGCACGTCAACTGGGTAGCCAAGCACGCCAGCTTCATAACCCTGGCGACCGAACGCCTCGAACATGTCACGAGGGATTTCCACGGCGTTGGTCTCGTGGGTCCAGTAGATGGAGCCGTTCTGGAAGTGGACGTAGCGTCCCTTGCCATCAGGGGTAGCTTCCTCGTTAGAGATCGGGAAGCCGAGCCAGGAATCAGTAGCACCCATCTCGGTGTAGCGAGCACCGATACGGCCAATCAAGATATGAGCCCCGGTCTCTGGGGACCAGTATGCGCGGCCTGCGCGGAAGTCCTGAGCCCGACCGCCCTTGACGTCATACTCATCATTCAGGCAGGAGCCCCACTGGCCACCCTTGGTCAGATCCGCAATCGCACCAACTGTGGTGCAGTCCGAACCACGGTCTTCCTTCTTCATCCCCATGGAGTCCGCAATGTATGGCCAGGCCTGAGCCATCTCGAACTGCCAGTACGGCCAGTTGTGGACGCCAGATGGGCGGAACTGAGCAATGACCGGCACATTGTCCTTCTTTGCTCGGGCAACGAAGGTTTGGGTAGTCATCCGAGAAACCACCTCGAGACCCTTGCCAGCCTCATTGGCCGGTCCGGTTGCGACAGAGCCTGGCTCGCCGAAGTCATCGCGTCCACTGCCTGCCGATACATACACGGTCTTACCCTTGAGCGCATCAATTCCGAGCTTTGGATCGTTGTCGATCCATCGCTGGTTCACCGGCGCACCCCACATGTTGTTGACGTCGTATCCGCCGCCCTCAACCATGGCAGCCCGCAGCATCTCCGGCATTCCTGGGGAGGTGGTGTCCAGGTAACCAGAGAAGGAACCCACGAAATTGAACATGTCTGGACGATGCTGAGCAAGGTTCATTGCGGCAGTGCCACCCATGGACAGGCCAGTGATAGCGCGCTGACCGCTAGACCGGTAACCGTTGTCTAGGACAGCTGGCAGCTCATTAAGCAGGAAAGACTCCCACTTGTAGTTCTTGCCGTTGGCAGGACCTTCCCAGTCGGTGTAGAAGGACGCCTCGCCACCGACCGGCAGAATCACATTCACATTCTTGTCGGCATAGAACTGCTCAATGTTGGTGTGAATGGTCCAGCCATTTTCCGTATCCACTGCGCGCAGGCCATCCAGCGCCCACACCTCTGGGAACTTCATCGTTGGGTTTGAGTGCCAGTCGCGGGCCAACAAAATCTGAACCTGCATCAACTGCTCCGGCATCACAGCCGACTTAATGAACACCGCCACACGACGGTCAGTGAGCCACTCAACACGGTCCACCGACACACCTGCCGGCAAACCCTCAATCTTTGGGTGATCGGTCTTAATTGGGGTACGCGGCGGCACCTCTCCCGGCTTCAGGTAATCTGTGCCCGGAAGGCCACTGGATACACCAGAAGAAACACTCTGTGCCAATGCAGGGGAAGCCATCGACGTAGTTAACGCCAACGCAACCGGCACGGCAGCCAGGGTGCGGAACAGGGAACGTCGCCGAGCAGAGCGAGTTTCGCGCATGAAAATTCCTTAGACTTAGTATGTTTTCAGCTGGAACTAGTCCCCACCTCATATGCGAGACAGAGACTGATATCTGCGGGCCACAATTTCCGAAAGTTCCCCGCTTCCGGAAGGCGTGACGCCTTATGAATTTTTCGCCGCTTCAGGCCGAGCAGCCACTTGGTGTGGGCCAAATGGATCAGCCGTCAGGTTGGACTCAAGTTTAAGTTCAACTTTAGACTTTTGGGGTGTGACACACCAATAAAACGAGGAGTTCTTCATCTGCCGCTTCGGCCACAACCATCGCCCCGACATTACGCCCCCGAGGTTGCCCCAAAAACGCCCCATTCACCCCGAACTTCGGGAGGGTAATGTCGGGAACAACGCACAACACCCCACCAACCAGCACCCCAATAACGCCGAAACCCCGGCAGGTGAACCCTGCCGGGGGCTTAAAAGTGCGTTTTACCAGGCGCCCATGACGTCGAGGACGCGGTCACGAGTCTTCCACATCTGATCGTTCCAGATGCCCCAGTTGTGCACGCCTGCTGGCTGGTAGTCAGCGGTGACGTTCAGGCCCATGCCGCGGGCCTTTTGCTCCCACTCCCTGGTGGACATGTTGGCCAGTGCTTCGAGTCCCCAGCCTACGATGCGGTCGTTGAGGGCTAGGTTCATGTCAGCTTCGGTCCAGTTGCCGGTAGCGGCGGAGATGTAGACGTCCTTGCCGCGGAGGCCTTCCAGATTGTGGAATGGGTCGTTTTCGAAGCGACGTGGGTTCATGGTGGCGCCGAACATTGCGTTCAGGTTGAATCCGCCGGTGTCGATGAGCGCGATGCGCAGCAGGGACTGCATGCCTGGGGCGGTGGTGTGCAGGTAGCCGGACCAGGACATTGCCTGCTGGAACTGGCCTGGGTGGCGTGCGGCTAGGTTCAGTGCGGCGGTACCACCCATGGACAGGCCGGCGATGGAGTTGCGGCCTGGGTTAACGCCGAAGTGCTGCTGCAGGTAGCCTGGCAGTTCGCTGGTCAGGAAGGTTTCCCAACGGTAAGTAACTGGGCCTCCGCTGGAGTTCGAGGAGACGAGTGCTGGCTCATCCCAGTCTGCGTAGAAGGAACCTGCACCACCGACTGGCATGATCAGGGTGATGTTGGAGTTCTCGTATGCCTGTGGGGCGTTGGAGTACTTGGTCCAACCGGTCTGGTTGTTGTCGGCGCGCATGCCGTCGAGGAGGTAGAAGCCTGCGTCACCGCCACGCTGTGCTGGCTGAATCAGGACAGGGATGGTGCGTCCCATGGATTCGGACCAGACATCGCAACGCTGTACCCAGTACATTGCTGGGTCCCAGTCACAGGTACCGGTGGCGTCTGGGCGCAGCCAATCGCGATTATCAGCATGTGCAACACCAGAACCGGCGACGGCCAGACCTGCCGCGGTGACAGCAGCAAGCGCTACCGAAGTGATTTTCCGTCCTGCATTGCGCAGACGCTTTGCAATTGACATGGTTCTCCTCGAAGTTCTTTATCAGATCGTAACTTAACCTACACGAAATCCAGAAGTAGGCAAGCAGTTATAACATCGGTGAAACGTACACGGCCATTACAATGCAGAGAATCCACAGGATAGCCAGGGTTTGTAGAGTGCGGTCTGTGAGTGCCAACTCGTCTGGTGCCCCACCGTCGCCACGGTCCACATCGGCTGCGAAGCGCAGGATCGCGATGGTAAATGGAACCATGGAAATTTGGTACCAAATCGCAGCGATTTTTTCGGATTCGCGACCCATATCAAAGCCCCACAGCGCGTAGGACATCACCACGGCCGTTGCGGACAATGTCCAGACAAAGCGCAGGTAAGTAGGGGTGTATCCTTCGAGGGATTTGCGGATTTTCGCGCCGGTTTTTTCGGCCAAAAGGATTTCTGCGTAGCGCTTGCCGGAGGCCATGAAGAGGGAACCGAAAGCGGCCACGAGGAGGAACCATTGGGACAGGACGATGCCTGCAGCGACACCACCGGCCATGGTGCGCAGCATGAATCCCGAGGAGACAAGTGCAATATCGATCACAGGTTGGTGTTTCCACCCGAAGCAGTAGCCCAATTGGAGTGCTAGGTAGATCGTAACGATGATCGCCAAGGACATACCTGCGGTAGCTAGGAAGGAGATTCCGAGCGCGGCAGCCATGAGCACGGCGGCCATGAAGTACGCGAGGCTAACAGGGAGGACACCCGCAGCGATGGGGCGGAATCGTTTAGTCGGGTGTGCGCGGTCGGCTTCGACATCGCGGGCGTCGTTGATGAGGTAGATGGCCGAGGCTGCCATGCAGAATGCGATGAAGGCCAGTGCGACGTCGATAAGCGTGCGCTGGCTGAGCAGAGCGTCGGCCCCAGCGGCTGCTGGAGCTGCCACGACTAGGACGTTTTTCACCCACTGCTTGGGGCGCAGTGCCTTGATCATGCCGTCGAAGAGGTTTTTCGGCGGCTGGCGCTTCTTCATCGTGTCGATGCCCTCGGTGTGCGGTTCCGAGTCGCCGAAGCGCTGCTCCATGGTCATGCGTTCCTCTTTTCAAGCTTGTCCGCGAGGAGTGCGGTGGATGCGCCGAGGATGGCACCAGCCGCCACGTCCGTTGGGTAGTGAACTCCAAGTACCATACGCGAGAGCATCATCGCAGGCACACCAACGAGGGGCAGAGGTGACCGAGTCAACAACGCGAGCGAAGTGAGAGCTGCGGTCGTTGAGGTCGCGTGCGAGGACGGAAAGCTTAGCTGGCTGGGGGTGCCCACGCCGATGGTGAGGCGTGCGTCGGTAGGGCGCGGGCGTCGAACCACGCGTTTGATGACGACGGACGCGGCGTGGCTAGCAAACGCCGACGCGGTCAGTGCCGCCCACTTCCGGCGCCGCCGCTTATCGACGGCCATCCCCACAACACCCATTCCCAGCCAGCCCGCAGCATGCTCACCGAACAGGCTCATCCCGCGCGCTACCTGGATGTAGGGTTCCCGGTAGAGCTGATCCTGGATCGCGACCAGGATGTCGGATTCTTTAGTCATTAAAGATTTCTCCCCATGCCTCGCGGCTGGTCAGGTGCTTGTGGGCAGCGCGGTACTTGTCTTGCATTTCTGCGAATCGCTCCGCCACTTCCTTCTGCAGGCGGCGGGACTCTTGCAGCAGTTCCTTGGCCTTGTCGCGGTCACGTTTGCGGTAGACCACTCCCCGACCGTCTGCGGTGGTGACGGTGGCGCCGTCGAGACGCGAGAGCGAGAACCAACGTGCGTTGATCGGTGCCAGGTTCGCCTGTGGCACTTCGTGGTGCTTGCGATCTTCCTTGGTCAGGGAGTGCAGCAAGCCCTTGAGTGCCCACACAGCCTTGATTGGCTTGGCAGAGCGGCCACCGATGTCCTTGATCGGAACGCCCGGCGCGCCAGATGGTTTCGGCAGGTCAGCGGCAGTTGGCATGACTACTGCGTCCGGGTAGGTTTTGCGGATCGCGTTGATGCGTGGCAGCGAGGTTTCCAGGATGTCGAACAGCTGGTTTGGGCCGGCGAGGAAATCCTTCATGGCCTCGTTTTGGATGGCGACGGTGGAGTATTCCATGCAGACCAGGTGCTTGATGGTGGCCTTTTGCATCGACTTGATGATTCCATCCACCGGTCCCGTGTGCTGCAGTGCTGCGACGATAAGGCGGTTGCGCAGGTGGAAGTAGGCCTGCCAGTCGATGGCGTCGTCTTTGTCGGACCAAGCCATGTGCCAGATGGCGATGCCCGGCCAGGTGGCGGTTGGGTAGCCGTGGTCCCCGGCGCGGAGACCGAATTCGGCGTCGTCCCACTTAATGAACAGCGGCAGCGGTTGGCCGATCTCTTCTGCAACGACGCGCGGGATCATGGTCATCCACCAGCCGTTGTAGTCCACGTCGATGCGGCGGTGCAGGTCGCGGGAGTTTGGTGCGTCGGGCTTGTCGCCTGGCTTACCGCGATCGGAGAGCGGGTGCTTGGCAAAGTCGTGGTCGTAGTGCACGTATGGTGCGGAGGTCCACATGAAGTCGTGGCGTCCCACTACCTCGCCCATGGAGTGCAGGTGGCTGCGTTCCTGCAGGTTGAGCATCTGGCCGCCGATGAGCGTGGGGCTCTTGGCGTAGCGGGCTGCCTGCAAGGCGCGGAGGATGGAATCCGGTTCGATGGCAATGTCATCGTCCATGTAGAGGATATACGGGGATTTCTTTGCGCCTGCTGCTCCGGTGCCGTCTACGCCGCCGAGAGCTTCGAACATGATGCGGGAGTAGCCGCCGGAGCCACCGAGGTTGCCTTGGCGGAACTCGAAGAATCGGTCGCCAAAGTGCTTGGTGGCTGCCTCATAGCCGGGCTCGTCAGCGGGGTGTTTGTTGCCCTGGTCCGGCATGATGACGGTATCGATCACGGCGTCGACCTCAGGGTCGGATGCCAGCGCTTCCAGGGCAGCGACGGCGTCGGCAGGGCGGTTGAAGGTCGGAATGCCGACGGTGACGCGCTTGTCGAACGGTCCGACCTGGGTGCCGTTCGGCATGGTCTGCGCCTGCGGGGCTTGTGGCGCCCACCAGCCAGCTTGCTTTACGACGCTGTCAGTCTCAGCCGTGATGTCGAACCAAATCCAGCCCCCGTCTTCAAACGGAGCGAGGGAGATTTCAAACTCACCGGTACCGCTCACGAGGTCACCTTCGACGGCGATACGGGAGCCGTCGATCTTGGAACGGTAGATATCGACTCGGGCTTCACCGTCGATGTCTACCTTGAGGATCACCGAGCTTAGTTGTGACCAGCGTCGCCAATAGCTAGCGGCGAAGGCGTTGAAGTAGGTCTGGAAGGATACCTCTGCACCAGCCGGGATGGTCAGGGAAAACCTGTCTGACCAGGTGGCTCGCTCTTTGTTCTGTTCCGCTTCAAGCAGGTAAAGGGTACGCACATCGTGCGGTTCGCCGCGTTTTGGCAGCAGAACTCGCTGCAATTGCTCTACCGCTTTGCTCTCGCTCATGTCCAGCCTTTCTAAGTTTGGGATGATTACCAGCGTAGTTGTTCTAGGTGTGCTCTCGTGCGAGGGCGCGCAAAAAGGGAGCGACCTTGCATCAAGGTAGCTCCCCGGAGAATAACGGTGTGGCGGGTTCTAGGCAGGCACTGCCACTTCAAGCTGTGGCAGCAACTCGCGAATTTTCGTTTCGATTGCGTCGGCAATGGTGCGGATTTCTTCGATGGAAGCCCCCTCGGGATCCGCGATCTCCCAACGGATGTAGCGGTCTCCTGGGATACCGGGAATTTCGTCGATCCCCAACAAAACAACTACATCAGCCCGGTGAGATACCCGCGGGGTGATTTCCTTTTGGTACAGCCCTTCGGTGCTGATTCCGCGTTCCTTGAGCACCTCGATGACGGTGGGATTAATCCCACCGCGGGCCTTCAAACCGACGGAACGGACGAACACGTCGTCCCCTACGAGGTGACGCATGATGGCGGAGGCAAGTTGGGAGCGTCCGGCATTGCGTTCGCAGGCAAAGAGAACTTCTTTGCGTGGGTTGGTTTCCTTACCTTCGACCAGGCCTTCGAGTTTTTCGGTGGCAAAACGCTCCACAAAAACCGGTAGAAAGGCGGTGAGCTTGGCAGAAGCCTGTTGCTCAGCGATAGTATCGTCCACCACGCCATTGATGGTGACCTCATCGACCACATGACCGTACCGGCGGTGCAGATCCTCACGGACGATTTCAAAATCACGGTGAGACATGTTTCCCTCTCCCAGGCCCCCACAATTAACCTAGAGGAACCTTGTTGTTAACCTGCTGTTAACTTTACTCATCAACTAGGTGGGAATCAAAGCAGAAAATGTCCCGAAGCCAAATAAAGCGTACAGATGGGACGATTTCGACTTAAAAAATCCCATCCGTACGCTAAATTTGCGCAGGTCCTGCTACTTCAGTAGCTCTTCCAATTTGTTGTCGAACATGGACAGCGCGGACGCGATGGCCATGTGCATGTCCAGGTACTGGTAGGTGCCGAGGCGACCACCGAAGAACACTCCTTCTTCGGCTTCGGCAAGCTCGCGATACTTCAGCAGCATCTCGCGGTCGGCTGGGGTGTTGATTGGGTAGTACGGCTCATCGTCCCCCTCAGCGAAGCGCGAGTACTCCTTCATAATGACGGTCTTATCCGTCGGGTACTTGTCGGCACGCTCTGGATGGAAGTGGCGGAACTCGTGTATACGGGTGAATGGTACGTCGGCGTCGTTGTAGTTCATCACCGGGGTGCCCTGGAAGTCGCCAACTTCGAGGACCTCGATGGAGAAGTCCAGGGTGCGCCAGCCGAGCTTGCCTTCGGAGTAGCCAAAGTAGCGGTCGAGCGGGCCGGTGTAGACGACCGGTGCATCAGGGGACTCGGCCCTAATAGAATCGCGTACTTCAAACCAGTCGGTGTTCAGGCGCACTTCGATCAGGTCAGACTCAGCCATCTTCTCCAGCCACGCTGCATAACCGTCAACAGGCAGGCCTTCGTAGGTGTCATTGAAGTAGCGGTTGTTGAAGGTGTAGCGCACTGGCAGGCGGGTGATGTTGCCGGCCGGCAGCTCCTTCGGGTCGGTCTGCCACTGCTTTGCGGTGTAGTCACGGACGAAGGCCTCGTAAAGCGGGCGACCGATGAGAGCGATGGCCTTTTCTTCCAGGTTGGTGGCCTCATCAACGGAGATTTCGGAGGCCTGCGAGGCGATCAGCTTCTTCGCTTCTTCCGGCGAGTAGTACTTGCCGAAGAACTGGTTGATGAGCCCGAGCCCCATTGGGAACTGGTAGGCGGTGCCCTTGTGCATAGCAAAGACGCGGTGCTGATAGTCCGTAAACGAGGTGAATTGGTTCACGTAGTTCCAGACCCGCTTGTTGGAGGTGTGGAACAGGTGCGCCCCGTACTTATGAATTTCAATCCCAGTTTCTGGCTCCGCCTCGGAATAGGCGTTTCCGCCGAGATGCGCCCGCTTTTCGACGACCAGAACCTTCTTACCCAGCCGGCTCGCCGCCTGCTCAGCAACCGTTAATCCAAACAGGCCAGAGCCCACCACAATCAAGTCATAAGTCATGTCTACAGAGCGTAGTTGGCTATCGCTGTTCCGACAGGATCCCTGGCCGGAGCCAGGAGATTCTTTCTCTCCCACAAGAAAAAATTTGTCACTCGACTATCATCAATCACAATATTGCACTATTATGAACAGCTGATAACTATTGTCACAGCTGCACCAGTGTGCATTACCAGGGAGAACATAGTGCTGCAACGACGAACTCTTCGCACTTCGACCTCACGCCCGGCGTGGGCGATTTTGCTATCCACCGCCCTTGTCGCTTCAGCGGCACTGGGTGTGAAAGGCGATATCCGCCCCACCCAAACCGAGGGGATCGCCCCCGTAGCAGCATCCATGGAAACCGCCGCGTTCAGTGATGGCGAAACCGTAGTCGTCGATGATCCGGCCGTCACCGGCCAAGGCAAAACCGCCGGACCACGCGCGGTCAAAGAATTCACCCGCGACAAAGAGTTCTCCATGTTCGCACTCACCTGGCCGGGACAACAGGACGTTGTTGCCCACTTCCGTGGCCAGCGTGCCGACGGCACCTGGACCGAATGGTTCGACGCAGAGCCAGAACCTGAGTACGGCACTTCCGGGAAGAACGGCACCGAGCTCGTCTACATCGAGCCCACCAAGCGGGTGCAGGTATCTCTCGTCGGCGTCGATCTCATGGGCGAGCAGCCTGCGGAAGCACCGGTAGAGAATGCGGAACTGGCCGTCGATAAGCCAGCAGGCCTGCCTGCCCTTCCCACCAACTACGGCGACATCAAGCCCGTCGCCGAGGTAACAAACGCCGGGCTGGAAGCCGTATTCATCGACGGTGGCACCAGCACGCCCGTCGCCGGAATCGACCTGATGGCCGACTCCGACGGCATGCCACGCATCATTTCCCGCTCAGGCTGGGGCGCCGACGAATCGATCCGCACGAACTGCCAGGCCAGCCCCGACTACTCTGACGAAGTCAACGCCATCACCATCCACCACACCGCCGGCTCCAACAACTACACCGAAGCCCAATCCGCCGGCATCGTCCGTGGCATTTACCAGTACCACGGCGCAAACCTTGGCTGGTGCGACGTCGGATACCACTCCCTGGTCGACAAGTACGGCAACATCTTCGAAGGTCGCTACGGCGGCATCAACAAGCCAATCTTGGGCGCACACGCCGGCGGCTTCAACGAAAACACCTGGGCAATCTCCATGATGGGCGACTACTCCACCGTCACCCCCTCCGACGCACAAATCAAGTCCGTCGGTGAACTCGCTGGTTGGCGCGCCAAGGTCGCCGGATTCGACCCCAAGGGCTCCGACACCCACTACTCCGAAGGCACCAGCTACTCCAAGTACCCCTACGGCCAAGCAGTGACCCTGCCGAACATCTTCGCGCACCGCGATGTTGGCACCACCACCTGCCCAGGCGACGCCGGCTACGCCCAAATGGGACGCATCCGCGACATCGCGGCCCAAAAATACGCCAGCATCGGTGGCTCCGCTAGCGCACCCAGCGCACCTGTGAACACCGCACCTATCGCACTGGACAACACCGCACCAGCTGCTCAAGGCGCTCAACCCGCCGCTCAGGGGACCCAACCCGCAAACACCATCGGCAATCTGCTCGGCGTGCTCGGACAAGCAGCCGGCGGTGACTTCAACGCCATCCTCGGCGTAGCAGGCACCCTCGCTACCCTCGTCTTCGGCTTCCTAGCAAAAAGCGGCAAGCTCCCAGCCGGGATCACCGTCGACGGAGGCGTGCCAAAGATCGCTGGCCTGAAGATCTCCGACATCCCAGGCACCATCAACAACGCCCAAGCGCTCTCCTCTGACCCTGACATCGCGAAGGTGGCAGCACTTGCCAAGGGAGTGCTGGGTGCATCCAAGGGGCCAGTCCAGTACGCGGCCGACGCCGAAAACCCAGTTACCTTCGAGGCATTCGAAAACGGCGCTGTAGTCAAGTCCCCAGCCACCGGCACCCACGCCGTCCACGGCGCAATCGGTGACGCGTGGATCCAGCAGGGCCTCGACGCAGGCCCACTCGGCCTGCCAACCAGCGACGAATACGCAGATGGCGGCCTCACCCGAATGGACTTCGAGCACGGCTACATCACCTACGATCCAGCCACCAACCAAACTCAGATCCACATGTAGCTGCTAACTGCTGCGCCACACTGAGTAGTGTTACTCTGTGCGAAACCCGGGAAGCGTTTCCCGGGTTTCCCGGCCCTGAGCCTACTGTGCTTTCTTCTTGTTCTTCCACCAAATGGAGATGAACATCCACGCAATCAGTGCCAGGGTTATCCGCATGACATATTTATCGATGGTTTCTAGCGAAGACTGAATCCCTTCGCCGAACCGCAAGCCCAAATACAGGTAGAAGCATTTCAGCATCGTCGCAAACAACACAACGTAGATGCTCACCAACCAGCCCTTCACTTTGGCAATGCCACCGATCGCCACCACGATCGTCGCGGGAATCGGCGAAAACGGGATGTAGGAAGCAAACAGACTGACATCAATGCGCCGGTAGATGAAACCTTCCAGCTTCCTGAACCAGCGGGGCGGGTGACCTCCGAAGCTCATAGTGATGAACTCCGGGCCCCATTTCTTCCCCATCCAGTAGTACAAGGGCAGAAACTTCACCATAGAAAGTGCCGCCACCAGCACCACGAACCCTAGGAACACTGGTCGATCCGGATTTTGCGCCGCCAAAATAAGCACCGACAGACTCGAACCGGAGAGCCACGTGTACAAGAACGTGTGCTCTAGCAGGAGTACTGCCCGGAACGGGATCAGCGCAAACCCGTATATCGCCATGATCATGAGGGTTGCGAAGAGAATCCGGTCCACCTTGTCCGGGTGCTGCATGAAGCTGGGCAGTTCCTTGTCGGTTGAAGTCATGGTGGACAGTTTAACTGCCGTCACCCTTTTAAACGCTGTGCGCTTTACGACGCCGTGTCAACACCGCCCCTATCAGAACTAGCATCACTCCCAGTAGTGCCGGAATCGCTACACCGCTGCCACCAGTTTTTGGCAAAGTACCAGTCTGGGGGTCTGCGACGGTGAGAATAATGTTCGGCCGTTGGGCATTTGGGTTTTCAAATGTGACAACTCCGCCACCATTGGCAAGATCAGCTAGTTCCAGGTTTGCGTCCTTACCGCGCTTGATGGTGAACTCGATGGGTTGTGGGAGGAGACTGTGGTTTGCAGGCGCTTTCGTCTCTACTAGAACGTAGGTGCCAGGGGTAACTTTTGCTGTATTTGTCCCATCACCTGGTTTCAGTTCGATCGCAGGCGTTGTTGCGTCCTTCTTTCGCAGTTCAAAAGCCCAGCCGACCAGGTTGCCCGTATTAATTGGCCCTTTTGTTGCTGGATCGTAAGTCGCTTTCTGGATCGCGATGGTGCCTTCTTCTGGCTGCTTCACATTCCAGACCTCGCAGGTGACCTTCGCTGTTTTAGGGATGGTGACAACAAACTCCGGTTTATCTTTTGTGCTCTCTACAGTCGCATTTTGATTCTTACCGTCCAATGAACATTTGACAGAATTGAACTTAAAACCATCGTGCCCAGCCAGATCTTCCGTCACGCGAATCTTTTGTTCGTCTATCGAATTGATGATCCACGACACCTGACCTTGTGGGTGAGTAGATTTTCCTTGCCCGGTCTGCCCTGTAATTAAGGTCGAAGCATTCACTGCTTCAGGCTTGGCACCACTACCAGCATCCAACAGAATAGATTGATCGCCAGAGGTTGCTGCGGTAAACGCCCACCCATTAACCTTCTCAGTTTTCACACTGTTTTCTTCGACGTGTTTGATTACAGTGAGGCGACTGCGGCAATAGTCATCCGAGGCGATATCCGAATACGTTTTTCCGATATAGTTCAGGTCGCCGTATGTTCCAGAAGAGTTACCAAACGCATCCTTGCCGTTCGCTCCCACCTCAATCTTCTTGGTATTTGGGTCGCGGTCAATGCCGATGACGCCAGCTACATTTTCGACGCATTCTTTAGGGAGAGCCAGATTGTTGATTGGTTCTGCGATGATCGAGAAGGTCGCGGTATCACCAGCTTTCAAGGAACCGTGATGCCCTTCGATGACGTAATTGTCATTTGCTTTCTTTACGAAGGCCGACCAACGTCCAAAGCGGACACTTTTACCGTCAGAAACCTGCTCCCCCGAGTCACCCGACTCCAGGCGAACCACCTGATATCCCTTGGGGATAGTGTCAAACACTGTAAACCCAGTACTAGCATTTTTCTCGCTGGAATTTCGGACCTGGATTTCCCACTTGATCCTCGATTTTCCATCTCGATCTGTGATGTCAGCACGCGTCTTCTTGATCTGCAGGTCTACAACATTTTCCTCAAACCCCACGGAACTAGTGCCGTTTGAGTTGTAGGAAGCGGTTGCTACGGCATTGACCGAGATGAGCTGGAACGACGGGTTGTTTGATTCGGGTTCATTCACTTTGATGCGAAGAACGTTATCGTTCGCACCGACACTGGCTGTAGCAAATCCAAGCAGGCCGTTGCCAAATGTCCAAGCTCTACCCCACTGATTAGGTTTCGAAATACCTTGACCAGAGGGCGTGCGAATATTAGTAATATCCCAACGCTGCACACTGCCATCAGTCAGATTGATTCGCTCGATCCACACTCCATTTTGGGAGTTCCAGCCATTGCTAATCCCCCACATGTAGTTTCCAGCTTGACGCTGTTTACAAGGAGAATTAGTTTGTGGCTGACATGATGTATTTTCCGGAACGAAAAGTGGCGTCCAGTCTTCTGACCATGCTCGACCGGAGTGATCGCTCACGCCATTCCAGTCATTGTCTAACCGGATCCCGCTTGCGAGCCATTTTCTACCATTGTCTGTGGGCGTAGCGGTGACATCATTCAGGTTGACTTTGTACACTGCTCCAGTTCCAGACTTTGAAGCGTTGGCAACGTAGTAGTTTCCGTCTTTGTCAATGCCTCCGACATTGATTCCGCCCCATAGGTCATTAGGCCAATATGCCTGCTTTTTGCCTTGGAAAGCGTATTCCTTACTCGCCACGTTCGGGGTTACCCGACCCAGGTTATAGACTTCACCAGTCTCGGGATCAATTTGAAGCAAATGCCCTGCAGGAAAGCATGGGTCTTCTGCAGTAATTACTGGCCGGAACTTATTCTGAGCATCCCCCTGCACGGTCTGCCCAGCTAACCGACCCCAGTCTTCGCCTAACCGTCCCTGACTGATTGCGTATAACCAGTTGTCTTGCGGATTAAAAGCCAATGAGTTGATAATCCATCCGGTTTCCTGGTTCGGCCCTCCAAGGCGCACAAAGCTACCGGTGCCGGTATCCTGTCGCGCAACGTATGACTTCCAACGCACCTGGCCATTTGCTTTTGATTCAGAGACGTACACGTTAGTGCCATTTTCACGCTCGATTTGGGACAGCTCCCGCTTCGGTTTGCGCGGTACTACTTGGGAGCCGTCCGTGACGGTTCCTTGGAATGGCACGTGTCGCAGCACATACTCATTATCGTTGCCATTCGGCCGGAAAAAGACTCGGTAAGGATCACTTCCTCCAGACTCAGAAACCCCTTTCAGGGTATCCCATGGCGAAGCTACGAGGTTACCGTTGCCATCGCCATCGACAGTTCTCAACCGATTGATTTCCGAGTTTCCAAGGTTACGAGCTGGGAAGGTGTACCGTGGGCGCGCTTCACAAAAACCACCGTCTTGGGTATCGCCAGTGACAGCAATTTCAAGGTTATCTCTGTCTGGGGCACCAGCAGAACAATAGGAAAATGCATTTGTCAACTTGACATATTCCCCTTTTTCCATGGTAATCCCGTCAGGAATGATGATTTCCAGAGTTTTATCATCAATAGATCTAACCACCATTTCTTTGTGGCGAATATCATTCCACAGCGGCTTGTATTCATTTCGATACATGCGTTCAAATTCAGCGACCTTTATATTAGGGGTATCGCTATTGAACTGCGTAGCAGGCGGAATGTACAGGTTTAGCGCTGTTGTTCGTTTGACTGTAATGCGAGTAGCTTTTACATTGGCTGGTGCGTAAAAGTAGATATTGCCAACATAGGAATTTGCGCATTTTCCGTTGTTAAATTTGTCTTTTGAGGGAACTTGGACCTGATGCGCTTTGGTCGTGGTGGTTTGTGCTGTGGCACTAGTCGGGTCACTGACTTCCACTGCATGTGACATGTCGTCTCGGAGGGAAAAGACTTCTGCCCCATCTTTCACCAGGCGCCATTCCGAACCCGCATCCGCTTCAATGGTTGCATACTGAATCTCTAGATGGTCTCCCACTGTCCAACTTGCCTCAGGAAGCTTAACGGCAATGCGGGCACCTCGCGATTCCCCTTCAGGCATCGAAGCTGCGTCTTCCTCTGGCAAAGGATGCCCATTAAGCAGCACAGACCCGTGCCCAAGAAATTCAACGTCATCTTTATCTCGTTCAATGCTCAACATGCCATCTACGAGCAGCGCCGGGTCCAGCGTAAGCACTACTTTGTTTTTGGCAGCCTCGCCGTCTGCAACTTTACTTTCTGTTTCCGCCCGGTATGTGTGGACCAGGGGCGCAACGGTGGGGGTGACGGTTTCCGGTGGTGTGAGGATCGGTTGCTCTAGTACTGGCAGAGTTGGCTCAGCGGTTGCGTTCGGTGTCGTTTCCTCCTCCGGGGCGGTTTGCGGTGAAGGCGTCGACATTAGAGTCGTTTCCTGCGCGTATGCGATATTCATCGTTCCGCTCGTCATGAGCGCCAGGCTGCACATGAGGGCCAATGCTTTTTGAAAAACACGCGAGGCCTGCTGCGAACTCTTCATTTTATTTCCTCTATAGGTAGCCACTACCCAACGGCGAGGGCAGATTAGAAGCATATGGAACTATATTAATACGCATACGAGAGTTTTCCTAAAATGTTCTCAGCTTCCACACACGCATACTCTAAATAGCATACATTTCGCATATTTTTACTTCTGTGAGCAAAACTTGTTTTGCCTCAGAACCACCGTTGCAGCACGGTGGCGATTCCGCCGTCGTTGTTGCTTTGGGTGACTTCATCTGCGATGGATCGTAGCTCTGGGACTGCGTTGGCCATGGCTACTCCGTGTCCTGCCCACTGCAGCATTTCGATGTCGTTGGGCATGTCGCCAAAAGCAATGACATCGGCTGGGCTCGCTCCAATTCGAGACGCTAGGTATTGCACTCCCCGCGCCTTCGTAATTCCTGGGGCGGCCACTTCCAGTAACCCGTCCGGGATGGAGAAGGTGACGTGGGCAAGGTGGGAGGGAATGCGTGGCGCCACCAGGTCATAGATGTCCGCTGAGCTGAGCTTTTCGTTTCGGATGAGAAGCTTGATCGCTGGCTGTGACAACAAGGTGTCTAGGTCCACCATGCCGTTGTCTTCGGAGAACCAGGCGGGCACGTAGGTTGGCGACACGAGAAATAGTTCGTTTTCTGGTGCCCAGGCGGAGGTTCCAGCTCGCTCGACAGCAAAACCTGCACCGCCGTGGGGTTCCAGAACCGTTGCTACTGTGGTGGCAATGGTTTGCAAGGCGTCGGGGGCGAGGTTGCACACGTCGAGCATGGTGTCGGTGGCAGCGTCGTAGACGATGGCGCCGTTCGCACACACGCACACGGGCGTGAGCCCTAGTTGCTCCAAGATAGGGTGAATCCACCGTGGTGGTCGGCCGGTGGCGAGAGCGAACACCGTTCCCATTGATACTGCGCGTCGGATTGCGCTGCGCACGGTGGCGGGGATGCGCTCATGGTCGTCGATAAGCGTGCCATCAACGTCGCTGGCGATGAGCAACGGCGGCTCAGTGACCACGTCGCTCCTCAATCGCGGCGGCGATGCGGGCCTTCATCCGGCCGAACCAGCCGCGCGAGCGCAACACGTCCATTGCCTTGCGGTCGGCCCGCAGGTCCAGGCGGCGCAGCTTTTTCTCCCGCTTACGCTCTCGCGCAACTTGACGACGCTCCTGTTCCTCCAACGCTAGAAGCGCAGCGCGTTTCGGGGAGGGTGCATTCCCGCCCATCGATTCCGGCATCCACGGCTGCCCTGGCGAAATAGGACCAAACTTTGCTGAATAGTCTTTCCGAAGCTGGGCCAGCAGCTCAGTCAGCTGTGTTTTCAACGCAGCGGTGTCTACATCCGCATCGCCAGTGAGTTGCAGGGGTTCACCCACCCGGATCCACACCGGCACCTTCGGACGCACGAGGTTCTTCGGCAGATCCTTCGTCCAAATCCGCTGAGAGCCCCAGATCACCACCGGGATCAGTGGCACGTCGGCGTTATGCGCGATTCGGGCGGCGCCGCTTTTCAATTCCTTGATCTCAAAGCTGCGAGAAATGGTGGCTTCCGGGAAAATGCCAACGAGGTTGCCTGCTGTGAGGGAGGCTACGGCGTCGTCAAGCGACTGCGCGCCTGCCGCACGGTCCACACTGATGTGGTGCATCTTCCGCATCGCACTACCGACCAGCGGAATATCAAAAATCTCGCGCTTGGCCATGAAGCGAACGAGACGCTTCGCGTTCGCCCATGCAGGGACACCTCCAAGAATGAAGTCGAAGTAGCCCGTGTGATTGAAGGCAAGCAGCGCGCCACCCGAAGCAGGAACACGTTCAGCGCCTTCGACATACACCTTGATGCCCTGGGCACGCAGCATGAGCCGCACCACGCGGACAATACTGCCGTAAAACGGCTCCTTTTTCTCCGGGTGCGCAGTAGCTGGCTTGAACCCCTTCGGCAGGAAGGCCACACCGCAACGACGAAACTCGAAGGTGGACATGCTACCCCTACTTAATCGGCTCAAGAACTTCCTTACCAACGTATGGACGCAGCGCCTCCGGCACGACCACAGAGCCATCCGCCTGCTGGTTATTTTCCAGAATCGCTACCAGCCAACGCGTAGTGGCCAGCGTACCGTTCAGCGTAGCGGCAATCTGTGCTTTACCCTGCTCATCGCGATAACGGACCTGCAGGCGACGTGCCTGGAACGTGGTGCAGTTAGAAGTTGAAGTGAGCTCTCGGTACGTGTTTTGGGTTGGAATCCACGCCTCGGTATCAAACTTGCGTGCTGCGGAAGAACCAAGGTCGCCGCCAGCAACATCGATGATGCGGTACGGAACCTCCACCGCTGCGAGCATCTCGCGCTCCATGCTTAGCAGTCGCTGGTGCTCAGCCTCAGCTTCCTCAGGCTTGCAGTAGGAGAACATCTCCAGCTTGTCGAACTGGTGGACACGCAAAATACCGCGCGTGTCCTTGCCGTGCGAACCAGCTTCACGGCGGAAGCAGCTCGACCAGCCCGCATACCGCTTCGGGCCCTGCGACAAATCAATGATCTCGCCCTGGTGGTAGCCAGCCAGCGCAACCTCAGAGGTGCCGACGAGGAACATATCGTCCTTCTCCAGGTAGTACACCTCATCCGCATGCTGGCCCAAGAAACCAGTGCCCTGCATAACCTCAGGACGAACCAACACCGGTGGGATCATCAACTGGAAACCGTTAGCAATCGCCTTCTGCGCAGCCAAATTCAACATGCCCAACTGCAGCATCGCACCATAACCAGTGAGGAAGTAGAAACGGGCGCCCGAAATCTTCGCGCCGCGTTCCATATCAATAAGCCCCAAAGACTCACCCAGCTCCAAGTGATCCTTCGGCTCAAAGTCAAACTTCGTAGGCTCGCCAATATGCTCCAGGACAACAAAGTCATCCTCGCCACCAGCGGGAGCGCCAACCACAATGTTGTCGATCCGCATCTGCAGATCAAAGACCTTTTGCTCAGCCTCAGCCTGCGCCTTCTCCGCGTCCTTGACCTTTTCCTTCAGCTCATTGGAACCCTCCAACAAAGCAGGGCGATCTTCCGGAGAGGCCTGGCCAATCTTCTTACCAAAAGCCTTCTGCTCGCCACGCAAAGTATCCGCGGCAAGGATCGCTTCACGGCGTGCTTCATCAGCAGCAAGCAGCTCATCTACCAGCGCTGGATCCTCCCCACGAGTGACCTGGGACGCACGCACAACATCAGGGTTTTCACGGAGAAATTTGAGATCAATCACGTAGTCAACCCTAGCGCATTTCAGCATCCCTCGGCAGCCTCGCCAGGCCATTATCAGATTGGGCTACGGGGGCTTGTTGGCTGGCTAGATTGCTGCGGGTTTCCCACGCCCCCGACATTACGGCCCCGAGATTGGGTGGCCGAAGCTAAGGCCCCGACATTACGGCCCCGAGATTGGGTGGCCGAAGCTAAGGCCCCGACATTACGGCCCCGAGATTGGGTCGCCGAAGCTAAGGCCCCGACATTACGGCCCCGAGATTGGGTCGCCGAAGCTAAGGCCCCGACATTACGGCCCCGAGAATGCCCCAAAAATGGGTCCGCCACCCCGAACTTCGGGAGGGTAATGTCGGGGAGAAGAGCAACGAGCCTCATTCATAGGCACGTTGCGGGATTGTTGGGGCCAGTGGGATAACTGGGGTGTTACGACTTGACTGGTGGCGCTACTAGAACCAAGGCCCCGACATTACGACCCCGAGAATGCCCCCAAAGACCCCGAACTTCGGGAGGGTAATGTCGGGGCCGTGATGTCGGGGAGAACCAAGAACCCCACCACCAAAAGTGACCAGTAACTCACCAGTCAACCCGGTGGTCATAACCAGTAGGGCGTATTGTTAATAGTATGACTGCTCTGAATAGTGCAGCGGATTTACCTGCCACCGCCCTGGATGACCCTTCGAAGCCTAAGCATGCCCAGCTGCGTGAAATATTGGAGCAGCTGTGCACCACGCAGCTCGCGCCTGGCGACATGTTGCCTGGCGAGCGGGTATTGGAGGAGACGTATGGGGTGTCTCGCATTACAGTGCGGCGGGCGATTGGTGATTTGGTGGCATCAGGGGTGTTAAAGCGGGCTCGTGGCAAAGGTACGTTTGTGGCTCCGAGCCCGTTGGTGTCGCGATTGCATTTGGCATCGTTTTCGCAGGAGATGGCAGCGCAGCAGCTGCAGTCCTCGAGCAAGATTTTACTTTCCGCTCGGGCCGCGGCCCCTGCTGAGGTGGCAGAGTTTTTCGGCTCGACTGCGACGCATACTCATTTGCGCCGTCTGCGGTTAGGCAACGGCATCCCCTACGCGATTGACGATGCGTGGTATAACTCAAAGCACGTCCCTGACCTGTTGGAAAACGATGTTTACAATTCGGTGTACGCGATTTTGGCCAGTGAGTATAACGTGCCCGTCACTGATGCTATTCAGACGGCGACAGCGGTCAATGCCACCGAGGAGGTTGCTGAGCTTCTCGACGTCGATCCCGGCACCGCACTGTTGAAAATTGTGCGCCAGTCGCAGTCGAACGGCCTGGCAGTGGAGTGGTGCAGTTCGCTTTATCGGACTGATCGCTACACTTTGAAGACTCATGTCACTCGCGCCCAGATGTGATTTTGGGCTATCGGTTAGGCACAATTGGATCTGATGACTACTCAGAATTCTTGGCGTAGCTCCGTGGCAGTGCGTGCTGCGTTGATTATGGCGCTGGCCACGGCATGCGGCATAGGTGGCTACTCTGCGCAATCTGCAGGCTTACCGACGTCAAAACCTGGCTCCAATTCCAGTGGTGGCGTCGTTAAGCCTGCGCGCGAGGCGGCACCTTTCACCACCGCAGATACCGGCAGCTGCCTGACGTGGGATGTCAATCCGGACGGTAGTTTTGCGAACTTTGGCCAGACAGATTGCTCGTCGGAACATCGCTACGAAGTGGCATCGCGCGAGAACCTGGCTGCGTACCCGTCGTCGGAGTTCGGCCCGAAGGCCCCCGCCCCGGACGTTACTCGACAGGCGCAACTGCGCGAAGAGCTATGCAAGGGCCCCACTATCGAATACCTCAAAGGCCAGTTCGATCCGCTGGGTCGCTACTCTATCGCCCCGATTCTCCCGCCTCCCGAAGCGTGGGCAGCTGGTGACCGCACCATGCTGTGCGGCCTCCAAGTTGCTGGCGAGAACGGAATCCCGATGCTCACCGCCGGCAGTGCGACAGAGCAAGACCAGTCACGCACCCACCCGGAAGGCACCTGCGTCCTGGTAGA
Source organism: Corynebacterium sp. NPDC104732 (assembly GCF_055583565.1). NCBI lineage: Bacteria > Bacillati > Actinomycetota > Actinomycetes > Mycobacteriales > Corynebacteriaceae > Corynebacterium > Corynebacterium sp. NPDC104732. The sequence goes on from NZ_JBVJNS010000004.1 coordinate 128,653, forward strand.
CCCGGCTCGCTCCACCCAAACCGTCGACTGCGGGCAGGACCACTCCTTCGAGGTAACCAAGGAAATCAACCTCAAGGAGCACTTCCCCGACACCGTGCCAACAGTGGAAGAGCAAGACGAGTTCCTCCACGAACAATGCCTGACCGCAGCGCACGAATACCTCGGTGGCGACGACGCCCTCTACAACTCCACGCTGCAACTGTTCTGGACCTCGATCAACACCAACTCCTGGATCGGAGGCTCCCACACAGTCAACTGCGCACTGTTCAAGCCCAACGACGCCGGCAACTTCTCGGTCCTCCAGGGCTCAGCCAAGGACGCCTTCACCATCGACGGCGCCCCACCTCCGCCACAGCCAACCCGGAACCCACTCCGCGAACCATGATCGAAGTCTCCGAGGAACGCTTCGAGGAGCTCGTGGACCAAGGACTAGACCGAGTCCCCCGCGAGCTCCTCAGCCGACTCGAAAACACCGTCATCCTCATCGAGGACTACCACCCCGACGGCCCCCACATCCTCGGACTCTACGAAGGTGTCGCACTCCCCGAACGCACCAGCGACTACTCCGCGCACCTCCCCGACGCCATCTGGATCTACCGCGGCGCCCTCCAGGACTACTGCACCACCGAAGACGAACTCATCGAACAAGTCACCATCACAGTCGTCCACGAAATCGGCCACTACTTCGGCCTCGATGACGACGAACTCCACGCCCTCGGTTGGGGATAGCACGGCTGAATTTCAGATTTTAGCATTAGAAAGTTATTGCCAATAAGAATTTTTCAAGTTACCATCAAAGCGATGCCCGTTAATAGAAAGGAATTCCAATGAGCATCGCCAAAAAAACTTTAGCGCTAGTAACCGTAGTCAGCGCTCTTCAAGGCCCACTCGCCCACAGCACAGAACTTGATGCAGACCATCGCTTAAATGCAGGAGAGACAGTCCTCGGAGGAACGGTTCAGTCCACAGACCCTTCTCGCTACGACTATGTTTCCCCAAACAGCGAGGCGGACCAGCAACTTCGGAGCGCTGCGGGATACGCATTTGTTCCGGGCTTTATGGCAGATGTTTTCGGCGCACAGGTTAACATTCCTAGCGGACAAATCTTCCATCGAATCAATGGATCCGGAACTCATATTGATTTCGAAACAGCCACCTACACGACTGCTGCCAACATTTGCAATTACCGGATCGACTATCAAAACCGTGACATCAACGGCCATATCGTAGCTACTCATTCCAACGGTAATCACTTGGGATGCGCATGGGGTATGGTCGGCGACCAAGGAATTCACAATCTGAACGTACAACCAGGAATGATGTGTGCTCGCTTGTTTGTTAGTGGCGCATTTCGTGGAGAGCAATGCCATCACATAACACCCTAAGAACGATTGGATACCTTGCCCTTTGTGGGAGCTTTGCATCCATGCTGGGAGTGCTTAACGGCAGCTACAACCTCTATCGCAAAACTCATTTGGGTAGCCCTCTTGCAGCAACTGCTGTCGCAAGCTTCGCAGATAGACTCTTGCTGTACGGAGCACTCGCCACTGTGTGCCTCGTTCTCGCCGCAGTAGCCTTTTGGCTCACTCAGTATGCCCGTGAACGTTAGGTCTAGGCGAAGATGACAAAATAAAAGGCATTCCCCAGATAGCATAGCTCTTCCCGGCATAAGACCGAGAGGAGCTATTTGCTGTTTCACTGACTGCCTGAGGGTACCTCGGCGACGGTCAAACAGAACCACAAATTCGCCCACCCTAAAGCTGCACCGCTGTGTCCGCCCAGCGCTCGACTTTCCATTGGCCGAATTCCTTGCCGTCCGGGTTGAGTATGACGAATCGGCAGTTGGGCAGGTAGGCACCGAAGGCGAAGTCGGGGTCGACGCCGCAGGCGTGGGTGGAGACGACGCGGATGGCGGCGCCGTGGGAGACGATGATGGCGTCGTCATCTTCGCCGAGAGAATTGGCGATGTCTTCGATTACTGGCTGGTAACGTTCCAGCACGTTGCGGTAGTTTTCACCTTCGGGCAAGCGTGCGTCGGCGTCGCCGCCGAGCCATCCTCGGAAGGCGTCGGTGTAGAGGGCGGCGGCTTCTTCGCCTTGGGCGCCTTGGAGGTTACCGGCGGAGATTTCGTGGATGCCCATGCGGACGTCGATGGGTAGCGAATCGGCTGGTAGGCCGGCAGTTGCTTCGATGGAGGCTGCGACGCGGACTGCGGTTTGTTGGGCACGGATCGCGATGGAGGAGGCTAGGAGCCGAAGGCGACCGAAGTTTCCGTGGCCGACGCCGCAAAGTTCAGCGAGTTCAAGGCCAACGGTGGTTGCTTGTTCCCGGCCGAGGTCGGTCAGCTCGGCTCCAGGTGGGCGGGTGTCGAGGACACGGTTGAGATTGGAGTGGGTTTGGCCGTGGCGCAGCAGGATGATGCGTCCCATTAGTAGTCTCCTGTTTTTAGTCGGGTGACGTAGGCGTCGGCGTCAGCGATGCGCTGGAGCATGTCAGTGCCAGTATCCCCTGTGTTGTCGGTGGCTGCAGGCCAGGAGCCGAGATAGTGCATGTGCTCGGCGTGGAGGTAGAGGGCGCGGAGGGCTTCGGCTACGGGAATGTCGTCGATATGCCCGGCGATGTCTGCGTAGAAGCGGTAGGTGCCAAGTCCTTCTCGGGTGGGGCGGGATTCGATGCGGGTGAGATCGACGCCGCGCACGGCGAATTCGTTGAGCGCGCGCACCAGCGAGCCGGGCACATTGGGGAGGGTGAAGGCGACTGAGGTGCGGTCGTTGCCGGTTCGGGTGGTAGGGCGCCCCCGCTTACCGACGAGCACAAACCTGGTTCGCGCCCCCTTCACATCAGCCACATTCTCCGCGACCGTGTCCAGCCCATAAATTTCCGCGGCTCGGGCTGGTGCTGCGGCATAGTCGGCTTCGCCGTCGGCTACCATCCGGGCAGCGTCGGCGTTGGAGCTGGCGGGGACGAATTTCACCCCAGGAAGATTCTGCGCCACCCAACCCTTGACTTGCTGCCAGGCGACGGGGTGCGTAGCCAAGGTACTCGTGCCGGAGGTGGCTGAGCGCATAATGGCGAAGGCGACCTCGATGTCGGTTTCTGCGTAGATTTGGGTGGTATCAATGCTGGCCAGGGCATCGAAGGTGGGGGTGACGGGGCCGTCCACCGAGTTTTCGATCGCCACCACAGCAAAGTCTGTGGGGGCCGCGATCGCTTCCGCGGGGCTGTCTACGGGCACCAGTTCCGCGTCTGGCATGAGGCGCAGCGCAGCCATTTCAGTGAACGTGCCCTGCGGGCCGAGGTAGGCAACGGAAGTAGTCATGTCTTTCTACCCTAGTCTGGATATATGTTTGAGGAGTTCCTTTCCCGTGTTGCAGGGCTCACCCCGGCGCAGTCGGGTTTTGTCCACGTGGCTACCACGCCACCGCCGCTTACCGACGGCCCCCTCTCCGGAATCCTCCTCCCCATCAAAGATCTCATGCCGGTGTCCGGCATGCCCACCACCTACGGATCCGTGACGCGGCGCGTGCTCGAGCCTTCAGATCCGTTTGTGGTGGCGCTGCAGCGACGGGGCGCACGGATCGTAGGGAAAACCGCCACCAGTGAACTAGGCATGACGGCGTACACCGAGCCAGTGGGCATGCCTGCGGTGGACAACCCGTTGTTTCCTGGGTGCACTCCTGGTGGTTCCTCCGGTGGTGCTGCTGTGGCGGTGGCGCGTGGCCTGGTGCGAGTGGCCCACGCATCCGATGGTGGCGGTTCCATCCGTGTCCCGGCAGCAGCTTGTGGTGTGGTCGGATACAAACCGCCCCACAACAATGCTGGTGGCAAGCTCACGGCACAAGGATTCATCACTGGTTCAGTGCAGGATCAGGCCATGATGCACGGTGCGCCGTTGGCCGCGCGACGGCTGCGGGTCGGAGTGCTTGTGGAGCCCCTGCACGGAGATGGATCCGTAGCCCCTGAATGGCGCACCGCCTGCGAAAAAGCAGCAGACGCACTCTCTGACCTAGGACACGACGTTGTCCCACTCGACCCCGCCTACGACGCTTCTTACTTTGAAGCGTTCGGCATAATGCTTTCTGGAATGTGCCGGAAGATCGACGGAGAAGCGAGCCCCATCGTGGAGTTTCTGCGGGACCGGGGCCGACGGTTGACGGATGGTGAGCGGGCAATGGCCGTCGATAAGTGCTCGGCGTTGGGGGCGGTGGTGCGCGCTGCCTGGGACGTTGACGTGCTACTCACCCCGACGCTGGCGTTTGACCCGCCACCGATCGGGCACTTCTCCGCGCTGGCGCCCGCCGAGGATTTCGCCGAGCAAACCCGGTGGACACCATGGTGCACCCTGTTTAACATCACCGGGTGGGCAGGCATCTCGATCCCGTTCGCTGATCGCTCCATTCATCTGGGAGCCATTCGGGCCGAAGTTCCTGCATTGCTCGCGCTCGCGGAGGAGTTGCATGGTTCATAAGCGGATTCAGTGGGAAATCTTCCTGCTGCTCAGCATCACGTTCGGCATGAGCGGGGTGCGATCCCTGCTACGACTCGTCGATTCCCTCCTCGAAGGGCCACTCGACCAGCAGTCGGTGACCTTGAATAAACCCATGGCCACCTCGTTGTGGCTGGACTACTCACTGCAGTTATGCTCCGCTTTTGTGCTGGTGGCGTGGGGTTTGCTAGCCATGTTCTTCCTCGCTGGCGATGGGATCCGGCTGCCTTCCTTCCAGCGCCGGGACTTACTTTCCGGCGCCGGGCTCGCGGCCCTCATTGGGCTGCCCGGCCTAGCGTTTTACTTCGGGGCGCTGCACTTCGGGCTGACCAAAGAAGTGATCCCCTCCGGGTTCGAGTCCTGGTGGGCGATACCGGTACTGCTGTTGTGGTCCTTCGCCAATGCCTTTGGGGAAGAAGTGGTGGTGGTCGGCTGGCTGGTCACCCGACTACGAGGGCTGGGCCTTTCGACGTGGCTGATCCTCGGATGCACTGCTGTGTTGCGTGGCAGCTACCACCTGTACCAAGGGGTCTCCGCGGGTTTCGGCAACATCGTCATGGGCCTTGTCTATGGGTGGTTCTTCCTCAAGTTCGGTCGGGTGTGGCCGCTTATCATTGGGCATTTTCTTATCGACGCCGTTGCATTCGTCGGTTACCAGGCCTTTTTCTAGTTATTTTTCACCCAAACATTTTTCAAATGTGATCATTCGGGATACTCTCAAATTATGGAGATGGAACACAAGCATGCGCTTTCACAGCTCCGTCAGCAATTAATCACTGAGGGAATCCGAAGGGCATCAGGACTAGACGGCACATCTGTAAACTTAAAGCAGGTAGCTGCTGCGGTGGGCATACCACTAAACGACGCCCAGGACGTGTTCCCTACTGAAGAGCATTTCCGAGAAGAGCTGTTGGCTCAATGTACACAGCGCTTGAACTCCCATCTCCCGTCGTCGATCGATACAGCCGACTTCGAGCAAGCAGCGACCCAGTTTGCGGACGGCTACCTTTCGTTCGCATCGACGTCCCCACTGCACTTCACTGCATACAACTCCTTGGCCCGCACTCGCACTTTCCCAACAGATTTCGAGGCTAACCTGGACGTGCTCCCGATAGATCCAGTGTTTGCTCGACTGCTAGAGGTCACCCGCAAATACATGCGCGAGCTAGGGTCTCCCCAATCCCCTTGGCTCTGGTCAATAGTCACCGTTGTCCTGTATTCCGGGATTCACGGGATTACGCATTTGCATTGCCAGGGGGCAACTAGACGACTAAGTAAAAGCGGGCGAAAGATACTGTTCAACGCCGTAATCAACCATGTCATTCACGCCTGTCGGATCGTGCTGCCAGAGGGGAATGTCTTTAAGCTCGCTCCTCACACATATCGATGTGATCTGCTGCCTCCCACTGAGTTTGACGTCGATAAGGCCAGTGCATTGCGAGAGCAGCTTTTCGAAGGCGCCATTAGAGTCGTCCACCAAGAGGGCATCAACCTACTAACCGTGGAACGCGCCGCAGCCTCGGCCAACATTCCCCTGCACACTGCCCGCCAGCTACTCACACCCGACCAATCCTTCCAACATCAGCTCTGCGACCACCTGGGTGCCACCATGAAAATGCACCTCATGGCGCAATTTGGTCAGCTGCCCAACACGCCACACCCCTTCGAACTCAGCAAAGCTATCGGCGCAGCATATATCGGGTTAGCGGTGTCTTTCCCAAAGCATTTTGATGTCTACACCCTCATCTACGAACAGTCCATCATGCCCGACAGCAGCCCCGACGTACCAATGGGCGAAGCCATGCAATTTCTGTTTGACACCACCCGACAAGTGCTGGAAGTAGCTGGCACTCCCCCATCAACAATTCAGATTTTCGAAGCATCTTTAAACCTATGGGCCACCGCCCACGGCCTAGCAACACTCCAATCCAGTGGCCCTTTTTCACATCTGTCGGCGGAACTGCGAACGACACTAATCAGCGCGCTATTGGACATTTCGGGCACATCACTCATTACCCGGCTCCGTTTAGTCTCACCAGAAGAGGCCAAGAGCCAGATGGTTCGCATCGAGCAGCACTAGCTAGTTGTTTTGTGGCTCCCTGTAGCTTCCTTGCGGCTCCGTTGGGGCTAATTCCCGGGAAGCATAACCCGGGTCTCGGAGCCGTTTCGGGCTTCAGTTGTGCTATTTTGCTCTTTTTTCTCCGAAACCCGGGTTATGCTTCCCGAGTTTTCGACAATCTTTAGCCCAACCCCCCTTGACTCCATATCGTTTATCGATACAATGAAAGTCAATACATCGAAAAGCGATACAAGATGGGATAAGAACCATGGACAAGAAAGCCCTCCGCGGCATCAGCTCCGCCAACTTTGGCTACGTTCTCATCCTGTTCCTCATCAGCTTGAGCATTGCCCGTCTCGCCCTGTTACACGAGATTTCCAGCCCAGTGGGACTACTGATATCCGACGTCAAAAGCATTCATGTCCCACTGGAAGCGCTACAGGAAGGACAGCCAGCGATTTTCCTTGGAGCATTCGTCATCAAGACGATTGCCAGCATCGCACTGTGCGTGACTTTGCTTCTCGCGGGCCGCAACTTCCTCAAGGGCGATTTCTTCAATCGCACCAACGTAAAGATGTTCAAAATTGCCAGCTGGGCCGCGCTGGCTTATATCGTGGGGCAGTTCTTCGAAGGGATCGGCAATAATTGGGTATCAGCCACCGAAGATGTCCGGCATAACGCGCTCCCCAACGGCATCGACGATCCGGTGTTCATCCCGATGTACATCCTGATGATGGTTCTGACAGTTACAGCCATCGCTCTTGACCGCGCCGTGAAAATGCAGGAAGACCAGGAGGGCCTGATCTAAATGGGGGTCATCTGCCACCTCGATCGAATATTGGAGGAAAAAGGCATGACTCTGGCGGAGCTGTCGAAACTAGTCGATATCACCGCGGTCAACCTCTCCGTCCTGAAAAACAACCGGGCAAAAGCTGTCCGCTTCACCACTCTTACCGCGCTCTGCGAAGCACTCGATTGCCAACCAGGAGATTTGTTCAGCGTTACGTAAAATTTTGCTTTCAGTCGTCGCGTTGTTCACCATTGCCGCAGCCATCGGTGGCTACCTTTATGGCCCCATGCTCACAGGGATCACCACTGGAAAAATTCGTTACCTGGTGAAACCTTCCCCTGAGCGCTATGCCAAAGATGCGTTAGCCATCGTGGAAACCTTGGCCATCAATGCCGATTCCCCAGAGTTCACGCAGGCCAAAGACGCTGCCCTGGAGGCTGCGACAACTACCAAGAGCTTTGAGGACACATACGAGCCGCTACGCGCAGCACTCAAAGCTGGCGGCGGTAAGCATTTGAACTTCCTCGCCCCAGGTGACAACGAACCAAGCACTGTGGATTCTGCGGAGATGCCGGCCGTCGAAAAGCGTGGCGAGCTCGCCTACCTCAAACTCCCCGCGCTCAGCCGCGGCGAGGCAGGTCAAACCTACGCCACCATCCTCACCGACGGCATTCACGAGCACGCCCGCTGCGGAGCCATCATCGACCTGCGCGGCAACGGGGGCGGCGACATGGGCCCTATGCTCGGCGGCCTCAGCCCGCTCCTGCCTAACGGCACCGCCTTGGAATTCGTCTCACGGACGGCCACTACCCAGGTCACCGTAGAAGGCAACGGCGTCAAGGGCGGTGGAACCCCGACCACCACTCACGGCGGCAAGCAGGATGTCCCTACCGCCGTGCTTACCGACGCCGATACCGCCTCCTCTGGTGAAGCAACCATGCTCGCGTTCCGCGGACTGTCAAACTCCCGCAGCTTCGGCGCCCCCACCGCAGGGTATGCGTCCGCCAACGTCGTAATCGACCTCTACGACGGCGCCGGCCTTATGATCACCACCGCAAAAGACCGTGCCCGCACCGGAGAAGAGTTCTCCGATGACCCCATCCAACCCGACGTCACAACCGAAGATCCAGAAGCCGACGCCGCCGCCTGGCTCAGGCAACAGTGCACTACCTCGAGATAAAGCGTTACCCTTAGTAACCATGACCGAAGGTGGCAAGCATTCCGACAACTATGGTGACGACGTAGCACGCGACCGCTACGGGCGTCCCATTCTTGACCGCTACGGGCGGCCAGTGCGCAAGCGACCGAACACGCGGATGACGCAGCCACCTCAGCGTCGTCCCCGGCGCGAGGAACAACCGCGCCCTACTCAGCAATATCCCGCTGCGAGGCAGCGGCCTGCCCAGCAGTACCCAACCCCGGAGCAGCGGCCTGCTTCCCAACCCCGACAGTATTTTCCCCCACCGCAGCAGCAGCAATCCCGCCCACAGCACTATCAGCCACAGCCGTACAATCCGCCGGTAAAGAAGCGGCGGAAGACCCCACGTACTGTCGGCTGTCTCCGTGGTGTCATGACACTTGCTGTGCTCCTGGCGGTTGCACTGGTCGGAGCCTTCGTGTGGGCGGATACAAAGCTCACTCGAGTGGAGGCGCTGCCTGCTCAGAGAATCAGCAATACTGCCGGGGTGAACTGGCTGCTTGTGGGTTCTGATTCGCGCCAAGGCTTGAGCGAGGACGAGATAGCGAAGCTGAACACAGGTGGCGATATTGGTGTGGGCCGTACGGACACGATTATGTTGCTGCACATTCCGACTTCGGGCCAGCCGACACTCATTTCGATTCCGCGCGATTCCTATGTGAACATTCCGGGCTACGGCCAGAACAAGATCAACTCTGCCTTCACTACCGGTGGTCCGCAGCTGCTGACCCAGACCGTCGAGCAGGCCACAGGACTGCGGATTGACCACTATGCCGAGATTGGTTTTGGTGGTTTTTCGGGCATGGTTGATGCAGTCGGTGGCGTGGAGATTTGCGTCGATGAGCCTATTGCGGACGATGTGATTAGCTTGTACCTCGATGCGGGATGCCAGGAGATGGACGGCCCAACGGCGCTCAGCTATGTCCGCACCCGCGCCACCCCGATGGGAGATTTGGATCGTGTCGCGCGCCAACGGAAATTCTTTGCTGCGCTAATGGACAAGGCGACCTCCCCCGCCACAATCGCGAATCCGCTGCGCACTATTCCTCTGATTTCCCATACAGGTTCGGCATTCATTGTGGACGAGGACGATCACGCATGGCATCTAGCGCGGGTCGCGCTGGCTCTGAAGGGTGGCACCCGGACGGAAACTATTCCACTGGACGGTTTCGCCGACACCGAGGTCGGATCAGTGGTGTTGTGGGATGAGGCTGCCACCGAGGAGCTACTGGGGCCACTGCGTTAAATGCGCGCAGTTACGGCCGGCTATCCTGGGAATTCGCGTCCACCCAGCACTGCCGACCATGCAGGAAGAAAGTGATGGCTAATGCGATGTACAAGGCGCCGCCGACGAGATCCCGAATGAGCATGACCGTGATATATGTCCCGAGGTCGGCGTGAACGGCAGCGATAGTTCGCACAATAACTAGGGCAACAAAGACCACTATGTGCAGGTAGAGGAACCGGTGGCCGATCTGCTCCTTCCACACAATATAGGCAAGCAAGCAGTATGCCAGGGCCGTTAAGAACTGTGCTACGAGCCAAGAAGTCGAGTCATCCCGATACCCCATGGGATGAACCCACAATTGTGTTTCCTGAATAGCCCGGATAAGCATGGCACATATGTAGCTCGATGCTGAAAGCGACATCATTAGTGGGGCGAGGGACCGTAGCAGCCACCACATGCCAACCCAAGCCGCTGCGCTGCCCCCAACCATCAGCCACAGCATCGCGATAGTTCCTTCAGGAACCGCAAACAAAAGGGCCCGCGATACCAAGTAAATTCCGATTAATCCCGCCGCAACAAAGGAACGAATCGCCTCCCTGCGTTGCAGGCTCATGAGGGACCTTCTCTCCCACTGCGGTCATCCTCCCCCGCCACTCGGCCAGGGAGAGCGCAACAAAGTAATCGCAAACTCTTCGGACGCCTAGCAGCGTACTAAACGCCGTAACCAAATTGAAAATCACCGTACAACTGCAGCACTGCTTAAGCTGCGCGGATAGCGATTATGTTCGCGCCTCTAAAACCTACGCCTACCCCTAGAGCTAACCAGGGACTTTAGCTCTGAAAGGCGTAGTTATTTCCCGACCAGACAAATCGCTATCAGCAAGACCTTGCCTGCAGGCTGACACGCGCGCCTACCAGCACTCAGGACTCGACCATTGGAGTTCTGCTTCCTCGAATCCCCGGGAAGTGAAACCCGGGTTTCGGCTCCATTTTGAGCTGCACATCTGCTAAACAGTGATTTTCGCCCCGAGACCCGAGTTTCACTTCCCGGGTTTCAGGGCTTAAGTATCAACAAAACCCCCGCTCAACACTGAACAGGGGTTTTGCATTTGGCGGAAGTAGAGGGATTTGAACCCCCGGATGGTTTCCCATCGCTGGTTTTCAAGACCAGTGCATTCGGCCGCTCTGCCATACTTCCATCTGCCCCAAAAAAAGGGACTCGATCTTCCCCAAAAGGGGCAGTGCAGAAAATAATAACGTATGGGCGTGCGCAATTGCTATTTTGACTACCCTTGAGGGCATGCGTGCTATTGAAATCCAGGAAAAACTTACTCTCACGGAAGTCCCTACGCCCGAGTTGAAGGATGGGGAGGTGCTGGTGAAGGTTCATGCCGCGGGTGTGAATCGCGGTGATGTGTTGCAGGCTGCGGGCCACTACCCGCCGCCTCCAGGTGCGAGCGAGATTATGGGGTTGGAGTGCGCGGGGGAGATTGCTGACCCTGGCACAACGTCCCGTGAGAAGGGCGAAAAGGTTGCTTGTCTGCTGGCTGGTGGTGGTTATGCGGAGTTCGTGGCTGTCCCTGAGGGCCAGTTGCTGAGCATTCCGGAAGGTTGGACCACCACTGAGGCTGCGGCGATCGTGGAGGTGGCCTGCACGGTGCATTCAAATATGCAGCTGGCGGGCCTCAAGCAGAGCAACACGTTGCTGATCCACGGTGGTGCGGGTGGCATTGGCACCTTTGCGATTCAGTATGCGAAGGCCCTTGGCTGCACTGTCGCGGTGACGGCAGGCAGCGCCGAAAAGCTTGCTACCTGTCAGGAACTTGGTGCGGACATCCTCATTAACTACAAGGAGGAGGATTTCGCTGAGGTGATGAAGAATAAGTGCGACGTGATCCTGGACATTATGGGCGCGAAGTACTTGGATCAGAATGTCAAAGCCTTGGCGATGGACGGCCACCTCGTCATCATCGGCATGCAGGGCGGCGTGAAGGGCGAGCTGAACATCGGTCGGCTGCTCACCAAACGCGGTAGCATCTCCGCAACCGCCCTGCGCGCCCGCGACCTCGCCGACAAGGCCCGCATCGTGCGCGATACCGAAGCGACCGTATGGCCGCTGCTTAACGACGGCCAGATCAAGCATCACTTAAGCACCACCCTCCCGTTGGCTGAGGCCGAAAAGGCACACCAGCTGCTCAAGGAAGGCGCTGTCACTGGGAAGATTGTTCTCACTGTCGCCTAGTATCGGTAAATGTGCCTTTTCTGATTCTGCTTTCGGGTTGGGCGCTGAGCCGTTGGTTGATGGTCAAGCAGACCTTCGGGCGTCAGCGCTGGATTTTCGGCGATGTCCACTATTACTTTTCGGAGATCGCCAAGGAGCGCACCGGCCAGGTGGCTTTGAAGGAATACCCGGAGGCAAATCTGTGGCTCATCCGGCTGATTGATCGCTTCGCCCCGGACACCCAGTCCGGGGTCGAATACTGGTACGTCGGCTTCATCTTGGTGCTTGACCTGCTCTTTTTGGCTGTCCTCATTCACAGAAAGCACTACTTAGCGGGCGCATTTTGGGTGGCTTTCGGTTTTGTGGTTGGCCCGATCTACCTCACCCGCCTCGACCTCATCCCTGGCCTGCTGGTGGGCGTGTTTGCGTACTTGCTGGCGCGGCACCCGAAAGTCTCAGCTGCGTTTCTCGGCGCCGCCACGATGATGAAGTTGTGGCCAGGTGTCCTGGCAACGGTGCTGGTGGGGAGCATAAAGAGCAAGCAATCGTGGCTGCGTATCAGTGTTTTTGGTGGCACGCTCGTCGCCATGGCGCTGGTGACCATCCTCACCCAGGGGGTTGATCGACTGCTGTCACCGTTGCAATACCAGTCTGATCGGGGGCTGCAGATCGAATCGATAGCTGCCACACCTTTCATGGTGCTGGCGTCCACGGGCGGCGGCGAATACACGGTTCGCTATGCGGAATCGAAAAGCTTCGAGATCACGGGCCCAGGGGTGGACGTCGCTACGCAATTGGCTAGCATCGCCCTTTACTTGACCGTGTTGGCCGCTGCGCTCATCGTGCTGCGTCGCCTAAGCAAACACACCTGGCGCTCCTGGGAATCCATCGCGCTGTCCATGGTGCTGATCGTTGCGGTGCTGGTGACAAACAAGGTTTTCTCCCCGCAGTACATGGTGTGGCTCGCCCCGATCACAGCCGTGAGTCTCTGCTTCACTCACGCGAAGCACGCGCGGATCAATGCAGTGCTGGTGCTCCTCATCACCTGGCTAACGCAGTACGTCTATCCAGGTCACTACGACAGCTTAATGACGAACGACCCGGACTTCCTGCCCACCCTCGCCCTCATCACCCGCAACGTGTTGATGGTGGTTCTCCTCGGGGTGACGATCAGCTGGTGGCGCCACGAAGCACGCCAGCCTATGCGAGCGACGCCAACACCCGAGTGAGCTGGTCAATGTCATTCATGGTGTTGTACGGCGCCAAGCCGACCGTGATGGCACCGCCTTCCTCGAAAGCACCCATCGCCTCAAGCAGCGGGTCACGCGGGCTCAGTTCCGTCACCAAACCATTAGTGAGCAGTCGCTTCTGTACCGTCGCTGCCGGAACTCCATTCACCATGAAAGATATCCGTGGCACGCGATCCAAATAGAGCGCGTCCTTACCAGCAGCTTCGCCGGTAATGCCCAGCACGTGCACCTTCGGCAGCCCAAGCAAGGAATTGAGCAAATGGCGAGTGAGCTGACGCGAATAACGATCAACTTCCACCATGGATCGCTGTAGCCGGGTGCTCCTCGTGCCACCACTTTCCACCAATCCCGCGAAGTGATCGACGATCGCGCTGACGCCTCCTGCCAGGCCAGGGGACAACTCACCGATTTCTAGCTTCGCAGCGGAATCCGCCGGAGCAGCACTATTGAGGGACTTGAGCAGCGGGAACATGGAGGTGTCACGAAATACCAGAGCGGCAAACTGTGGCCCGCCCATCTTGGCGAAGTCAACCACCACGACATCCGCACCCCAGTCATCAATGGAGATCGGCCGGTAGGCAGCCACAGCGGAGGCATCAACCACCAGCCAAGCCCGGGATTTTGCCCGCACAATATCTGAAATTTCTGAGATTTTCGTCACTGTTCCGGTGAGGGCATGGGCCGCAGGGACCATTACCAGCCGTGTGGAACCGTTGACCACCTCTTCGTATTGCCAGGCCGGCAACTCACCGGTCCCCAGATCAGGTTCCGCCCACACCACGGACGCATCACGACGAAGAAACGGCTCATTGGTCGACTCTGGGTCAACTCGGTTCAGCACCATCTGGGTAGTACGCCGCAAACGTGGCTGCAGCGCCTCCGCCAAACAGTTCAGCAAAATCTGCTTGTTAGCCCCCAAAACCACGCGTTCTGGAACAGAGCCCACCAGATCAGCAACCGCCACGCGGGCAGCCGCAACATGGCTCACCCCCAGACTGGAGCGGTTTTCCTGAGAGCGCGAATGGCTACCAGAGGTGGGGATGCGGGCGTCGAGAAGCGCAGAGGTGCGAAACGCCGTCGACACAGCAGAAGATACTCGCTCGGGAATTTGCGCATGCACGTGGGCATTCAGATACGTCCAACCATCGCTCAGCGAGGTGTAGTGACCTCTCGCGTACGCGACGTCAAACATAAAAACTCCTCAGGATAGGCACCCACTTACCTCGTAAAGCATACAGCTACAGCTAGGCTCATAGGAGTGTCAGACAAAGCAGCAGTTCTCGAGCGGATGACCCGCGTCGATGCCACCGACGCGCCAGCATCCCGATCCATGACCTTCACCGCAGCGTGGAACGACCTCGTGCGCGGTTTCAACCAGCACGAACTGTGGTTGCAGCTCGGCTGGCAGGACATCAAGCAGCGTTACCGACGCTCCGTGCTGGGCCCCCTTTGGATCACCATTGCTACGGGTGTCATGGCACTCGCCCTCGGCCTGCTGTACTCGCTGCTGTTTAGGATCCCGCTCGCGGAATTCTTGCCTCACGTCACTGTCGGCCTGATCATGTGGGGATTTATTTCCGGTGCCATTAAAGAAGGCGCCGACATCTTCATCGACAACGAAGGCCTCATTAAGCAGCTCCCCTCCGCTCTCTCAGTCCACGTGTACCGCCTGGTGTGGCGCCAAACGCTTTTCCTGCTGCACAACATGGTGATCTGGGTGCTGCTGATGCTGATCTTCCCCCGCCCCCTCGGTTGGGACCTGCTACTCGCAATCCCCGCGCTCATCCTGCTGATCGTCAACGGCGTGTGGGTGTCGATGTTCTTCGGCATCATCGCTACCCGCTACCGCGATGTGGCACCGCTGCTGGAAGCGCTGGTGCAGCTGCTGTTCTACGTCACGCCTATCGTCTGGACCACTACCACCCTCAAAACCGCCGGACCGGAGATGGCAACCCGGGCCCGCATCGTCGAGCTCAATCCGCTGTACCACTACATGGAAGTGGTCCGCGCGCCACTGATCGGTGCACCGCTTCCCGCCTACCACTGGTATGTCGTCCTCGGCTGCACCGCAGGTGGCCTCATCCTGGCGATGCTGGCGATGAAACAATGGCGCTACCGCGTGAGCTACTGGGTGTAAGGAGAACTCGATGGTTTCAATTGATACACACAACGCCTGCGTCGACTTCCCCATCTTCGATGCCAAATCCCGCTCCATGAAGAAGGCGTTCCTCGGCGCCGCCGGCGGGGCGATAGGACGAAACTCCAACAACACCGTGGTGGTCGAAGCACTCCGCGACGTCAACCTGCACCTACGGGAAGGCGACCGCGTGGGGCTCGTCGGACATAACGGCGCCGGCAAATCCACCCTGCTTCGCCTGCTGTCCGGCATCTACGAACCCACTCGTGGCTCCGCGCACATCCGCGGCCGCGTCGCACCCGTCTTTGACCTGGGCGTGGGCATGGACCCGGAGATCTCCGGCTACGAAAACATCATCATCCGTGGTCTCTTCCTCGGCCAGACCCGCAAGCAGATGAAAGCGAAGATGGATGAGATCGCGGAGTTCTCCGAGCTCGGCGAATACCTGGCCATGCCACTGCGCACCTACTCCACCGGCATGCGCATCCGCCTAGCGCTCGGCGTGGTCACCTCCATCGAACCGGAAATCCTGCTCCTCGACGAAGGCATCGGCGCCGTCGACGCCGCCTTCATGGCCAAAGCCCGCTCCCGTCTGCAAGAGCTGGTGGAGCGCTCCGGCATCCTAGTGTTCGCCTCTCACTCCAACGACTTCCTCGCGCAGCTCTGTGACACCGCCCTCTGGGTCGACCACGGCACCATCCGCCAAGCTGGCACCGTCCCCGAGATCGTGGAAGCATACGAAGGTAAAGGCGCCGCCGACCATGTTCGTCGCCTGATCAAGCGAATGGAAGAGGAAGCCTAATGCTCTCCAAGACTGACCGCGTCGCCGCGGTGATTGTGACGCACCAGCGCGTCGATATGCTGCGCGAATCCCTCGAAGTGGTGGCTGCACAGACCCGCCCCGTCGAGTGGATCATCGTCGTGGACAACGGCTGCGAAGACGCCGTGGCGTCGCTGGTCACTCAGGTGTGCGGTTCCCGCGGAGTATACCTGCCGTCCCGCACCAACCTCGGTGGCGCGGGCGGCTTCGCCTACGGTTTCCTCACAGCGCTCGCGCTGGGGGCCGACGCCATCTGGTGCGCCGACGACGACGGCCGTCCCGAGGGGCCGGACGTTCTGGCTTCCTTGTACGAGTGCGCCCTTGAGCACGGCCTGGCGGAAGTATCCCCCGTCGTGGTGGACAAAGCAGCGCCTTCTGAACTGGCTTTCCCGCTCCGCCGTGGCCTCAGCTGGCGCCGGTCTCGTGCGGAACTCGGCAGCGGCTTCCTGCCCGGCATCGCGTCCCTGTTCAACGGTGCGCTGATCTCCGCCAAAGCCATGGAACAAATCGGTGTGCCGGACTACCGCCTCTTCATCCGTGGCGACGAAGTCGAATACCACCGCCGCCTCGTCCGCTCCGGGCTCCCCTTCGGCACCTGCCTGACCTGCGCATATCTCCACCCCAATGGCTCCGACGAATTCAAGCCAATTTTGGGTGGCAAAATGCACACCCAATACCCGTCCTCCGAAGCCAAGCGCTTCTTCACCTACCGCAACCGCGGCTACCTCATGAACCAGCCCGGCATGCGCAAACTCCTGCCCCAGGAATACGCCCGCTTTGCGTGGTTCTTCCTCGTGCAGGAGCGAGACTTTGCCGGTTTCCGCGAATGGCTAAGGCTGCACAAGATGGGGCGTGATGAGAGGTTTGAGCGACCTTAGGGTTCGCGTTCGCTCTCTTGGAGCGTCATTTCCGGGCGTGTGAAGCTGTTTGTATGTTCGCCCCGACATTACCCTCCCGAAGTTCGGGATGGTGAGGACATTTTTGGGGCGATCTCGGGACCGTAATCTCGGGGCCGTGCGCCTGGCCCTCCAATCTCGGGGCCGGAAGAGCACCCTGTTTCCCGGGCCAACTAATCTTCGCGTTCGCTCTCTTGAATCGCCGAGATGCCACAAAAACCGAGCACAACTAATGCGACCACGGTACTGGGGGCGGCGAACGCTACCGACGGATCCACAGCGTAGATCGTGAACCTGCCCCAGGCAAAGGCCACGCATCCGCTGACAAATAACGAATGCCACAGCCGTGCCTTACGAGCCACGTATCCCACAACCACGGCGCCGATGACAGCAAGCAACCAAGCAATATAGCTTTCCACAAGAACCAGAGGCGGAATCACCCAATAGGCATACAACACTCCGACCAAAACGTAGCGAACAATGAGGCTCTCTCGGTTCACTAGCAATGTTGCCCTTCCTATGGGGTTTGCTCCACCACGATGACGCTCTTGGGCTGCTTAAAAATAAACATCCGCTGCGCGAAGAAGTTGATCACTGTGGCGATGCCCTGCGCGAAAACAAATGCGCCGATGGAGGCAACAAGTCGCGGCGTGTGAGGCTCGAGCAGGTGGAATCCCCAGGCGTACAGCGTCATGTTGAGCCAGCCGGTGACGGTGTAGAGGACCGCCACGTAGAACAGGCGCTTCCAGGAGTGGTCTGCTTGGAAGGTCCAGCGCCGGTTGATCATGTAGGCGGTGATCGTGCCGAAGATGAAGCCGACGAGGCGGGCACGGGATGCCGCGAATCCGAACAGGAACTGGGTGAGAGCGGTAACGCCCCAGTCAACAACGGCCGAGATGACGCCGGAAATGATGAAGCGGTAGCCCTGGGTTTTCATATCCACGAGCAGATAGCCTACCCCGCGAGCAGGTTCCGATAAATCTCTAGTCGGTCGACTGGGGATTTGGCGTGTCGCCCGTAGGCTCCCAGTTCGGCGAGCCGGGCAAGGGACGACGAGCACAGCGCGCGGATCGCGGCCGCTGTGAGGGGAGAACCATCGTCCTCAACCCAGCCGAGGGAAGCCATGGCGCCTTCCAGGAGCTGATCGGACATGTCTGGATCGCTAAAGCAGGACAGCACCAACACCATCGCCCAGTAGGCGTCCCGGGCAGCCGGATCAGACTCCAAAGGAAACTCCGAGGCTGGTTGCAAAGCTTGGCGCAGGTCAATGGCCTGCAGCAGCGGGACGAAGTCGTAGAGCGAACCACGCTCGATCAACTCCCGCAGTTCCGGGTGCGCGAGGGAAAGCACGGCTGAGACAGTCTCGCGACCCGTAAGTTCGGTGTTCACGGTTGCGAGGTTGAAGTCGTCGTCAAGCGAGCCTGCCCCACCAATGCACAGGGCGCGCGGGGTGCCCTCGTCGCGGGGGTAGGCATCAACAACCCGCACGTCGACGGTCCACAGCCCCCACTCGTACGTGAACTCGTCAGGGATGCGGTCAGCAGGATTGTGGCCAGGGAAGGTCGCAGGCTCAGCCGGGTCAAAGCCGAAGCTGATGTTCAGGACCCGAGACAACTCGCCGAGGCACATCGTGTCATTAACCCCAATGTGCCGGTACACGTCTGCGCCCCGGACCCCAGCCCACAAAATCAAGGAACGCATAGTGCCCAGGGTAGTGAAATCACTTAAGAAGAGTGGAGGATCATCCGGAGAAACTCCCGGCGCGGCTTAGACAGCACACCGCCGAGCACCAGGTCATCGCCCACAATGATCCCCAGCGCACGGAGTACATCCATCGTCTGCCGGGTGAGTGAATCCACCTCTGCGAGCGTCGTCCGCTGACCCGTCCACGCCATGCCTTCCAGGATGAACGTCGTCGCGGCACCAAACGGCATAGAAGAGATCAGAGCGATGAGTCGCAGCCAGGCAGCGTCATTGCCGCGAGTATCACGCTCCAAAGGGAGGCGGTGAGCAATGTGATGCCAAGTATCAAGGGCAGTGGTGAGGCCGAGTCGGGTGTCATCGAGGTCGAGCAGCTCCACCAGACGCGCGTCAGAGAGTACCGGCTCAATCATCTTCGCGGCCTCTGACTCGGTGACATCCGCCGGGGAGTCGATGTTCAAAAACGCAATGAGCTGGGCAGTCTCCCACATCCCAGTGCGGAAAATCAGGTCCTGCAGGCTGGGTTTGACCTCAGCCATCTTGGCAAACACCCACCGCTCGGCATCAAGCTCGCGGTTGACCGCTTTAATGTCAAAAAATCCTTGCTCGAGCGTTCCCTCACCATCAATGCACAGTGTTTCCAGGCGCGGAGAGCGCTGAATCTCTGATACTAACGAGATATCGATAACCAGAGGATCCGCAAACCTAGATAAAAATCGCAGGTCAGCGACGCGCAGCAGCTCCCCCAATGTCACTGTTTCCGACGGCGTGCCGGCGGCATCGAAACGCACCAAAGTCGGCGCCGGCATGACCACCGGCGCTCCCTGCTCCGAGCCATCCAACTGTAGGAATGCGTGTTCGGCAGACTCCACAACATCGAAGGCGAGCTGGATAATCCGAGCGAAACGCTCCATCCCAATTTCTGCCGGGACCCGGAGCCGACGCCAACATCCGGCCGCAGCAGCCTGAATCAGCAACGCGTGTCCCGGCGCCGCAGGCTCGCGACGCAACGGGCGCTGCCGTGCTGGGTCAGTTACTGGTACGAAGCTCACATCTTGTGATGCTAAAGGCTAAGTGACGCTTTGGCAGCACAAGTATGTGGCAGTGCCCGTCGCACAGCCCGCCATGATACGCGCCACGGGGTGCTTGAGCAGGTACTTTTCCGCTTTCGCTGCGCCGACAACAGCTAGCGCAAGACCGCCAACAATCGCCCACGTGCGCAGTGGCGAGCCCAAATCCCCCGCGGGAGCATCCGACTCCGGCCCGGGTGTGTCTCCAATATCGCCAATGCGCTGCTTTACCCTGTCAATAACAACAGCAGGGTCGTTGTTGGGGTCATCATCAGTTGAATTAATGTAGGCCACCGTCCCCACGCCAGCAGCAAGCGTAGCGACGCGCTGCCATGGTTTCCGAAGCGCAGTGGCAAGCCCCACCGAAGTAGCAAGAATCAGATCATCCATAGCTACTAGTATGGCCTCATGTTTGGATTTTTGAAGAAGAAGGCCCCCACCGAACACACCGCCGCCACCATGACCAACACGCCGTTGAGCAACGAACTGACCATGATGCTGGCGCAGGAACTGCCTCTGTTGGATTCCCAGGACCGGGTGCGGGTCTACGAAATCCTCGAAAACTATGATGGCCCCACCATCACCACGCAGGACGATCTTCCCACCGAAATCAAGGACCTCCTGGACCTGTATTAGTGCGCAGGCCCAGCCAAATGTGAGCGATCCCCCAGAATGGGGACAGCCACCCGGACGAAACAGGGGGTAGCCTTGATGGCGTGATTAAACAACAAGTACTGACAGGTTGGGGTCGTACCGCCCCGACAACTGCGCAGGTATTGTCCACCCCAGACGTGGAGCAGATCGTCCGCGCAGTCAAGGAAGCTGCCGAGAAGAACGACCGTGGTGTGATCGCCCGTGGCATGGGTCGCTCCTACGGCGACCCTGCCCAGAATGCTGGTGGCCTTGTCATCGACATGCAGCCGCTGAACCAGATCCACTCCATCGACACGGAAACCGCCATCGTCGACGTAGACGGTGGTGTGACCCTCGATCAGCTGATGAAGGCGGCCTTGCCATACGGCCTGTGGGTCCCCGTCCTTCCCGGCACCCGACAGGTGACCATCGGTGGCGCTATCGGACCAGATATCCACGGCAAGAACCACCACTCCGCTGGCTCCTTCGGCGATCACGTGGTGTCCATGGAACTGCTGGTGGCGGATGGCCGCATCCTGCACCTGGAGCCAGAAGGCACCCCGGACGATCCGAAGGGTGAGCTGTTCTGGGCCACCGTGGGTGGTATGGGCCTGACCGGCATCATCCTGCGGGCACGCATCAAGATGACCCGCACCGAAACGGCCTACTTCATTGCCGACGGCGACCTGACCGCGAATCTGGATGAGACCATCGAGTTCCACTCCGACGGCTCCGAGAAGAAATACACCTACTCTTCCGCCTGGTTCGACGCGATCTCCCCAGAGCCAAAGCTCGGTCGCGCAGCTATCTCTCGTGGCTCCCTGGCTACCCTCGCACAGCTGGAGGAGCTCAGCCCGAAGCTGGCGAAGGATCCGCTGAAGTTCAACGCCCCGCAGCTGGTCACCGTGCCAGACATCTTCCCATCCTTCACCATGAACAAGCTGTCCATGATCGCCATCGGCGAGCTGTGGTGGCTCAAGTCCGGCACCTACAAGAACCAAGTGCAGAACCTGACGCAGTTCTACCAGCCACTGGACCTGATCGGCGAGTGGAACCGCGGCTACGGCAAGAAGGGTTTCTTGCAGTACCAGTTCGTGGTTCCGCGCGAGGCTGTGGAGCCGTTCAAGGAGATTGTCAAGGACATCCAGAAGTCCGGCCACTACTCTGCGCTGAATGTGTTCAAGCTGTTCGGTGAGGGCAACAAGGCTCCACTGTCCTACCCAATGCCTGGCTGGAACGTCTGCGTGGACTTCCCAATCAAGCCGGGCCTGGGCCAGTTCCTGGATGAGTTGGACAAACGAGTCATGGAGTTCGGTGGCCGCCTGTACCTGGCTAAGGAATCCCGCACCTCGGCGGAGAATTTCCACCAGATGTACCCGGGCATGGCTGATTGGCTCAAGATCCGTAATGAGATCGACCCGACCGGTGTCTTCGCGTCCGATATGTCCCGTCGCCTCGAATTGGGAGGAAAGTAAATGCTTAACGCAGTAGGAAAGCCCCAGCACATTGTGCTCTTCGGTGGCAATTCTGACATTGGACTTGCCATTGTTGAGGAGTTTCTCGACCGCGGTGCGGCGAAGGTCACTCTGGCTAACCGCACGCGTCCAGAGAAGGCTATTCAGGCCGTCGAGAAGCGTGGCGGCACGGCGGAGTTCATCGAGTTCGATGCGGTCGATTTCGATTCCCACCCTGCGGTTTTCGAGCAGATCACGGGCGATATTGACGTCGCCATTGTGGCATTCGGCGTCCTCGGTGACAATGAGGAGCAGTGGCAGAACCAGGCGAAGGCTGTGGAAGCTGCCCAGATTAATTTCACCGGTGCGGTGTCCGTCGGTACGCTGCTTGCGGAGCGTCTGAAGAAGCAGCAGCACGGCACCATCGTTGCGCTGAGCTCCGTGGCGGGCGTGAAGGTGCGTCGTTCTAACTTTGTGTACGGCTCCACCAAGGCCGGCTTTGATGGTTTCTTCACTCAGCTCGGTGAGGCACTGCGTGAGTTCGGCGTCAACGTTCTGGTTGTTCGTCCGGGTCAGGTGCGCACTAAGATGAGCGCAGGAGTTAAGGAAGCCCCGCTCACTGTGAACCGCGAAGACGTGGCGAAGGCAGTGGTGGCGGGCGTGCTGGATCGTAAGAGCGAGCTGTGGGTTCACCCTGCGTTCCAGGCGGTGATGCTGGTTCTGCAACACATTCCGAAACCTATTTTCCGTAAGCTGCCGTTGTAACAAAGAGAGATAATGAACGTCGCCGAGAACTACACCGCTGACAAACTCAGTATCCGCACCACTGTCCTCGCGATGTTCGCCACCGGGCTCGGCAGCGCCCTGTTTACGCTGGCATGTTGGTTGGTGCTTAAGACCACCAACCTGCCGGCGTTTGGTGGTTCATACGTTTCGCGCGCCTTATCGACGGCCGGGTCCATCATGGTCCTCGTCGCCGTCGGCGCGCTCGTTTTTTTCTGGCTTCGTGACGCCCACAAGGGGGCCAAGCCCCCGCGCTGGCGCGTCCTGCTGACCTACCTAGTCACATACCTGTCTCCGGCGGCTATCGTGGTGACCTCCGTCGGGCTGCCGTTGTCCGCGACGCGCCTGTACCTGGACGGCGTCACAATTGACCAGGGGTTTCGCACCCAGTTCTTGACTCGTCTGGCTGCAGAGCCGGGTTTGCCGGACATGAACTATGAGGGGATGCCCTCGTTCTACCCTGGTGGTTGGTTCTGGCTCGGTGCGCGCCTAGCGAATCTGTTAGGTCTGCCCGGGTGGGAGGCCTACCAACCGTGGGCCTTGGTTTCCATCGGTGCTGTGGCGTGCGTGCTGGTGCCCCTGTGGCAGCGTCTGACGGGAAGCCTGCCGATTGCTGTGACGATTGCCCTAGTCAGCATCGCGATTTTCCTGGTGATGAGTCCGGAGGAACCCTATGCGGGCATTGTCGCTTTGGGTATCCCGGCTGCTGCTGTGCTCATGTCACGCACTATGGATAACAGTTGGCCGGCGGCCACTGCCCTCGCTGTGTACCTTGGTCTTTCCGCGGCAACGTACACGATCTTCACGGCAGCCATCGCGATGAGCGTGGTGGTGATTGCTTTGATGTACGCGTTGCTGATTGAGCGTTCGTTCCAGCCGGTGCTCAAGCTGGCAGTGGTGGGTATCAGCTCGTCGTTGATCGCGCTGGTGGTGTGGGGGCCATACCTGTGGCAGATCCTCCGGGGCGCCCCGATCAGTAATTCCAGCGCTACCCATTACTTGCCGTGGGAGGGCACGCAATTGCCGCTCCCCTTCTTTTCCTTCACCCTGATTGGGCTGTTGTGCATGATCGGCCTGGGTTTCCTGGTGTTCCGTTTCCAGGATCACGATGTGCGTTCCCTCGGAATTACCCTTGTCATTGTCTACGGGTGGATTGTGGCGTCGATGGTGTTCACGCTGTCCGGGAATACGCTGCTGGGGTTCCGGCTGGACATCCTGGTGACGTTGATTTTGGCTACTGCCGGAGTGCTGGGCATTGCTGACCTGCGGCTTAATGGCCTGCCACGTGTCTGGCCAGAGCAGCTGTCTGCCCGGGCCCGCATTCAGATTTCCGCGGCGATGGCGGTAATCCTCTTCGCGGCGGGGGTCTCCTATGTGCAGCGCATCCCCAACCATGCTCGGGTGGCCATTGACTTGGCCTACACCGATACCGATGGCTACGGTGATCGCGCGGATCGCTTCCCGGCGGATTCCGCGAAATACTTCGCTGAGATCGACTCTTTCATCCAGTCTGAGGGGTACCAGCCAACGAGCACGGTCGTCCTCACAGATGTGAAGGACTTCATGTCCTTCTACCCTTATTATGGTTTCCAGGCTTTTACCGGCCACTACGCTAATCCGCTCGGCCGGTTTGAGGAGCGCAATAAGCTCATTGAAGAGTGGGCCACCCGTTCCCATACGGATCTGAAGGACCCGCAGCGGTTCCAGGCGGAGTTGCAGAAGGCTCCGTGGCGGTCGCCGGATGTGTTCATCCTTCATGGTGATGCCTCGGATCCGAAGAGCACCTGGAAGTACGATCTGGCTGAGGACATTTACCCGAATAATCCGAATGTCCGATTCCGTGGGGTTTTCTTTAATCCAGCGGTTTTCGAAGGTTGGCATGTCAAGCAGATCGGTCCGCTTGTGGTAGTTGTTAAGCCAGTGACGTAAAGTATTTGTTTGTGTCAAAAGCAGCGAAACAAGCCCCGAACTGGTTAAAATCCACCGCGATCATTTCTGGTCTCGTCGGATTTCTACTTTTCGTCCTCACACCGTTCCTGCCGGTCAGCCAAACACAATCCTCGTTTGACTGGCCCCAGAACGGCCTAAACAGCGTCAACGCACCGCTGTTGTCCTACGCACCGCAGGAGATCAACCTGGAAGTTCCGGTGGCTGCGACGAAGAAGATGCCGGAGAACCAGTGGATGGTGCTCGGTACGCTTCCTGCTGATTCTAAGGACGCTACGGCGCGCGGGTTGTTCGTGCGCTGGACGGCGCAGGGCTTGGACGTGGTGGTTCGTGACCGCGTCCCGCTGAGCGTCCCGAAGTCTAACCTGCCTACCGACGGCGTGTTGAAGGTATCTTCCACAGTAGAGAAAACCACGGTGTCCTTCGGCAACAAGTCTGAGACCATTAAGGGCGATTACCGCCCGCAGCTCACTGGTATTTACACGGATCTTCCGGGTGATGAGCGCATCGATGGCCTGTCCGCCCACGTGGAGGTGAACTCACGGTTTACCTCTAGCCCGAGCGCGATTAAGTACATCGCGATGTGGCTGGGCCTGGCGCTGACGATGGTGTCGCTGTGGTGCCTGCACCGCTTCGACACCCTGGATGGACGCACCTCGCGGAGTTTCTTCCCACCGGAGTGGTGGAAGCTTAAGCCTCTCGACGCCTTGGTCGGTGCCGTGCTGCTGCTGTGGCACTTCATTGGTGCAAACACTGCTGACGACGGCTACCTTCTCACCATGGCTCGCCTGTCACACGATTCGGGTTACATGGCGAACTACTACCGCTGGTTTGGCGTGCCAGAGTCTCCGTTCGGCGCCCCGTACTACGATCTGCTCGCCGTGATGGCGCGCATTTCTACTAGCTCCATTTGGATGCGCCTGCCTGGCCTGCTCGCTGGCTGGATCGTGTGGTTGCTCATTACGCGTGAGGTGCTGCCGCGATTGGGTACCCGGATTGGTGACCGTCGTGTCGCGCACTGGACTGCGGCGTTCAGCTTCCTAAGCTTCTGGATCGTCTACAACAACGGCACCCGCCCGGAGCCAGTGATCGCCCTTGGTGCTCTGCTGACCTGGGTGTGCATGGAACGCGCTATCGCTACCTCTCGCTTGTTGCCGGCAGCTCTGGCAGTCATCGTGGCGACGTTGTCTCTGGGGGCCGGACCGACGGGCCTGATGGCTGTTGCGGCGCTACTCGCTGGCCTGTCCAGCCTGATTCGCATCGTTTATCGACGCCTGCCGCTGTTGGGTGCTCCGCACGGCGGTAAGGGCACCTTCAGCGCTGTGCTGGCTATGGTGGCGCCGTTCCTTGCCTCCGGCACGGCGATTTTGTTGGCAGTGTTCGGTGACCAGACGCTCACCACCGTGATCGAAGCGATTAGGGTTCGTGCGGAAAAGGGTCCGGCGTTGTCCTGGTACCAGGAGTGGGTGCGCTACGAGTCCTTGATGGGCCAGACCGTGGACGGCTCGTTCACCCGCCGCTTCGCGGTGATCATGGTGTTCGTCTCCGTGGCGCTGGTACTGGCATCCATGCTGCGAAATGGGCGGGTGCCGGGCTCGGCGCAGGGCCCGTCGATGCGCTTGCTGCTCGTGTTCCTGGGCACTTTGTTCTTCATGATGTTCACCCCAACCAAGTGGACTCACCACTTCGGTGTGTGGGCCGGCATTGGCGCCGCCATGGCTGGCCTGGCTGCCGTTGCGCTGTCGCACATGGCGCTGAAATCTGCCCGCTCCCGCACCTTGCTGTTCGGTGGCATCCTGTTCATCCTGGCGTTCTGTCTTTCCGGACCTAATGGCTGGTGGTACGTCTCCAGCTTCGGGGTGCCATGGTATGACAAGACTGTCCAGCTCAAAGGCATCGAAGCTTCCAGCGTGATGCTGGCGATCTCGCTGCTCGTGCTGTTCATCGGCGTGGTGCAGTCCTTCGTGTCTGACGTGCGCACCGCACAAGCGGAGGCCGCTGGCGAACTGGATCAGCTGAAGGCGTCGAGAAGCGCGCGCCTAGAGCGGTTCCAGGGCCTGGCAGCCTCTCCTATCGCCGTTGTCTCCGCCCTGGTGATGGTCTTTACCGTCCTCAGCCTGGGCAAGGGCTTTGTGTCGCAGTACCCGGCGTACTCCGTGGGGCTTGGTAATTTCCGTTCTGCGGTGGGCAACCACTGCGCGCTGGCGAATGACGCGATGCTGGAGACCAACTCCAATGATTCCTTCCTCACCCCACTGGACGGCTCCGAGCTGGGCACCTCCCTGGAGGTGAGCAACCGAGGGTTTGACGCCAACAACATCCCGGCCACTATCGATACTGAGTCTGTGGGTATCGATAAGTCGGAGGGCACCATCGGTGGCGCGACTGCATCGGACTCCACTACCGAAATCGGCGGCGGCCAAACCACCGGTAACTCCGGCGGTGTTCGCGCGGATGTCGGCGTGAATGG
Source organism: Corynebacterium sp. NPDC104732 (assembly GCF_055583565.1). NCBI lineage: Bacteria > Bacillati > Actinomycetota > Actinomycetes > Mycobacteriales > Corynebacteriaceae > Corynebacterium > Corynebacterium sp. NPDC104732. The sequence continues at coordinate 155,796 of NZ_JBVJNS010000004.1, forward strand.
CTCCCGCGCATCCCTCCCGTTCGACCTGGATTACAAGAAAATCCCGCTCGTCGGCTCCTACACGGAAGGACCACAGTTCCCAGCTGAGGTCACTACCGCGTGGTACGCCCTGCCACAGCGTTCGGAAACCACCCCTATCGTGGTGATTTCCGCAGCTGGTCGCATTTACCACCACGACATCAACGGTGTGGAACAAAAGGGTCAGAAGCTGGTCCTTGAGTACGCCACCGTCAATGACTCCCAGGTCACTGGCCGCGGCGAAATTGAACCGCTCGATATTGGCCCTACCCCATCCTGGCGCAACCTGCGCGTACCGATGGATCAGATCCCTGCCGAAGCTAACGCCGTCCGTATCGTCGCAGAAGACCGAAACCTGGACCCAGAACAGTGGCTGGCCTTCCTGCCCCCACGTGTCCCAGAGCTTAAATCCCTCAACGAGGTCATCGGCTCCGAAGATCCCGGCCTGCTCGACTGGGCGGTTGCACTCCAGTTCCCATGCCAGCGCACCTTCGGCCACTACGCCGGTGTCGCCGAGCTGCCGAAGTACCGCATCGCACCAGATCACCCAGGTAAAGTTACGCTGTCGCCAGTGATGGACTACGCCGGCGGTGGCGTGCTGGGTGTGACGGAAGCCGTCAACACCTCCATCGAAATCCCTGGCTACCTTAAGAACGACTGGCACCGCGACTGGGGCTCCATCACCCGGTACTCGCCACGCACCAACGTCCGCGGGCAAGTCCCCGACGTTGCTGTAATCCATCACGAAACGATCCAGCGCTCCGGCCTGTGGAACCCGGGGAGGATGCAGACCGCGGAGTAGTCTTCGGGTATCGGTAAGTCACGCACGTTTGCTGTGCTTATCGACGCCCTATCCCCGCGCCACTCGGCGTGATGGTGTTGTAGTCATAGCAAAACCCGCTGTCAGGGATTATCCGACAGCGGGTTGAGACACCGAAGTCCCCATCCATTGGGGACTTTTTCGGGTTAAGTAGCAAAATGTGTGTCTGGTCGGCGTGTCACAGGTCGGACACTTTTGTATTGCTACTGCACTTCTGGGGGCTCTGATCACGGACCCTGAAGTTTCTTCCTAAAACCCGGGAAGCATTTCCCGGATCTCGGGCCCAAAACAGTGAAATAGCAGGTGTGAAGCCTAAAAGATCACCGAGACCCGGGGAACGCTTCCCGGGTTTTGCGGAGTTAAGCAGCACAATGCGTGCCCGGCCAAGCACTGGTGCGTTAGTAGTCAGCTGGCATAGCCGTTGACGCAACAGGACCGGTCGGCCGGTTTCCCGGTTGGCGTGGGTTTCGTTTGCCCCAGTGCCAGCACACTACGTGGTCGAGGAGGGATGCGATGAGTAAGCACCCTGCTGCAGTAGAGGTCGCCTCGATAAAGACCTGATCATTTACGCGGGTAGGGGTCGGCGGTGCAGAAGGCATCAATAAGCGAACCTGCGGCCCAGACTCCATCGGAAGATACCTCACGAGGCTGCAGCATCGGTCATTGCGGCTAAGCCGACAGCATAAGCAGGAAGGCCCGAAAAGTTCGCCGCGTGTGTGATCAGCTCTGGTTGTGGTGCATCGCCACCTGTGGTGCTTTTTGTCCCTGGCAGATCGGGCATCGGGTCGGTTCTTAGCCACCGGAGTTAGGTAACCTCACCTTTTGGTACAGGTGCGGTATCACTCGCGGTATTGAACAAGATTTGTGGGTTTATAAGGCCCGAAACAATATGCAGCACCTGTTTACATGCTCTGACCTGGCTTTCCTGCAAAATTCAGACACACTTTTGCTACTTAACCCCACTTTTTCATTGTGTCAACGAATACCGGTTAAGGATTGTGGTGGCCAGCGGCATTGAGCAGGAGCAGTAGGTCACCGATGGTGTAGTCGCCTTGAAGCATGGTGTTCAGGTCACCGACGGGCAGGTTGCCACCGAGGTCTTTCACCAGGCCACCTAGTGCGCCGGCGGCATCGCCTTCCAGGCCGGCTGCACTTCCGAGCTGTTCGGCCATTCCTCCGGCCTGGTCAGCTGGCATAATGCCCATTGCGCCGGCAGCTGCTAGGAGTGCAGCGATTAGCTGCTTGTTGGATTCACCTAGGTTGCGGTCTGCTGCTACTACTTCTCCTGGGCGGAGAACGCCACCGAAGCCGGAGAATCCCCTCAGCTGGTCTGGGGTGCCGTTGAAGAGGTTCATATCCACCGGGGTGTTGATGCCGGTGACTCGGCCGTCGCCGGTGCGCTGCCAAAAAGCCATCTGTTCCCAGCCTCCGGGGAGATTATCAGGAACATCGTTTTGGTATGCCGCAAACCATAGTGGGTAGTGGGCGAACTCTGTGGTGTTCTCCATATCCTGTTGCCAGAAGTAGCGGTAGGTGTAAACGATAGGTTTGCGGCCGGTGAGGCGTTCAGTTTCCTTCAGGAAGGTGCGTGTCCAGTCTTTTAGTTGTGCAGGACCTAGCCCGTCGGTTTGTTCCAGGTCCATTACTGGTGGCAGATCCTGCTGGTGTGCGCTGTATGCCTTCGCAAATTCTGCAGCTTGGGCTGCTGGGTCAGAGCCGGGACGAGCGTAGTGGTAGGCCCCGACGGTCAGGCCGTTGGCTTTTGCCTGCTGAATATCGTGTGTGTATTGCGGGTTTTGGTAGCCGATGCCTTCGGTTGCCTTGACGATAGCGAACTCTTGCGATTGGTTCACCGTGGCCCAGTCGATGGAGCCTTGCCAGCTGGCAACGTCGACGCCGGAAGGCGCCTTGTGGCTATCAGCTACCGCCCCGGGGGCGAGCAGGAAAGTGGCAGATAACAGCAGTGGAAGGAGTGCCTGTCGTGTCCGTCGAGTAATACGCATGACAACAAAGGTACACAACTTTCACACAAGTCACGCGAGTAACACGTAAGAATTGTCAGTTTTCTTTGCACGCACCGCCTGCCAATACACCCAGATGAACAACGGGTATATCAAAATCGTCAGCGCGACATAGTGCACAACGAGCCAGAACTCCGAAGGCCACAAAATATTCCACACAAAATGCAGCAATAGACCAGCAACAACCCACCACAGACCCCGCAAAGAGTCACGACGGAACATCGCCAAGCCAATGCCCCACCCGGCAAGAGCTGTGAACACGATATGCAGGCCAGGTCCGGCCACCATTCTGGTAAACCACATTTCCACAGCGCCGTTGAAATCACTGTTGGGGTCGAGAAGCGCGCCCGTTGCGCCATAAATCACATTTTCATGCACCTCAAACCCCAAGCCAACCAGGCCGCCGGTGACAAAACCGTGCCAAGGTCGATTGAGTTTACGGAAGGCATACAAAATAATGACAACCCCAAACGCTTTGGAAAGCTCCTCCGGGTAAGCTCCCGAGAATGACGCTGCGACGGGCTCCCAGCCCAACTTGTCAGTGATGTTTGTCCAGCCAGTGGATGCGGGAAAAACCAGGGCTACGGACATCCCCGCTCCCCATGCCACACAGCTGAGCCACCATAACGACCCGGCGTTGGGCCACAGCGGACCGGCGCGAAACAGCAATGTACCTGCTACCAGGTACAACGCACCAAACAACAGGCCCACCCAGGTGCCAACGGAGGAAAGCAACGCATTGGCAAGCACGGCCACGACGGTCGCGGGGAGCACAATGACAGCTAACAGCCACATCAAGAGGGTTTTATTCACGCTGCTGTTCCAATCTCGTTCAGGTCTGGGCGCTTATCCTCGTTACCGCGAAGGTTGTGGAGGACCAAGTCTGTGTACGGATCTTGCTGTTCTCCGCTCACCACCACGACCAATGTTTTTCCTTCTTGATCGCCGACACCTTGTTGCGATAGTGCAATCGCATCTTTGGTCTCGTACAACAGCACATTGCCTTCATAGGCAAAGGACCCCAGTTTTGGTTCCGAAATGGTCATCGCACGTATTCCACGCTTAAGCGAGTTTTTCTGGTCGATGACGTTGTCCATCACGATGCTGGAGACTGTCGCTCCTTCACAGAGCCAAGATGTGTACATCGAGTCGTCGTCTTTTTCGCACACCAAGGGACCACCGTCGGGCCACTCGAGGGGGATCTCCCAATCAGAGGCTTTTTCCCCTAGTTTCACTTGAGCTCGATCGTCGTCAAGGTCGGGAACGATGGGGTCTACTGCGTTAGGAATGATGAGCAACGCCGCGACGAGGCCTGTGATTTTCCAAACCTGGAGGCGGGGTTTCAGTCGGTAAGACGGCATGAACACTAGAATAGTGCGGTATGGACAATCTCTATCAACACGTCAATGGCAGCTGGCTTGCCAGCCACGTCATCCCTGATGATCGCGCCGTAGATGGCACTTTCCATAAGCTGCGCGACGATGCCGAAGCTGCAGTCCACGAGCTGGTCAAGGACCATCCGCTCTACACCGGCTTCATGGATGTTGAGACTTTGAACACCCTCGGCGTTGGTCCCCTCGACGCTGACTTCGGGCTCATGGAACTCCCACTGACCGAGGCGCTGGGCAAACTCTGGCGCACCGGTGTTTCCGCGCCGATCGGTGCATACATCGCCAAGGATTCGGCCTCCGAGGAATCCTTGGTGTACCTCTACCAAGCCGGGCTGGGGCTTCCCGACGAAGCCTACTACCGCGAATACCCAGAGATTTTGGCCGCCTATGAACAGCACATGGCCCGTATGCTTGAGTTCCTCGGCAAGTCCGATCTGGCCCCGGCTGTGATTGAGCTGGAGAAAAAGCTTGCTGCCGCGCACTGGAGCAACGTGGAAGCCCGCGACGCACAGAAGACCTTCAACCCCTGCGCCTTTGATGAACTGCCGCAGCCGATCCAGGAAATCCTGCGAGCAGCAGGTATTCCGGAGTACCGCGTCATTAACATGATGCCGTCGTTCACCACGACTCTGGCTGAGCTGCTCGAGTCTCAGGACTGGAAGCCCTGGCTGACGTGGAACATTTTGAGTGAACGTGCGGCGTACCTCACCGAGGAAATCTCCCGCGCCAACTGGGAGTTTTACGGCCGTGTCCTTACCGGCGCCACCGAACAGCGTGACCGCTGGAAGCGCGCCGTGGAGTTGGTGGAATCCATGGTGGGCGAGGAGATTGGCAAGGCTTACGTGGCCAAGTATTTCCCTCCTGCGCATAAGGAGGAAATGGACCGTCTGGTCGCCAGCTTGCTTGATGCCTACGAAGCTCGCATTTCTGCCCTGACCTGGATGACTCCGGAAACCCGCACCCGCGCCCTGGAAAAGCTGTCGAAGTTCCGCGCCAAGATCGGCTATCCAAACGAGTGGCGCTCCTTTGACGCGCTGACCTTTGGGGATAGCCTGCTGGACAACATCCGCACGGCTTCGGCGTTCAACCACGACTACGAAGCGGCCAAGGTGGGCAAGCCCGCGAATCGCGACGAATGGGTCACCACCCCACAAACCGTCAACGCGTTCTACAACCCCGTGGTCAACGACATCACCTTCCCGGCAGCGATCCTGCAGGCGCCCTTCTTCGACCCCACCGCCTCCGACGCCGTCAACTTCGGCGCCATCGGTGCAGTCATCGGCCATGAGATCGGACACGGCTTCGACGACCAAGGCTCGCATTACGACGGCGATGGCAACCTCAACTCGTGGTGGACCGAGGAAGACCGAGCCGCGTTCTCTGAGCTCACTTCCAAGCTGGTTACCCAGTTCGATGGCTTGATTCCGTCCGTTTTGGCCGGTAGAGAAGGAATCAAGGGCGTCAACGGCGAGTTCACCCTAGGCGAAAACATCGGTGACCTCGGCGGACTCGGCATCGCCGTCACCGCCTACCTCATGTCTGGCGGCTCCCGCGAGGAACTGCCAGAATTGTTCCTTTCTTGGGCACGGATCTGGCGCACCGCGATCCGCCCGGAAATGGCCGAACAGTACCTGGCCATCGATCCGCACTCCCCTGCCGAGTTCCGTTGCAACGTGATCGCAGCCAACATCGACGAATTCTACGAAGCCTTCGAGGTCGGCGAAATGGCGATTCCGGAAGCCGAGCGGGTTCGCATCTGGTAGAGCTTCCCGATGTCGGATTTGGTAACGCAAACCGTACTTTTGACCGTTCAAACGTCAGATTGCATTACCAAATCCGGCAAGAACCACTACCATCAACCCGCGCAGGTAGTAACCGATGAGTTCGGGTGGCGCGGACATGCCCATGCCGCTATCGCCGTAGCTGAGCCTGGTGACCCGTCGGGGCTGTCCGCGCTGATAGGATCCCCACGCGAACGCTGCGAACAGAGCTGTGGCGCCGATCCAGGTGAGATGCCACATGACGGCGCAAAAGAGCGTCCCGACCAGGGCATGCACCACAACCACCCCGATCTCCCACACCATTGACCGCTGAAGTTTGCGCAGGTCAGCGCACCGATACACTCCCGCTCCCAGCACTGTCCAGGCGAGCGCGAAGACGAGGAGTCCCGCTGGGCCTAACGCGTTGGCGGTGGCAATGGCCGTCGTAAAGTGCAGTGCGCCGAGCAGCAGCAGGTAGGAGCGCCTGAGGTAGCGACGCACAACGAGCGGGCCGCGCGCAAGGATGCGCCAGGAGACCCAGGTGGCGGCGAGGGCGTCGGAGGCAAGCTCATTGTCTTGGACATGCAGGCTGGCCAGGCCGATTGTCCGGGTGCGGCCAGCTTGCAGCAAGGTCGCCAGGCTAGCTTTACGACGCATCCCCCACGCCACTCTCACCCCGAGAGCCAACACTGCCAGCAGTGGCTGCCCAACGCTCGCCCCCACCAAAAGGCCGAATGCGCCCGTGGCGACCAGCTGTATGACAGAATCAGCGTCCCAGCTGCGCATCCGGTTGTATGGGCGCTGTCGATATACCCAGCGCAGCTCAGCCATTGCCCGCAGCGGCATGATCTTTTCCAACAATACGATGAAAAGGCAGACGGCTATAACAGCCGCAACAAGCGCCATCTCCCGAGGAACCACCGCCACGTCCAGGTGGGAACGCTGCTCCAGCCAACCAACCGCATTCCAACCAAAGCCCAGAACAAATCCTCCCAGCACCACCGGGTAGAGCCAGCCCGAAACGTTCTCTAAAAAGGACATCACAGGGCAATTACTTCATCACACGCTGCCAAGATCGCCGGAGAGTGGGACGCAACCAAAACGACCCGGTCTCCGGATAGTTCGCGCAGCTCAACAGCAAGAAAATCAGTCCAGTCAGAGTCCAAATGGCGCTCTGGTTCGTCAATAATGCTCACATCGGCGGGAATCGAAAGTTGCGACGCCAAGAACACGCGCTGACGCTGACCGCTGGATAACCAGATCGGCGGATGTGGCAGCAAATCCCCCAGCTGCCAAGAGTCAACCACCTGATCAAAAGGCACCGGCAGCAACTCCAAATGCTCAGCCACCGTCAGATCTGGATAAAAGATCGGATCACCAATCCGCACTATCGGCCGCTCCCCAGCACACACCACCTCCCCTGAGATGGGAGCCAGCTCACCAGCGATAGTCAGCAGCAACGTAGATTTTCCGGAACCGTTAGGCCCCGCGAAACCATACATTCCTGGTTTAAAATCGCGAGCCAACGAACCCAAAGGCAGCTTGTAACCGTAGGAGACATCGACGTGGAGCATGGCTTCGAAGATACTCCCGTGCCGGATTTGGTAACGGAAACCATACTTTTACCCGCTCAAACGTCAGTTTGCATTACCAAATCCGACAAGTAACTCTAAACTTACTCAGTAAGGAGGAGATTGAAAACGATGTCCGTCAAATTCGCGTTACTGACGCTGCTGGTGGATCACCCCATGGGGGTCGCCCAGCTGCAACATGCTTTCCATGACTGCACCGACCGCACCTGGCCGCTGAACATTGGCCAGGTGTATCAAACTGTTAAGCGTTTGCAGCGCGATGGCCTGGTAGAGATCACCGGTCGGGAGGGTAAAGCGGACATTTTTTCGCTTACCGCGACGGGGCGTGCGGAGCTTACTCGTGAGCTGGCAGTGGCCGTCGAGAAGCCGGCGGATGACCGCGATGAGTTGGTGATTCGGATGGCCGTCGTGAAGGAGCGCGGGCCGCTTATCAAACTTCAGCGGGAAGCAAACATGGCTCGGCTGCGTGAGCTCGTGCGCACCCCGGCGGAGGGGGCGGCGGAGCTGCTGAAGCAACGACAGATCTTTGACCTCGAAGCGGAAAGCCGCTGGCTCGACTACCTGGAGGAACAGCTATGAAGCTCGACAATGTCACCTACACCGTCACCGACGGCGCCCGCCCCCGCACCATCCTCCGCGGCGTCTCGCTCGAGGTCGCACCCGGTGAACTCGTCGCGGTCATGGGCCCCTCCGGCTCCGGGAAAACCACCCTGCTCCGCATCGCCGGGCTGCTGGAAATGCCGACCAGCGGACGCGTGCTTATCGACGGCCTAGACTGCTCCCTCCTCACCCCTAACGCGCGCGCTGACCTGCGACGCGACAAGCTTGGCTTCGTGTTTCAGGACTACAACCTGATTCCTTCCCTCACTCTCCTCGAAAACGTCGCGCTTCCTCTGGAACTCGCGGGAGTATCCGGCGCCCGTACCGCCGCACTGGAAGAACTGTCCGCGCTGGGACTCGCTGAGGTCGCTGCTCACTTCCCGTCCGATGTCTCCGGAGGTGAACGACAACGTGCTGCCATTGCCCGCGCCTTCATCGGGTCCCGCACCACCTTGCTCGCAGACGAACCCACCGGCGCCCTCGACACCGCCACCTCCGATAAGGTCATCCGGCTGCTCCGGGAGAAAATCGACGCCGGTGCCTCCGGGCTACTCGTCACCCATGAACCGCGACTCGCCGCCTGGGCCGACCGCACACTGCACTTGAAGGACGGTGAGCTGCAATGATCCGCCTGGCCTGGAGGGACATCCGAAAGTACTGGGGTAGATCACTCGTCGCAGTGCTCCTTTTCGCGCTGCCCGTGACCTTCTTTGTCAGCTTTTTCAGTGTGCTGTCCACTTCGATATATCTGGATGAGCACCCGGAAAACACGCTCACTTACGTGCAAACTGACTCACCACCCGGCGACGGGTTCTCCCCTGTGTTCCGTGGCTACTTGAAAGGCACTTCTGGCGACCTTTCGACCAGGCTCTGGGTTACGGCGCTCCCCGAATCTGCCGCCAATGAGGACCTGAGTATCCCGCCTGCGGGCACCATTGACTTGCCGGTGAATCCGGCGGGAGCGATCGGGGTGGACATCGGGGACACAGTAAATGTTGGCGGAGTCCCCGTTACGGTTCATGACCTGCACTATCACCGGAACGCCATCGCGAACATCTCTGACTTCAGTTCCCTCGATAGCAACTGGTGGCTCGTGGAGCACCAGCCACCAACCACATATCTCCAGCTGTTCAGTGCAGATCCCATGCCACCAAGCTTGGGAAACATCATCACGCATGGCTTGGTAACCTCTGTGCTGTTTGCCCCGGTCTGGGGAATCATCCTGATCCTCACCGCGGGACTGGCCGCACCGATTTTCACTGTGGCACATGCGCGAATGCGTAACACCCTCGAATTACTTAGCTGCACCGGCGCGCGTCGTAGCGCTATTCGTCTGCTCTTCCTAGCCGAGGGGCTGATGCTCGCAGCGCTGGGAGTTTTCCTCGGTTTGCTCTCATCCTGGGCTATCTCGGAGGCCACAATCCAGTATTTGTTGGGCTGCTCAGTGCGCTGGGATTATCACGCGGGCGCACTGTTTTCCGCGCCGATGATCCTGGCGGCAGCGGTGGCCTCCCAGTTGCCGTTACTCGGCGGACAGCGTCGCACCCCTCCGCGCTGGGTAGCGATACCCGGTCCAGTGCTCCTCCTCGGCGGTATCGCACTTATCTTTACAACCGCACAGTGGCTGGTCCTCGGGGTGATGCTCATTGTGATGGGTGGCGCACTGTGCGGGTTGACAGCTGTAACGTTGCTGGGCTGGTGCGCGCCACGACTGCCACTGCTCGAGGCGATGGCGGCACGCAATGCTTTTCGACATTTTCGACGCAGCAGTGCCGCGATTGGCGCCATCGTCCTCACTACCCTGGCGACCACGGGCATCGGATTGTGGGCCACCATCTTTATGGAACCGGATGGTGTCCTGACCGAAGGTGTGCTGGCAGCACCCAACATTGAAGTAACCACACCCGATGGTTACGCAGCAACGTTGGATGATCTCGAAGCGGATTTTGGGCCGCGTATCGATCTATACAGCGCTGGGCCGACCGATCAACAAGGCTACGGAGGCCCCTGGATTGACCTGGGGATCGGTGATGTACAGTTGGTCACCACCCCAGAGCTCCTGGATCGGCTCAACCTGCCGGTGGAGGTACGGAACCAGGCGAAAGCCAAGCTCGCTGAGAGAACACCTGTGTCTGCCAGGGAGCTCGGCATGGAACGACCGGGCGAGCTTCTCACCCCAGACATGGCGTCGGGCCATCTGATTTACCGGGGTAGTTTGTTCCCGAACAGCCCTTCCGCTTGGCAGCTGGTCGAACTGCAGCGCCTCAGCCAGCGCTCTGGCATGGAGCTGACGGCGGCTAATCATTCCGCCGTCACGCGGGCCATTTCTGGAACCACGATCGCGTTCTGTGTGGTGTTTGTCTTCGCGATCGTCGCCACGATCCTGGCTCTGACCACATTCGAATCGCGTCAGGACCGCCAGCGATTGCACGATGTCGGCGCTGGCCCACGGGCACTCCGCCGATACCGCATCAGCCAGCTACTCATGCTGGCCCTCCCCGGCCTAGCAATCAGCGCGCTGGCATCCTTGCTGATGTGGTGGGCCAGCCTCCTTTAAAGGTCTCGCCAGATGAGCTCCGCAATCACCAATGGTTCTTCCGAATCCGAGAACACACCAGTGATATTGCGGGGCGATGGCACCCGGGAGGCACGCAGATACTTGACAGGCAACAGGCGGCGTGGCAAGCGCAGCTCAAAGGACCGACCGACGCCGTTGATTTTGGCATTAGCAAAGACGCGTTCTTCAGAGGCGTCTTCGATGACCACTTCGGTGACCTCCGTGGAGGGAGTCTGCCCGCTTCCCTTTATCTTAAGGATCTGGGGTTTGGCGTCGCTACGCTGCGCTTCATTGTCACCTGCCAAGATGACTCGCACGATTTCCCCGACGGCAACAGGGTCATACGTGGCCTTCGTGAGGTAGCGGGTACCTAACACGCTGTGTTCCAGCTGCCCCACCGAGCCACCGTCGAGCTCCGCGCTGCGGTAGGTGACGGGAAGCTGCAGGTAGCGATCCGCCTCGTCGGTGCCGATAACGAAGTCGATCCCCACCTCACCCGCTGGATCTACCAGGCGAAAAGCGCCTTTTTCTTGAAAGTTTGGCCACCAGGCACGAAGAACTTCTTCTTTACTGGGGGTCAGTTCTGCTGCGAGAATTTCTGCTACACCACTCATGACCGCCAGTGTATGCGCTCCAGCTCAAGGAGGTATTGTTTCGTCTCCAGTCCGCCCAGGTAACCACCCAGCCCATGTGCCCCCACCACGCGATGGCATGGTACCAGGATTGGCAGCGGATTCCGGGCACAAGCCGTCCCCACCGCACGAGCCGCATGTGGCTTGCCCAGCTGTTTCGCCAGCTCACCGTAGGTTTTTGTTTGGCCATAGCTTATCGACGACAACTGCCGCCGCACCTCGTCTCCAAAGGTTTTCGGCGTAGCTCGATCCAAGGGCACCTCAAAGATCTTCCGCTCACCAGCGAGGTATTCCACGATTTCGGCCCTAGCTTGTTGTTCGAAGGGGGTAGGGTTTTCGCTGCTGTGGGCGTCGAAAAGCACCTGCTTAATGCCTGTTGCTGAGGAAACCACGGTGAGGGGCCCGAGGGTCGTATCGAAGCACAACATATACTCCACTTTATGGACGATTTTGTTGTCGGTGGTCAAGACCGCGAACTCACTCCCGAAGAACAGCTCGCGGAAATCACCTGGTATTTCGAGGAACACTACCCACTGTCGGACCAGGAGGATTGGCTGGCCCGCCTCCCCGATCGCCTCACCCACGCCGCAATGATGCAGCTCGGCGCCGCAGCGGATCACGAGATGCCCGGCGTGCTGTACTCCGAAGGAATTCGGTTGTCGGAACACGGGCTCGGCGTGCTATTCACCCCGTCTCACCCCACTGGGCGCACCGCCGTTGCGTCGTGGGGACGCCCAGACGGCCCCGCCACCGACAACTACTGGTACCCGCTCGTCGCAGCCGCCGCACAGCTGTCCGGCACCACCATCTTGGTAACAAACCAGGTGGCAGAGGCTAAATCCTTCGCACCCACCGCCTGGGGGCTCGCCGACGGTTGCCCACTCGTGGAAGATGCCGGCTACGACAATTACCTCCTCACCCGACCAAACGGCGACTGGATTCAGACCCCCGCCGCCGCACGGGATGAAATTAAGGCTGTGGCGGAGTTTCTGAATGGGTACTAGATCCGCCTAAGATCCACGCCTTTTTCTGTGAGTGGCAGCCCGTCTGTGATCCAGTGTGGGCGGGCTTTTTCTGCGACAGTGCTGGTGCCATCGGCGCGGACGACGCGCCACCAGTTGGTCTGGTGGCCGTGGTCTCGCATGATTCTTCCTACCTGACGAGCGCTACATCCAACGGCATGTCCGATTTCCCCGTAGGTGGCGACTTGACCCGCGGGGATTCGATCTACAAAATCGAGTACCTGCTCGATCACTGGAATTGGCTGAGGTCGATCCCCTGGAGCGGGTCTTCTTCGCGTCCTTCCTCGATGGGCTCGGGTACCTGGGCAAGCGTGAAGGTGGCGCCAGTAGAGTCAGCGATCAGTGCCATGCGACCGAAGTCGGAGTCCCATGGTTCCCGGACGATGGTGCCGCCGAGTTCCGCGACTTTGCTTGCTGCTTCATCCACGTTGAGCACGCCAAGGTAGGTTTGCCAGAAACTTGGAACCTGTGGTGGGAATTGGCCTTCGGCATCCCAGATTCCCGCGAACGGCGCCCCATCTTCCAGCACGGTGGTGTACTTAAAGTCGCCGTTATCGTTACCCAAGGAGTTAGTCATCCAGCCGAAGAGCTCTTCGTAAAATTCGACGGCACGCTCGTATTTAGCTGTCGCGGTGAGCTCGTACCAGGCGCAGGTTCCTGGTTCGCCCCCGGCAACGAAGATCTCGTCGGTGTGCATGAGACCGAACAGGGCGCCTGCTGTATCGACACAGATCGCGATTGTGCCACGTGTTACTTCGGTTGGTTCGACGAGTACTCGGCCACCGAGTTCAGCGACCCGCAGTACTGTGTTGTCGAGGTTTTCGGTGTAGAAGTAGGTGATCCAGGCGTCTGGGGTGCTGGCGTCGGCCTGGGCGACAAAGCCGGCTACGGGGAGGTTTTGGGAGCGGGCAATGCGATAGTCGGCGTCGTCACTTGTGTCCCAACCCAAGATTTCACTGTAGAAGCGGGAGGTTTTGCGGATGTCGGAGGTAGACAGCTCTACCCAGATCGGCATTCCGTGGCGTGCTTCGAATGCGGGCATGGCTACATGTTCCTCCACTTTTCGTAGTCAAAGTCATCGTTGGCTGTGGCTTCATCGAAGTAGTCGTCGTCTTCGGCAGCGGTGACTTTAGCGCAGTTTGAGCCGATGCACACAACATCACCGTGTCGTAGTGTTTTGCCGCGGCGGGTGTCTACCTCACCGTTGACGGTGACGTTACCGGCAGCGATGACTTCCTTGGCTTCCCCGCCTGTTTCTACGAGGTTGGCCAGCTTGATGAACTGGCCTAGTTTGATGGTTTCGTCTTTGATTCCGACGTCGTACATAGTGAAGGAGCTTACGCCAGTTTTACGGCAGTACCAGTTGCACTAACCATGAGCATGTTATTTGCTTGCCCCATGGCGGAATAGTCCAAGCTCACCCCTACAACTGCATCGGCGCCCAGTTCCTGAGCCCGTTGTACAAGCTCTGCGAGGGCATTTTCACGGGCGGCAGCTGCTTCGCCCTCGTAGGATTCTGCGCGACCGCCAACGATGTTTCGAAATCCTGCGGTGAAGTCTTTGAAAGCATTGATGCCGACGATGGTTTCTCCAGCGACGACACGGAGGTATTGGCTGATTTCGCGTCCCTCAACGCAGTTGGTGGTGGTGACGATCATACTTGGTCCCTTGGTTTGATGGTCATGTTTTCAATGTTCATATGTGCTGGTAGCGAGGCTACCCAGCGGACAGCTTCCGCGATGTCCGCGGCAGTGAGGTTGAGCTTGTCTGCGTATACGGCATCCGCTTTGTCTTTGTCCCCTTTGAAGCGGATGAGAGAGAAGTCCGTTTTTACGCGGCCAGGATCGATTTCGGTGATCCGCAGTGGCTGGCCTTCCATTTCTTGGCGCAGCACTGTGGTCATTGCACGGACGCCAAACTTTGCGGCGTTGTAGCCAGCGCCACCTTTGTATGGGGTGAAGGCTGCGATGGAGCCGATGTTGATGATGGTGCCTTCGGCTTTCAGCAGTTTGTCCAGCAGTGCCCGAGTGACGTTCAGGGTGCCGATCACGTTGGTTTCATACATCCAACGCCAATCGTCGACGTCGGCGTCGGCAATAGGATCGAGGCCTTTCGCACCACCTGCGTTGTTAACGAGTAGGTCAAGGGAGTCGATCTGCTCAGCCAGTCGGGTTACAGATTCGATATCGGTGACATCAAGTTCGACAGCAGTTCCTCCGATGCGATCCGCGATGCTCTTCAGACGGTCAACACGACGAGCAGCAACGATGACTTGCCAGCCATCTTTAGCCAGCGCTTCAGCGGTCGCTTCCCCAATGCCACTTGACGCTCCAGTTACCAGTGCAGTCTTTGTCATAGTCACTACTTTAGGTCGGACGAGCCAACTACGCGGTTGTTTATCATTCCTGTGGCCTCCATGAGCGCAAAACAAGTGGTGGGACCAACAAACTTGAAACCTCGAGCTTTAAGCGCAGTTGACATTGCTATGGATTCGGCTGAGGTTGTTTGTGCAGTAGTAAGGAATTCCGGTTGGGTCCATTCGGTGGGTGCAAAACTGGATAGGAATGTGAGTAAGCCGCCATCATCCCGCAGTTCTTGTACACAACAAGCATTGGTTATCGCAGCGCAAATCTTTTTTCTATTGCGGATGATGGCTGGGTTGTTCAGCAGTCGTTCAATGTCGGCTTCGTTGTAATCAGCAACGGTATCAACATGGAAGTTCGCAAATGCTTCCCGAAAAGCCGCTCGCTTTTTCAACACGGTTTCCCAAGAAAGCCCAGCTTGGAACCCCTCTAGTACGAGCCGCTCAAAGGCATCGTCCTCTGTGGTTAGTGGCTTACCCCATTCGTAATCGTAGTAGTCCTGCATTAAGTCAGATGTTGTCGCCCACCTCGGCCTGATGCGCCCATCGGAGCAGGTAACAAGTCCTTTTTCGTTAATTTCAGCGTTCATGACCCTATTTTAAAATGCTGTCCGGACACACCTCACCCAAATTAGAACATATGTTCGCGAACAACCCTCCGCACCTACCTGCAATAAAAGACTATAAAGTATCACAGTTAGGCCACAATCCGGCCTCAAATGCAGTCAAAACGCCAGGACAGACTATCTATCGAATACATGTTCCCTCCAAACATCTCTAGCATCGAGGGCATCCCCAAACATAAATCTAAGGAGAATAACACATGGGAATTTTTGACAAGGCTAAAGAAGCTGCAGCTAACAACCCAGATAAGGTGGATCAGGCTATCGATAAGGCTGGCGACGCTATCGACGCCAAGACCAACCACCAGCACGAAGAGCATGTAGACCGCGCTCAGGAGCTAGCAAAGGACAAGCTCAAGGGCCAGTAACCCCACCAACCCCCAAACCGCAACCCCAAAGAGTGCGTACCCCCACGGACAGTTGCGGTTTTTTCGTATTACCAGACAACACGACATAAATAGCGCACCTGAAACCTTGTCTAAAGCGCAGTGCTAATATCTACATTGTTCAAACGTCAACATTTTGGGAGCTAGCTATGAAAATCGCTATCGTACTTGGATCTGTGCGCGAAGGTCGCTTCGGCAAGCAGGTAGCCGACTGGGCGCTATCACACATCGAAGGCGCTGAACTGGTTGACCTCAAGGAATTCAACCTCCCAGTATTCACCGGATCCGTCCCACCGATGGCGCAACAAGGAAAGTACGACGTCCCCGAACAGCAGGCCTGGGGCAACGCAATGGGGCAATACGATGCATTCATATTTGTCACTGGCGAATATAACCGTGGCATTCCAGGAGCCTTAAAGAACGCCATCGACTCCCTCGGCGTAGAGCTCGCAGGAAAACCAGCTGGATTTATCTCTTACGGCTACGACGGCGCCATCCGGGTTGTAGACCAGCTACGCACCGTCCTCGGCAACTTCTCCATGCGCACCACCCGTGCGCAGGTCTCCGTCAATCTGAACAACGAGAATGTCGATGGCACCTTCACCCCTGCCGCACACCAAGTTGGCACCCTTGCTCAGGTTGTGGAGCAGCTTCAGGCGTAAGTAAAATTCTGCATTTCGGCCCGAAAAATAAGGAATCCACGGCTCGAAATGCAGAATTTTACTTACGCTTATCTTGGTGGCGCGATCGCCTGCGAAGTGATCGCAACACTGTGCCTTGAACCCGCCCTCACTCATGTGGCTCTGTGGCCGATTGTGGTGGTGGGCTATGCCAGCGCGTTCTTCTTTCTCAGCCGCACCCTCAAAGCCGGCATGGGGCTTGGTGTCGCTTATGGCTTATGTTCCGCGATTGGAGTCGCACTCACCGCGATCGCCGCCACTGCACTGTTCCATGACCCGATCTCACCGCTAGCAGCATTCGGGCTAGCTCTCATTGTCGTCGGCGTTTACCTGGTACAAGCATGATTTACTTGCTGGCCGCTATCGCCTCAGAAGTTTGTGGCACATTGTTACTGCGAGTCGCGACTTTCGGTAACCGCTGGATTTTCCTCCCTGTAACGATCCTGTATGTGGTGTCCTACCTCTTCCTCGCACTCACCCTGAAATCAGGCATGCCCCTCAGCATTGCTTATGGACTCTGGGCAGCCCTCGGGCTGCTCGCCACCACACTGCTGTCTGCAATCCTCTTCCATGAGCGCATTAGCCGAAAGATGATGGCAGGGCTTGCGCTCATCACCCTCGGGGTTTTCTGCGTCGAACTAGGCTAGCCGCACGCGATGCCTGTCGAATGCACCGGGCAGTAACCTCCTGGGTTTTTATGCAGGTACTGCTGGTGTTC
Organism: Corynebacterium sp. NPDC104732; assembly: GCF_055583565.1. Lineage (NCBI taxonomy): Bacteria > Bacillati > Actinomycetota > Actinomycetes > Mycobacteriales > Corynebacteriaceae > Corynebacterium > Corynebacterium sp. NPDC104732. Next base: position 172,978 of record NZ_JBVJNS010000004.1, read on the forward strand.
TTCTTCAGCGAGGTAGAAGGGCTGCATGTCGGTCACCTCGGTGGTGATGGCTGGGTACCCGTGGGCAGCGAGTTTGGCGCCATAGGCGTCGACAAGCGGGCGTACCTTCTCAGGCTCGTGGGTGCAGATAAGCGACCGGTATTGCGTGCCGACGTCATTGCCCTGGCGATATCCCTGCGTTGGGTCGTGAGCTTCCAGGGCGGCGCGCACGATGTCCTCTAGCGGGCAGTCGAAGACCACGCGGACCACCTCGGCATGTCCGGTGCGGCCAGTGCAGACTTCGCGGTAGGTCGGGTTGGGGGTGAACCCGCCGGCGTAGCCGACGGATGTCGACAGCACACCGGGCATCTCCCAGAACAATTTTTCGGCACCCCAGAAACACCCGATACCGATCAAGATGTCATTTCCTGGCATATCCAGGGCAGTTCCGAGCACGGCGTGGGGCGCTGGGGCGGGGTTGACTGGTGTCGAACCGCCAGACAAGGCGTTTTCAGCGGTGACCATGACAGGTTTCGGAGCAAACAAGAATCCCATATACGCCATCATATCGTTGCGGAATCCACAAACACGCCTATCATGGGTGGCACACGTTTGAATCGACGAAAGGTAAAACACATGGCTAAGTACGAACTTCCTCAGCTCGACTACGCATACGACGCTCTCGAGCCACACATCTCCGCTGAGATCATGGAGCTGCACCACACCAAGCACCACCAGAACTACGTCAACGGTGCTAACGCTGCTTTGGAGAAGCTTGAGGCTGCTCGCAACGATGGTTCCATCGGCGCCGTCGTCACCGCCCTGTCCAAGGACCTCGCTTTCAACCTTGGTGGCCACACCAACCACTCCCTGTTCTGGAAGAACCTTGGCCCTAACGCTGGCGGCGAGCCAACCGGCGAGCTTGCCGACGCCATCGACCGCGACTTCGGTTCCTTCGAGAAGTTCCAGGCTCACTTCGAAGCAGCAGCTCTTGGCCTGCAGGGCTCCGGCTGGGCGGTGCTGGCTTGGGACAGCCTGGGCGAACGCCTAGTTATCGAGCAGATGACTGACCAGCAGGGCAACCTCTCCATCGACCTGAAGCCACTGCTCCTCCTGGACATGTGGGAGCACGCTTTCTACCTCCAGTACAAGAACGTCAAGGCAGACTACGTCAAGGCTGTCTGGAACGTCTTCAACTGGGATGAGGTTGCACAGCGCTTCGCTGCTGCTAAGTAAACTCTCCTAGCACATCCGCCCCGTGTATCAGCTGCGGGGCGGATGTGCGTTTTATAGGTCGGCTGTAGTGATTACCTGCGCAAACAACCGCATCGATTCCACGGCGGCATCGTGAGCTTCCGGCGTAACTGCCGAACAGGCGTCCTCCAGTAAGAACGTGTTGAAGCCCAGGTCTGCCGCTTCTCTCACTGTTGATTCCACTGAGGCGTTAGTTGCTACCCCACATACGATGATGTTTTCAATCCCGTGTTCCTTGAGCAGCGTCTCCAGGTGTGAGGAAGAAAAGGGTCCGGGTCGGGTATGAGTGACAACAATGTCGGAATCGTGTAGTTCTACGTCAGCCACAATATCCGCACCGGGAGATCCATCCTTGAGCGCCCCCGCCTGTTGTGCCATTGCAAGCAGCGGGATATGTGGCGCGAGGTCGGAGTAGTCGTCCTGAAAGGCTACGCGTAGAGCAACCACCGTGCCTCCAGCGTCGCGCACTTTAGTAAAGGCCGTATTGCACTTACCAATAACATCACGACGAGCCACCTCTGGGTAGAACAGGCTGCCAAAAGCGGTGCCGTCAGCAACGATGTCACCCATCAAGTGAATTGCGAGGATCGCTGTCTTTTCATTCAACATTCTTATTCCTTTCAGACCTTTGAAAGAGCATTCCAATGCCCGCCATATACTTATGAGTATGACACGAGACCAAAAAGCGATTATTGCCATGCTCGCCGTCGGCCTCGCCACTTTCAACGGGCTTTATTGCACTCAAGCACTGTTACCGACGTTGGCCTCCGTGTTCAAGATCTCCCCGACCACTGCGGCTCTCACCATTTCAGCGACTACCGGCATGCTCGCACTCTGCGTGGTTCCGGCGTCGATTCTTTCCGAGCGCTTTGGGCGTGGGCGGATCCTGGTGGGGTCGTTGCTAGCCGCCACTGCTTTGGGGCTTGTGATCCCATTCTTGACTAATGCGTACGCCATCATCGCCATTCGCGCACTTCAGGGCCTATTTTTTGCTGGCACTCCAGCGGTGGCGATGACCTGGCTAAGTGAAGAGATGGGCCGGGAAGAGCTTGCTCGCGCGATGGGCATCTATATCGCAGGTAATACTGTCGGTGGGCTGATCGGTCGTCTCATTCCGGCGGGAATGCTGGAGTTCACGTCGTGGCAGTGGGCTATGGGCGTAAACGCTGTGTTCGCGTTTGCGATGGCGCTCGCGGTGTGGATGCTACTGCCTAAGCAGCGCAATTTTAGGCCGAAGGAACTGCATTTCCGCAGTGAATTTCACGCGATGCTTGGACACTGGAAAAACCCACGACTCGTGCTGCTGTTTGTGCTACCTTTCCTGGCGATGGGCACGTTCGTGTCGGTATACAACTACCTAGGTTTTCGACTGGTGTCGATGTTTGGACTGTCGCAGGGCTTAGTCGGTTTGCTCTTTTTGATGTACTTGTCAGGCACGTGGAGTTCCGCGCGGGCCGGCAAGATGGTGCAGCGGTTTGGGCGGGAACACGTAGTTTTGGCGTCGGCGCTGCTGATGTTGCTGTCCCTACCGGGGCTTGGCACGAGCTCATTACTGTTGTTGCTCGTGGCATTATTCGTGTTCACAGCAGCCTTTTTTGTCATGCATTCGACGGCATCGAGTTGGGTGGGGTTGCTGGCCAAATCTCACCGTGCAGAAGCGTCAAGTATGTATGTTTTCAACTACTACGCAGGAAGTTCCTTAGTCGGCTGGCTGTCTGGACATATGTTTCAGCTTGGCTGGTGGTGGCTTATCGGTTGGCTCGCAGGGCTCAGTGGCGTGATTGTCGTGCTGAGCGCACTGTTGGGGCGTAAGTAAAATTCTGCATTTCAAGTCCACGGGACCGGTCAAAAGCGTCTCAGATGCAGAATTTTACTTACGCTTCTGCAATGCAGACACAAGCGAACGTAGCTGTTCCGGATTACGGATCTGCCCGGCAGTAATACGAACTGGTGTGATGCCCTGAAGCAATAGCTGTTGCCCAACCTCCGAATCGTAATCACGTTGTAAACGCTGCAGGTGGTGTTCACCGTCATAGAACAAAGCTAGGCGAGACACGGGGTCATAAAGGTCAGCAGCAGTGAGGTATCTACCCGTTGCGTCAAAGAATTCCGTCTGGTTCTCCCAGTCCGCGAGATCCCGGAGGATGAGTCGCATATGCGTTTCTGGTGGAGAATCCACCCCCGCCACGCTCAGCTTCCACAGCCGTTTAAGCCTCCTTCGGCACGTCCGCGATGCAGCTTCTGCAAAGAGATCTTCCCTGGTCAAACCGATTTTAGTGCGCACCAGATCGAGAATTTCGATGGCGTGCACTTCTGCAGGAGCGAGCCCGGCTATGTGTGGCACTCTCCATTCATGATGCCCGCGAAAGATACTCACTAGACAGTCGACCACAGCAGTGGCCACATCGGTGAACCGACAAACTACCTCACCCCATTGTCGCTCATGCACCAAGGCATGCGACCGATAGCATGTCACGATACCTGGTGGATCAGGTTTCCGGGGACGATAGGAAACGTGCAGGTGAACCGGGGCATCGTGGTAGAAATCCAGCCCATGGCATTGCAAAGCGGCCCATCCGCCGAGGACGGCAGACGAGCTGGATCGGATGGCCAGGTAACTACGATGCGATAATGTCTCCACACTTAGTTAGACTGACCAAATCCCGCAAATGGTTCCCTACTTAAATACCACCGGTTGCCGCGACAGTTTCGAAGGGGCGAATTGTTCCAATAGCCCGGCTGGGGAGGCGGGCTGCAACCCAATCGAACGGGCGAGCTCTGCTCGGGCCCAGGACAGGTCCATGTCGCGCAACGTAACCGCCCCATCGCGTTTAGCTAACCGCTTACCCGCGGCATTCAGCACCAACGGCACGTGCACATACTCGGGGACAGGAAGCCCCAACAAAGATGCCAAATATGCCTGACGTGGCGCTGAGGGCAGCAGGTCATCGCCCCGTACTACTTGAGTGACGCCCTGGTAAGCATCGTCAACGACGACGGCCAGGTTGTAGGCCCAGTCACCGTCACCACGTCGCAAGACCATATCATCGACGTCGCCGGTATACGAACCTGCAAAGTAGTCCTGCACGGTAAATGACGTCACTGACGAGCGCAGGCGAGTTGAAGGGGCCTTGCCGGGGCGCACCACTGCCCCGTTTCGGCAGGTCCCTGGGTAGGATCCCGGAATCGCATGGGGAGCACGAGATGCTTCCTGGATCTCCTTCCGTGAGCAATAGCACGGGTAGGTGTCCAAACTAGCCAGTGCTGTCGCGTAGGCATCACTTCGGGTTGATTGGTAGAGCGGTTCACCATCCCAGTCCAGGCCAATCGCGGCAAGATCCTCAAGCTGCCGTTCAGCAGATTCCATAGACGAACGACCAGTATCAACGTCCTCAACGCGAAGTACGAAGCCCCCGCCGTCGTGACGCGCAAACAGCCAGGCCAGCAAGGCGGTACGGAGGTTGCCGAAGTGTAAATCCCCGCTCGGGCTGGGTGCATAGCGTCCGATCATGGTAATTAATGCTAGTGAATATTTCTAAGTCTGGGGAGGGCGTAGCCACCGCTGCGCCCGCTAGTACACCCCGCCACATCACTGTCCAACGTTCCTACTACCCTGTTTTCCTCGCCCTGTTCGTGGCGATCTTCATCATCTCGAACATCACGGCCTCCAAGGGCGTCGCGTTCGGCCCTATCATCACCGACGGCGCGTTCTTCCTCTTCCCAGCCGCATACGTCATCGGCGACGTGCTCTCCGAATGCTACGGCTTCAAAGCAACTCGCAACGCCATCTGGACTGGCTTCGCTGGCATGCTCATCGCGGTCATCGCGTTCTACATCGCTATTGCGCTGCCGGCAGCTGACTTTTACGAGGGCCAGCAGGCGTTTGCCGAAACACTCGGCTTAGTGCCCCGAATCGTGGCTGCCTCCCTAGCCGGCTACCTGGTCGGACAGCTACTCAACGCATTTACATTGGTGAAACTGAAGGCAAAAACAGGTGAAAAGTCTTTGTGGGCGCGGCTGCTGTCGTCAACAGTGGTGGGCGAGTTTGGCGACACCCTCATCTTCTGCCTCATCGCAGCCCCCGTCATCGGCATCACCACCTTTACAGACACCGTGAACTACACCATGGTCGGATTCCTGTGGAAAACCGGTGTCGAAGTTTGCATGATGCCCGTAACCTACGCAGTCATTGCGGCGGTGAAGAAGCGAGAGAACTACTAGATGTAGATGTCGAATCTGGTAATGCAAACCGCACTTTTAAGCCCAGAAACGTCAGTTTGCATTGCCAAATCCGGCAAGCCACTCTCTGACAGCCGCGGTGGCCCGGCAATCGTCTTCGTTGTATTGCAGTAGTTCTTCGCGGGCGTCCGTTGCCCCGGAGGCGGCGGCGAGGTACAGATTGACGGAGGATTCGCCGTCGACGTCGACGTGGTAGTTGTATCCTGCTGCGGGGGCGATGACTTTCAGTCCGAGCCCGAATGGGCCCAGGAATTGTTTGCGGACGAGTTGGAAGATGTCGATCCAGTAGGGGGCGCCGATGAAGTCTTCCACCTCTTCCAACGAGGGAACCCCTGGTTGGCCTGCGAAGCGGCGGGCGGCGGAACGTAGCCAGTGGTTTTCGCCGTGGTTGGAGTAGCAGAAGGCCCCGAATGTGAGGCCCTGCTCTAGGGCGTTATCACGAACCCCAGATATGAAGTCCCAGAATGCAGCGAAAGCTTCGGATTCTGTGGAAAGCGACCACGCGGTGAAGGCGTGGTAGGTGGATCCGTCGAATGCTCCCCAGAGGTAGACGCCTTGGTCAAGATAGCTTTCGAGGTCGATATCCAGTTCCACGTCAAAGCGGGGTGCGGTTACTGGCCCGCGGGGCACCACTACCTCGCCGTTTTGAAACGCGACGGCCATGCGGGAAGCGTCGCCGAGGTTCGCTGCAGCCAATGCCGAGACGGTGGTAAGTCCCATCTCTCGGTAGGGGTTCGCGCGGTCCCCGGGGAGCAGTAGTGAAATATCGTCAGAAGCGGTCAATTGCTCAGAGCAATAGGGCCAGTACCTGCAGGAATCGCATTCTTTGACGCGTCTGGGTGCGGTGGGTGTTTCTACTAGGAGGGCTCGGTCGAGGGCGTCGTAAAGCGGCGGGAGCGGGTCCAGGAAGGCGCGGGTGCGGTCTTGGCCGATGACGCCGCCGTAGCCGCGTTCGAGATCCATTTCTTGGAGGGCGCGACCGGCGATCGCGAGCCGGTACGTATCGATGGCGTGGTGGCGGATCTTGTATTCGCCGGTCAGGGGGCTGCCGAGGCCGAGGCGGGGGACGGCCAGGTAAGAAACACGGCGACCGGCGTGGGGGCGGGCGGCTCGGTGGTTGGTGATGATGACGGGCAGGTATCCTCCGTTGAAGGCGACGAGGATGTCGATGGAGACGTCGTTAAGCACGGCGTTGGTGATGAGGGTGGCCCCGGCGGCGATCGCTTCGAGGGTGTCGAAGAAATCGTCCCCGGCGTCAACCCGAGCGAAGTAGCCTCGGTCCCCGCGCGCTGGCGTGACCGGCAATGATTCGAATACCACAGCGCGGGCTTTCTCAATTCTTTCCAGTCGCGCGAGGCCCGCGGGGGTCGGCGGAACGTCGGGGTGTGCTGAGCGCTGCACGGACCGGTAGCGGCAGCCGACTAGATCGCTCGGAGAAATCACAACAACTACTTTGCCATATCCCAGGTAGGGTAATAAGGAGCAAAAGTTTTACGAAGTATTCGGGAGTTAACCATGGGTGTGTTTGAGTCGATGCGTAAGGCCCGCGCGAAGACTAAGGCTGAGGTGAAGGCCGCGAAGGCTCGTGCCAAGGCTGAGGTGAAGGCCGCGCAGAAGGCTAAGGTTCGTCAGGAGAAGCTGCTCGCGAAGCAGGAACACAAGCTGCTCAAGGCAGAAAGCAAGGGCCTGAAGGCGAAGCGTAAGCAGGAGCTAAAGTTAGCCAAGACCGAGTTGGCGCGTGTTCAGGCCGGCAGGTTTAACAAGGCTAAGGTCCAGCGTTACCTGGGGACCGCCCGGATGTTGACCCCTATTTTGCTGCCGTTGATTTATAAGGCTTCCACGCAGATCCGGGAGGCGATCACCAAGCAGCGCGCCCAGAAGGCGGGAATCTCGGCTGCAGAGATGTCCCAGTTCGCGGGCCACGGTGCGTCGCTTAAGGCGCGTATTGCGGGGATGCGGAAGAATCTGGAGGATGCCCCGATTGCGCGCGGTTTCAAGATTGATGCTGATGAGCGCCTGAATGAGCTGGATAAGGCCGTGGACAATGCGGAGTTCATGACCCCTGAGCAGCGTCGACGCGCGCACCGTTCCATCACTTCCGACCTGGACGCGCTGGCTGGTCAGATCCAAGACAAGCTTGTTTGATTTAGAAAAGATCGGCGCTGGTCTGCCTGTTTCGGGCATCCTCGCCGAGCTCCACGACGCCCACAGCGCCGTCATCCAAGCACCGCCCGGCACGGGTAAAACGACGCTCGTCCCGCCGGCGGTGTTTAATGCTGTCGGTGGCCGTGTCGTAGTGGTGGCGCCTCGGCGAGTTGCCGTGCGGGCGGCCGCGGCGCGGCTTCGTGCGCTGTCGGGCCTTCCGGTCGGATTCGCGGTACGCGGGGCTTCCCAGCCTTCGGACCTGGTGGAGTTCGTCACTCCCGGAGTGTTGTTGCGCCGACTGTTGCAGGACCCCTTCTTGGAGGGCGTGTCTGCCGTGGTAGTGGACGAGGTGCACGAGCGCGGGTTGGACACGGACCTGGTGCTTGGCATGCTCATTGAGCTGAGCTCAGTTCGGGACGATCTCGCTCTCTTCGCCATGTCAGCCACCCTGGATGCTGCCCGGTTTTCCGAGTTACTCGGCGGCGTGCCGGTGCTGGAAACCCCGGCTGTGCTGCATCCGCTGGATATTTCTTACCAGTCGATTCCCGGCCGGCTGGAGGGTACGCGGTCGTTTTACGCTGCGCTTGCGCGCCTCGCCGAGTCTCATGTTGGTTCGCATTCGGTGTTGGTCTTTGTTCCCGGCGCGCGGGAAGTCGCGTGGGTGTGCGAGGAAATTGATGCGTATCCGCTGCATGGGCGCCTGTCCCTGGCGGAGCAAGATGCAGCGCTCTATACCGACGCTCCCCGCGTAATCGTGGCGACGAATGTGGCCGAGTCCTCCATCACCGTTCCTGGTGTGCGCACCGTGATTGATTCGGGGTTGGCACGCGAACCTCGTTATGATCGCGCCCGCGGGATGACGGGACTGGTCACAGCTTCAATCTCCCGGTCTTCTGCGGACCAGCGTGCTGGGCGTGCGGGCCGCGAGGGACCTGGCCGCGTGATCCGTGCCTATTCTTCCAGTGAGTATGAGGCGTTCAAATCTTTCACCACCCCAGAAATCCAATCGGCTGACCTCACCCAGGCGGTGCTGTTCCTGAAATGCTGGGGTTCGCTTGACGTACCGCTGCTGGATCCGATGCCCGCAGCCTCGGTCGAGGATGCACTCGCAACGTTGCGCACTTTAGGGGCGGATGATCCTCAGGTTGCTCGTTCGTTAGCGCTGCTACCGGTGGCGCCCCGGCTGGGCCGGGCGCTGTTAGAAACTGGGGATGCCCGAACGGTGGCTGCGCTTGCTGACCAACCTTCCGGCGATATCGCCCGCATTCAGCCACCAGCCCGTGAGGTGAAAAGACTGTCGGGTTCCGGCGCTGTCCAACCCGGGTTGACCACGGCCTTTGCCTACCCGGAATGGGTGGCACGGCGGGTAGCAGGAAACGAGTTCCAGCTGGCGTCGGGCACCCGCGCTACCTTGGGTTTCCCGGACCTGGGCTCCGAGTGGATTGCCTGCGCCGCGGTGTCTCGCACCAAGAGCGGTGGCGTGATTCGCGCTGCTGCGGCGCTCAGCCAAGAGGACGCATTACGGGTGGTTCCGGTGGTGGAGGAGACGTCTGCACTGGTGGAAGGCACTCGTGTGAAGGGGCGTCGGGTGCGGCGGGCAGGCGCTATCGAGCTGTCCAGTACCCCGGTTGCGCTTTCTCCTTTGGAGATTGAAGAAGCTCTCACTAATGCGGTGCGCGCTCAGGGTTTTGGCATTTTGCACACCTCCGAGGGGTTCGTGGCGCTGCGCGATCGCTTGGCGTTCCTGCATGCTCAGCTGGGCGCGCCATGGCCGGATGTTTCCGATGAATCCTTGACCCGCACCTGGTCGGGTTCCAGCGCCACAGTCGGTGCCGACTTCCTCAAAGCCCTCCTCCCCTGGCCTGAAGCTGCGCGCCTGGATGAGCTCGCCCCGGAGCGCCTGAAGGTTCCGAGTGGCCGCTCACACGCATTGCACTACGATTCCGGGCGCCCGGTATGCCGGGTCAAGCTGCAGGAATGCTTCGGCCTAGCCGAATCTCCGGTGTTCTGTGAGGTACGGGTGCAGTTTCATCTGCTCTCCCCCGCGGGCCGGCCGCTGGCCGTCACCGATGACTTAGCAAGTTTCTGGAATGGCCCCTACCGGGGCGTGCGCGCCGAGATGCGCGGGCGCTACCCGAAGCACCCGTGGCCGGAAGATCCGTGGTCGGCGCCGGCGACAGCATTAACGAAGCGTAAGTAAAATTCGGCATTTTCGCGGTTTTTCATGCCGTATCAGAGCAAAAATGTCGAATTTTACTTACGGCAAAAACCCACGCACATCCCACCGCGTACCCAGCGAGGATTTCCACTGGCCGATGTACCCCTAAATACAGGCGGGAATAGCCCACAAGCAGCGCCAATGCTACAGCGCCACAGGCCACCCACCACCGGGACCACAGCACAACAATCACGCAGGCCAACGCAGCAATCGCTGTGGCGTGCCCGCTAGGGAAAGAGTAGGAAGCCTCATACACGGTTGCAGTGGCCGGCCGCGGGACGGCGAAAAGGGGTTTGAGCAGGTGTGTGGTTAAGCTGGCGCACGCGACGGGCACCCACGCCCAGCGTGCCTTTACTGACAGCGCGACCGCGTACCCCAGCACCGCCCAGGGTTGGAAAAGGAATGAGATCAACCCCACTGCTGCCAGCCCAAATAGCAGGACATGATCACCACTGTGCACAGTAAGAGGATGCGGATGAGGCGTGTTCCACCGCCGAGCACCGTGCGGGCGCCGAGTTGTGCCCCGATCACATTCGCTACCGCCAGAGTGAGGCCAAGCTGCCACCAAATGTGTCCACCAACTGTGAAAACGACCAGCGCACCCAGATTCGTGGCGGTATTGACCACCTTGGTCAGCGCGGTGGACGCCAGGAAATTCTGCGACAAAATTCCGGTGAACACCATGATCAGGAACATGCCCGTGCCGGGTCCGAAGATGCCGTCATAAAATGCGATCGCGCCCACCCCAAGCAAGGTCAGCACCCGCCTGCCTATCGACGGTGCTTCCTCCGACTCCCCCTGCCCGAACGATGGCCGAAGCGCCACAATCGTGCCGACGATCAGCATGAGCACGATTACCATCGGCCGCATCACGTCTTTGGAGATCATGGCTGCGATCAATGCACCGACGCCCGAACACATCGCGGCGATCGGGATGAACATCACCGCCAGCTGGCGTGGCACGGCAACTTTCCTCAGGTATGCCACCGCCGCTGATGCGGTGCCTGTGATCGCTGCGACTTTGTTGGTCGCTACGACCATCGCTGGAGACATGCCCGGAAATACGGCCATGAGCAGCGGAATAAGGATGAGGCCTCCGCCTCCGATCATCGCATCGACCCAACCGGCAGCCATCGATCCTGCGATGAGTATTCCCCATTCCAACTTGATTACTCCTAACCTAGGTGACGGAAAGGAATTTTAACTTATGGTTACACGCTGGTCGATCGTCATCGCACTGACTTTCGGCTGCGGTTTTCTCTTCGACCGTGCCGGGGTGCCCGCTGCTTGGATTCTGGGTGCGATCGTCGGTTCCGCATCGCTGGCGCTCTACACGTCCACCGAGCTCCCGGTGCACTCTCTGCTCAAAAGGATCAGCCGTAATCTCATTGCGGTCATGGCGGCAGCCCCCATCGTTGCCACCAGCCCAGAGGACCTGTTGCACTTCATCCTGCCTGGTGTTGTGGTTTCCGCGGTGACGGTAGGCATCGGTATCGCAGGTGGTATGCTCCTTTCCCGCCACGAACCAGCAATCTCTCGGGAGACTGGTGTGCTATCCATGCTGGCTGGCGGGGCCTCTATCATGCCGGTGCTCGCCGAGACCATGGGCGCGGACTTCCGCTATGTCACGCTTTCCCAATACCTGCGGCTCCTCACCGTGACGATCACGCTGCCCCTGCTCGTGCCACTGATGGATGTGCCCCGGGGAACGATCTCCCACCAGGAAGCTCCCTACGAACTCATCCCGCTGCTCGCCATCGGGGCAATCGTGCTCGTCGCAGAACCCCTGGCCACACTGCTACGTTTCCCTGCGCCCGGCATTATCGGGCCACTCGGTCTCACGATCCTCCTAGCCCAATTCTTTCCACACCCCTCTGCCCTAGCGCTGCCCACAGAACTCAAAATCTTCACGTTCGTCATCATCGGCTGGACCGCCGGTGGCATGCTCTCGATCCCCGCGCTGAAATTCTTCGCCAAGCAGCTCCCGGCCACCTTCATCTTCATCTTCCTGCTACTGGGATCCTGCGCAATCATGGCCATTGGGATCATGCACTGGCTGGATACCTCATACTTCGAGGCATACCTCGCCACCAGCCCCGGCGGGCTAGAAACAGTCTTAGCCCTCGCCGATGAATTCGACGCCGGACCTTCCATCGCCGCGATCCAAGTCATCCGACTCATCGCCATCTTGCTCGTGGCGGGATACTTGCCGAAGATACTGGCGCGTCGGATTTGGTAATGCAAACCGCACTTTTAGCGGGAAAATCGTCAGTTTGCTTTACCAAATCCGGCAAGGACTTCCTCTCTAAGGATCTCCATCGGGATTGATCCATAGGACAGCGCGCGTGCGTGGAAATCCTGTAGTGACATGCCGGCAGCGAGGGCGTCGTCCCGCAGTTGTTGCCAGAGCCGTTGTCCGAGGGCGTAGGACGGTGCTTGTCCGGGCCAGCCGAGGTAGCGGTTGAGTTCGAATTCCAGGGCGGCGGGGCTCATGGCGGAGTTTTCGCGGAGGAAGTTCCGCGCGTAGGAGGCGTCCCAGGTGCTGATTCCATCGGGGACGTGTTTGCCGAGGTGGACGCCGATGTCGAGGACAACTCGGGCGGCGCGGAGTCGTTGGGCGTCGAGTAGTCCCATTTTCATGCCGGGGTCGGATAGGTATCCGAGTTCGTCCATGAGGTTTTCGGCGTAGAGCGCCCAACCTTCGCCGTGTCCGGAGTTCCAGCAGGGGACGCGGCGCCAGAGGTTGAGCGGGGCGAGCATGGCGGAGCCGATTTGGAGGTGGTGGCCGGGGACGCCTTCGTGGTAGACGGTGGTGAGTTCCTGCCATTTGTGGAAGGTGTTATCGCCCGGCGCGACGGACCACCACATGCGACCGGGGCGGGAGAAGTCGGCGGTGGGTGGGGTGTAGAAGATGCCACCGGTGCCGGCTTTGTCGATGCAGCATTCGATGCGGCGGATTTCTTCGGGAATGTTGAAGGCGGCGACTGCTTCGTCGGCTGCGGTTTGCATCCATTGCTGCAGCTTATCGACGCCCTCGATCAGATACTTGGGGTCTGAGTTGAGCTTGGTGATTGCTTCCGGGACGGTGGTTCCCGGTCCGTACAGTTGTCGTGCAACGGATTCTTGTGCGGCAATAATGTCGCGCAGCCTTTCGAGGCCCCACTCGTAGGCTTCGTCGAGATCTACAGACGCTCCGACGAATTCGCGGGAGAACAACTCGTAGCGTTCCCGGCCGACAGCATCTGTGGTCGGAGCATGGGAGGCCAGGCACTCGGAGAGCCATTCTCCCAGTTCAGCAAAGGCTTTTTTGACGGATTTAACTTCTGCTTCGGGGGCTCCGAGAGTGTCGTAGAAGGAGGTGTTGCCGCATTCTGCGATGAGGAGTTCCACTTGGCGCAGCGCAGCGACTCGTCCTTGGCCGGCGGCGAGGGCGAGGGATTCGCGGTAGCCCTTGAGAGCGGAGGGGACCTTGGCCAGGCGGGCCCGGATGGCGTCCTGGTCGGACATGAGGGAGAAGGTGTCTCGGATGGTTTGGACTGGGGAGGCCAGGTTGTTCAGTAGGGCGTAGTTTTCTGCGCGGTGGTGAAGATCCAGTTGGAGTCCAAGTCGGTCGCGGAGCACCGCGGCGGTGACGGTATCGACGTCGTCGAAGTCATCAATGTCGTCGCAGTCATCGGTGCAGTCGTCGAAGGCGTCGACGTCAGCGAGGAGGTCTCGGGAAAGGTCAGCAAGTTTGTCCCAGTATGCGGGGGAAAAGTCTTGGAGCTGGTCGTCGTGTCCGGGGATGCCCCATCCGGTGGCGTCGGTCGGTGATACGGCTGCGACGGCGTGGACGTATGCGTCGCACGTGGCGTCGAGTAGGGATGGCTCTCGAGTCATAAGCGCATAGTCTAGCTTTTTCAGCGACGATTGCCAGGACGGATTGTGATAGCAAATGCTACAAAATCGATCTATCGGAGAATTTTGCCCGTAGGAAACAAACTTGCACCTGAGCGGAAACTATAATTTTCATCATGAGACTTGCGTTCAGCCAAATTTTTGAGAAGCCGGCTACTCCTGCTGCGCAGGTTTTGTACCATGTTCGGCGTTCGCCTCATGTGGGCCGTGGTGAGCTTGTGAAGGCGACCGGCCTGTCGCAGCCGACGATCACCCGCGCCGTTGCTGCTCTCGCTAATGCCGGCTTGCTCCGCGAGAGGCGCGATTTGATCAATACGTCTCGCCCGGGTCGTCCCGTGGTGCCCCTGGAGTTGGCGTCGTGGCCGGGCGCTTTCATTGGGGTGGCGCTCGATAAGGATGACGCTGTTATCGGTTGCTTTGATGCCCGTGGTCGCCTGCTTCGTGAGATTGTGGTGAGCGAGTTCGCCCAAAATCACGTGTGTGCGGATGTGCTGGAGTACATCGTGGCTGCGATCTACCGCATCAAGGGTGATCTTCATCTGCCGATTAAAAGTATTGCGTTGAGCGCGGCCTCGCTGCACTGGAATGATTTCACTGCGATCCGTGAGCGCCTCGAGTTTGAGTTCCACGTTCCCACTATCACCGGTAATGCGGCGTCTGCGCTCGCGTTGGCGGAGTCTCAGCAGGACATCACTGAGGAGGATGTGTTTGTCCTGTATTCGGATAACACCACATCAGCGGCGTATATCAACAGGACGGGCGTGTCCATCCCGGAGGTGAGTATGTCTGTGGATGAGTGGCTGACCTATCTGATTGAGCAGGATCGTCCGAAGCAGATCGTGTTTTCCGGCTCCTATTTCATCAACCCGGAGAACCGCAATCGGATCCGCGCTCAGCTCACCGAGGCGTTCCACGACGAGGTCAAGCTGCGGCTTACCCGCCCCGAGTTGGAGACGCTGCGCACCATCACCCACGCGCTGTCCCTGTCGATGTTCAACGCTCACCCGCTGGAGTTGGCGAAGGCGTGACCAAGCTCTTCGCCGACACTCGTCCGCTTCAATCGCCTGCTTTCCGACGCCTATGGCTGGCAAACATAGTCACCGTCATTGGCGGGCAGATGACGGTCGTGGCCGTCCCGGCGCAGATCTACTCGATCACGAAGGATTCTGGTTACGTCGGCCTCACCGGCCTTTTTGGTTTAGTTCCGCTCATCGTTTTCGGCCTCTACGGTGGCGCCATTGCCGACGCCTTTGATAAGCGCCGTGTGCTGCTAGCGACCACTCTCGGCCTCATCGGCACCACTGCACTGTTTTGGGTCCTGACCGTCCTGGGTAACACGAATGTGTGGCTCCTGCTGGGCACGTATTCCCTGCAGCAGGCGTTTTTCGCGGTCAACCAGCCAACGCGCACCGCGCTGATGCCGCGTTTGCTCCCTAAGGGGTTGCTCGCCGCCGCGGCAGCGCTCAACATGACTTTGGTGCAGTTCGGCGCGATTGTGGGTCCCCTGCTGGCCGGAGCGTTAATCCCGATTACCGGTTTTGCGTGGTTGTACGCGATCGATGCGTTGTCCTTGATGAGCACCCTTTGGGCCGTCGTGAAGCTGCCTGCAGTGCCGGGTGGCGGTCCCGGGCCAGGCGTGGCGTCGGTGGTGGCCGGGGTGAAATATGCCGCGACGCAGCCTATCCTGCTGATTTCCCTGGTCGCCGACCTCATCGCGATGGTTTTCGGCCTACCGCGCGCCCTCTACCCCGAGATCGCACACGTTTCTTTCGGCGGTCCTGCTTCGGGAGGGACGATCCTGGCCTTGTTGTACGCGTCGATGGCGCTAGGGGCGGTCCTGGGTGGGCTATTTTCTGGTTGGATCAGCACGGTGACACGGCAAGGAGTAGCCGTCTACGTCCTCATCATCGCCTGGGGGCTAGCGGTGATCGGCGCCGGTATTGGCGTCCTCTCCCACCTCGCGTGGCTCTGCCTGGTCATGCTGGTCCTCGGCGGGATGATGGACATGTTCAGCATGGCGTTCCGCTCCGCCATCCTCCAGGAATCCGCCGACGAACACGTCCAAGGGCGCATCCAAGGAATTTTCCTCATCGTTGTCGCGGGTGGGCCGCGCTTCGGCGACCTCCTCCACGGCTACAGCTCGGGCCTGATCGGCCCCGCCTACACCATCATTTCCGGTGGAGTACTGGTGATACTCGGCACCCTTGTATGTATGGTGCTGGCGCCGTCCTTCTGGAACTACAGGCGCCCGTGCTCCTTGGAAAGCTCCACGTAATGGCCCGCATGGGTGACAAACTCGCGATCATTCTCGCGCTTCACCTTCGCCGGAATCCCCGCAGCCAACGTGTGGTCAGGGATTTCCTGCCCCTCAAGCACAATCGCACCAGCGGCAATAAGACACCCCTCACCAATCTTCGACCGGCTGAGCAGGCCCGACTTCATCCCCACCAACGTGCCATTGCCCACCGTCGTACCGTGGATCAGGGCCATGTGGCCGATCGTGACGTCATCGCCAAGAATGCACGGCGCATCCCTATCCACATGCAAAATTGACCCATCCTGCACATTCGTGCGCTCACCAATGCGGATCTTATTCACATCCGCGCGGATCACCACGTTGTACCAAATGCTGGCATCCTTACCGATCTCTACATCACCGATAATCGTCGCATTCGGAGCCACAAACGCATCCGGATGAATCTTCGGAGCCTTGCCATTGAATTCCAGGATCACAATATTTCCTTCAAGGTGTCGATGCCAGTAAACAAATGCGCCTGCAAACCACACCGCTCCGCAGCCCGCACATTAGCCTCATTGTCGTCGAAAAAATGCGTCTCCGCAGGCAAAGTCCCCAACAACTCCAACGCCTTCGCATAAGCCTCCGGCTGGGGCTTCTCCACCCCAATGTCATACGACATCGCAATACTGTCGAAATCCTGCAGCCACGTGTGCTTCCTCAACACCTCACGCGCAAGCCCCTCCGGAATATTCGACAGCAACCCCACCCTATGGTCCTTCGCCAACCCGCGGACCAAATCAACCATCTCCGGATCCTCTTCCAACCAACCGGCATAATCCGTATCAATCGCCTGCTGAACATCAAACGGATCCACATGCAGCCGCTTCTGCACCTTGTCCCAGTACTCCTCCGCAGTCACCCGACCAGCATCAAAATCCGGGCGCAACTCCCAATACACCGGCCACAACTCATCCGTCGCCCCAGTCACCTGCTCCAAAGCCCGGAGCGCCTGCTCCGACTGAGTTTTCAAAAGGACACCGTAGAGATCGAAGAGAAAGTTCATGTCTTCCAAGATACTGCCGTGCCGGATTTGGTAATGGAAACTGACTTTTTAGCTGCCAAAACGTCACTTTGCATTACCAAATTCAACAAGTTCCTTGTCTGATGGAACCCTTTCCGGCTCCCGCCAAGTCTAAATAAGTATGAACCCTTTAATTTTTCCTGCTCCGGCTCATCAACTTTCAATTTCCCTTATCTGACGCAACCACGTGCACCG
The DNA here is from genome assembly GCF_055583565.1 of Corynebacterium sp. NPDC104732. Taxonomy (NCBI): domain Bacteria; kingdom Bacillati; phylum Actinomycetota; class Actinomycetes; order Mycobacteriales; family Corynebacteriaceae; genus Corynebacterium; species Corynebacterium sp. NPDC104732. The sequence continues at coordinate 190,225 of NZ_JBVJNS010000004.1, forward strand.
TTTTTCCCATGGTGTTTACGCTTCTCCTGCTTCCCCTCCTGATTTGCTCTTTAGAGTTCGCGCCGCTCATCTGCGTTTTCCTTCTGGTGTTATTGGTGGGTTCGCGGCGCTTGCTTATCATGGGGTGCCGTATTGGTGGGATATTCCGTTGGCTACGGTACATACTCCGGCGCGCGGGGTCCGAGAAAACCCTCATCTCCATTTAATTAAAGGGGTCCGCTTCCAAGAAGTTACTGGTCTTGACCAAATTTTTCCTGACCTCATTTGCGTTGATGCTGCAACTGCCACGATCGATTGCATGATTTACGTCCTGCGGGAACGCATCACTTACTGTACTGCGAAGGTGACAGGATTGTGGTTAACCGAACTCCGTGCGGTCCAGATTTTGGACGCTGCGCGTCGATACGCAGGCGTTACACTGCAAGCCGTCCGCAAGGCTGCTCGACGACGCCTATGTCAACGGCGCCTCAAACGCCTCATGAAGCTCTCGGTGCCCAACGCGGATTCGCCCCAAGAGACCACTCTTCGCCTCATGCTGAAACGGCTACTTCCCGGGTGGACGACGCAACACGAAGTCTACGAAAACGGAACATTGGTCACCATCGTCGATTTCGCTTGGGTGCACCTCAAAGTCGCGATCTATTACGACGGCGAACACCACGGCGACCAGAAAAACATCGACCGCGACAACGAAATCCTCGCCTACCTTCAAGAACAAGGCTGGCACGTCATGCGCGTGACCAAAGGGATGCTCCGGAGGGAGCAAGATCTGATGCGGCGGGTGCGGAGGAAGTTAGAGAAAGCCGGCGCCGAATTTGGTAATGGAAACTGACTTTTTAGCCGTCAAAACGTCACTTTGCATTACCAAATCCGGCACGCCTAGTGTCTGAGCATGGACTTTTTCGCCCGACCTGCCGACGTTGTTGCCCCTGAGTTGCTGGGTGCTGTGTTCACCTGGAACGGGGTTTCGATAAGACTCACGGAGGTGGAGGCATACCTAGGTGAGGATGATCCTGCTTCTCATGCGTCTCGGGGCCTTACCAGGGCGAATGCTGCCCTGTTTGGCCCGCCCGGACTGATGTATGTCTATCATTCTTACGGGATTCATAAGGCGGGCAACATTGTGTGTCA
>NZ_JBVJNS010000005.1:0-173863 GCF_055583565.1 Corynebacterium sp. NPDC104732
AGTGACCAGTTGTGGCAGGTGTGCCAGGAACTCGGAATTGCGCAGTCTGTCGGCCGCACCGGTGTGTGCTTCGACAATGCGATGTCGGAATCATTTTGGTCGACGTTGAAGACAGAATTCTATGACCGGAAGAAGTGGGCCACCTGCAACGAAGCACGCAACGCTGTCGCGCAGTGGATCGAGGTGGTCTACAACCGGCGTCGGATTCACTCATCGCTCGGCATGAAGACCCCTGTGGCCTTCGAAAACGCCATCAACAATGATCCCACCAAGCCCAACTCGATAACCCCCAAGGCCGCTTAACTAACTGTCCACGATTTGCGGGCAACCCCATTCGTTGAAAGGTAGGTTTAGAAGCGATGTCCATTAAGGAACCTACAGGTACAGCGCTAAAAACGGGAACCAATCCATCTCAGTCAGGGACGACCCGCTTAACGGGAGAGATTCTTGCCCTGCTCGCCACGCTGGTTCTTGCTGTCTTAGCATTTCAGCTCAACGCTTCAATGGTGACGCCCGCGCTGCCACATATTGCCCGAGTGTTCGAGGTAGGTGATGGAACAGTTGGCCAAGTTTCTTCCATTTTCTTCCTCGCTGGTGCTGTGGCAGGCGTCATCTTGACCCGTTGGTCAGATTTCATTGGACGCAAAAGGACCCTGATGATTGTCCTGACTATCCTCGCGATCGGCACATTGGTATGCATTTTCGCAGTCAATTTTCCAATGCTCCTCGTAGGTCGCTTCTTACAAGGAACATCTGGCGCGATCTTCCAGCTCGTATACATGATCTTGCGGGAAGCTACGAACGAAGCGACCTTCGCGTCCGTCATCGGTGTCATCACTGCGATCAATGGCGGAGTAGCTGGCATTGACGCGTGGGTTGGTGGCTGGCTTACTGAGCACTTTGGTTTCCGTTCGCTGTTTATCGTGATCCTTTGCGCCATTGTTGCCGCAATTGTTGCAACCCAATTCGTAGTAAAAGAACGCCCACTAGAAGAAGTGACGGGCAAAATGGACTGGGCAGGCGGCGCTGTCATGGCCGTAGCACTCATCTTGATTACGTACTACTTCAATTTTGCTGGTACTGATGGCTGGTTTGCCCCTATTCCGCTGTTGCTTCTTGCAGGCACAGTTGCCACGTTCGCGTTGTTCTACTTCATCGAAAAGCGTTCTAGCTCACCGATGTTCAGCATCGATCTGTTGAAGTCACGCACTACGTGGCCGCTCATTGCGACGACCCTGTTGTGTCTTGCCTCAGTATTCGCGGTGATCAATTTCATCGTCACCATTTTGGCCCAAAACTCCAACGTCGGCTTTGGCCTGAGCGCGGACGTTGCTGCCCTGTTGTACCTAACGCCACCAGCACTTATCGGCCTTGTGGCGGCACCGGTATCCGGGTACCTCTCAGGCAAGATTGGGTGGTTCGTCGTTCTTCGCGGCGGAATTATTCTCTCGATGGTCGCCATTTTGGTCATTGCATTGTTCTCTTCCAATCAATGGATCGTTTTCGCAATGATCTGTGTCCTCGGTGTGACATACAACGGCATGATTCTGACCACCATCAACGGACTCGGTGTTGTGCTCGCCTCCCCTGAAGCACCCGGAGCTCTCCCCGCGTTCAACGGCGCTGCTTTCGGTATCGGCGCTTCCCTCGGAATCGGTATTGTTGCACCGTACGTCGGTCTCGGAACGTCCCTCGGCTTCACTGCCGCGTTGTATATCGCTCTTGGGATCGCGGGTCTAGCTCTCGTTTGTTCCTTGATTCTGAAAGCCCGGCCCGGGCAAACGATATAACTCCCCGGCACTGTCCACTAATTTTTCTAAGGAGCACACTATGACTTTGTCTACTTCGCATCGTCCCCTTTACTTCGATTGTGATGCGGGAATCGATGACTCCATGGCACTTGGTTTTCTGCTGTCCAGCCCGGAGATCTCTCTCGTGGGAGTCGGCACCGTAAGTGGAAACACATCAGCCGAGCAAGCAGCCGAAAACGTCTTGCGCATGCTCACGCTCGACGGCCGAGACGATGTTCCGACTGCACTAGGTGGGCACGATTTTCGCACCCACAGCTTTGAAGGAGGTCCCCATGAAATTCATGGGGCCAATGGGATCGGAAACGTTGAATTGCCCGAAACACACCGATCGTTAATAGATCAGTCCGCCCCAGAATTCATCGTGGAACTGTCCAAGCAATACCCTGGTGAACTCGAAATTCTTACCGTCGGTCCGATGACTAACTTGGCGGCCGCGATAGATCTCGATCCGAGCCTTCCTGAGCGAGTTAAACAGGTCACCGCCATGGGTGGCGCCGCATGGCAATCAGGAAATGTTTCCCCGGTAGCCGAGGCGAATGTGTGGAACGATCCGGAAGCCGCGCAACTCGTATTGGAACAGTCCTGGCCGTTAACTCTAGTTCCGCTCGATGTCACTCTTCGTAATGTGCTGGAAGAATCCCACCGCAAGCAACTTCTCGAATCTGATCGGCCACTAGCCCGAGCTATTGGTGAGATGCTTGACCTATATTTTGACTTTTATCTTTCCCAGTACGGACGACGCTGTTCCGCACTGCACGATCCACTGGCAGCAGCAATAGCCGTTGGAAGTGAAGTCCCCATCTACGCACCCGCTGTTCCAGTGTGCGTCGACACCACCGATGGCCCCGGTCGTGGTCAAACCATTGCGGACTTGCGAGGTCAGCTCGCAGGGCCAAAGGATGAAGAAGGTGCAACGACCCGGGTAGCGCTGGAAACCACCGGGGATTTCCCGAACCAGCTGGTTCACCGCCTGCTAGATCAGTAACTGACGTGGCTGGCTGTAACCCAGCCACGGCGTCGTAAAGCAGCGCAGGTCCTACCCCACGTGATTCACTTCTGGAATCTTGTGCACGGGCGTGTCCATCCCTAGATATCGCGCAGCCAACTGGATGGCCAGGTATCGGGAGTAGTGACGCGACTGGTGGAGATTGCCACCGTGGAACCAGAGGTTGTCTACGGTGGTTGGTTTCCACATGTTGCGCAGTTCACCTTCCCAGGGGCCGGGGTCTTTGGTGGTGTCAGAGCCAAGCCCCCAGCAACGGCCTACTTTGTGGGCGGTTTCGCGGTCGACGATCTGTTCCACCCAGCCGCTCATGGAACCGAAACCGGTAGCGAAGATGACAGCCGCACATTCAATGGCTGCACCGTCGGTGAGCACGACGCCATCGGCAGTAAAGTGGTCGATTGAGCAGTATGAATGGAGTTCGATGGAGCCGTTCGCGACGAGCTCGCAGGCACCAACGTCGATGTAGTATCCGGAGCCACGTCGTAGGTATTTAAGGAAGAGTCCGGAGTCGTCGTCACCGAAGTCCAGCATGAAACCGGCGTCTTGGAGCCGCTGGTAGTAATCGGCGTCTTCTTCCCGAATCGTGTTGAAAACCTCCCGCTGCACCTCGGGCAGGAGTTTGTACGGCCACGATGCGAACAGCATATCGGCGGTATCCGTATCGATCCCGGCTTCCACGGCGTCTTCCGAGTAGAGCGGGGCAAAGACATGCTTCATTAATGTTTCGGATCGGGAGACGTGCGTCGATGAGCGTTGCACCATGACCGGGTGCGCACCGTTTTCATACAGGTCAGCGCAAATGTCATGCGCGGAGTTGTTCGCCCCAAGCACCACTACGGTCTTACTCCGATATTTCTCACCGCCGGGGTGTTGCGAGGAGTGCACGATGTCCCCCGTGAACTGTTCCTGGCCGGGGAACGCCGGCATGTTCGGCACACCCGACATACCGGTGGCAAACACGAGTTGAGTTGGCCGCAACTCCACCACGTCACCGTCACGGTCGATCTGAACCTTCCACCCACCGTCCACTTGCTCAGCTTTGGTGCAGGTTGCACTGGACCAATAGTCAAGATCCATGATCCCCACATAGTGCTCGAGCCAATCCCCCATCTTGTCTTTCGGGGTGAAAAACGGCCAGTCGTCAGGGAATGGCAGGTAGGGCAGGTGGTCGTACCAGACCGGGTCGTGCAGGCACAGGGAGTGGTAGCGACCGCGCCACTGGTCGCCGGGGCGCGCATGCTTATCGACGACCAGTGCCGGCACCCTCAACCTCTTCAGACGCGCGGCCAGCGCGATCCCACCCTGACCACCTCCGATGATCAGCACATAAGGTTGTTCAGTGGTTCCTAGCGCTGCAACACGCTCTGCCTTCAGATCTGCCCAATTACGACGATCAGTCCTCACGCCATGCTGCGCACCCAATTCTCGATTACGCCCCCGCTTCTCTCTCCGCTCCTTCAGCTCTCGCGCGCTCGTGAGCAAAGTCCACGCCTTGCCATCACGGATGCGAACGATACCTTTGCCGAGGAAAAGTGGGGTTTCGAAATCGAAACTCACCCGGGTGACGTCCTCAGTTTCGTCAACCTCCTCCGTCACCAGGATCCGATCGACCGGAAGCATCGGCGGATTATGCGCTATCAGTTCCTCGATCTGCGGGATCCCCTCAGCGGTATGGATATTCCAGGTGAAGGTGACAAAATCCCGCCAAAACGAGTCTTCTGCAAAGACCTCCTGGGGCTGAGCGGAACCATCAAGTAGTTTCTGCCAGGCATTGAGCCAAGTCGTAGCAATTCCCACAATCACCCTCCTGTGATCTAGATCATCATTGGGGTGGAGTCTATATTGCATTGTCCTACAGCTAAGGGCGCTTTTATCCAATGGTTACCGCTGCAAAGCAGGCTAAGTTCGTTGCCCGATTCGTGACGTGTACCCTTTGGCTCCACTTAACAAGAACTGTTCAACAATCAGTGTTTCTGTCAGCCTTGCGTGCTACCACCTGTGTCGCGGCTCTTCGAATGCCAAGCATGACATCTTCGATAGCCTTGAGAGTTTCAACTTGTTAATCTTGTTTTCTTTACTCCCGGTCCAGCCGAAGAACTGCCTCATAAACAACGCGCGTCCCCAATTCCAAATCCTCCGCGCGCGACAGTTCTAAAGGAGAATGGCTCACCCCGCCGTTGAGGCTGGGGACGAACACCATGCCAGCGTCGCAGATCGAGCCGACAATCTGTGCATCATGGCTAGCACCGGAATACATGAGGGTATGGCTAGCTCCCACGCTGCGTGCTGCGTCAGCCAGCGCGGTTTGAATCTTGTTGGACAAGAAGGCAGGGGCGACGTCAGAAAGGTACTGAGTTTCCAGCCCAATTCCTCTCTGTTCGCTAATCGCACTAGCCAAATCCGCCAAACCCTGCGCTGTTTCGCGCTGCCGGACGCTATCGATGTCCCTGACATCAACTGACAGGGTGCATTTTCCTGGAATGGTTGTGATACTCCCTGGCTCCACGTTGACTTGTCCGATGGTCACTCGTGTCCCATGGCGTTCACTATCAAGTGCAATGGCTTCAGCGGCAAGGGCAAACTCCGCTGCTGCCATGAATGCGTCTTTTCTCAGGTGCATCGGCGTGCCACCGGAGTGTGAAGCTATGCCAGTAAACGTTATGGAAAAGCGGCAGGACCCAGAGATGAGGTTAACTACGCCGATGTCTAGTCCCTGCGAATCCAAAAACGGCCCTTGTTCAACGTGCAGCTCGACAAAGGAATCCCAATCAGCTGGATTCCAGAGAGCTTCAGCAAGAGCATCCGGGCGGAGTCCGCAGTCCTTCATCGCTTGATAAGCGCTCACACCGTCGTTGTCTTTCAATCGCTGCAAGTCCTGGACTGATGTGCGTCCGGTAACCAAACGGGATCCGATACATGCTTGTCCAAACCGCGCTCCTTCTTCGGTAGCGAAGGCAACGAACCGAATCGGGTGCCGAGTTGTTACATCTTCCTGGGTCAGCCTCTCCGCAACCAGCATTGCCGTCACCACGCCCGCAATGCCGTCATATTGTCCAGCCCGATAGACACTGTCGAGATGTGAACCAACACCAATTGCCGGCAACGGTTGTGCGCCAGGGTATTCAGCGATGGTATTTCCCACTGCATCGGTCCACACTGACAAACCCAGGTTTTCCATAAATTCGACGAATACCTGATGCGATTGCCGTTCTAATGCACTGAACCCGAGCCGTTGTACCCCGTCAGCGCACGCTGGATCGCTGATGGCGGCAAATGTATTAATGAGGTCTGCGAAGGAGGTGGCGGACATAGTTACGCGCCGCCTTCCTCAAGCACATCAACTAGCGAAAGCGCATTCGCACTCGACACAAAACTCACCAGAATATGACCACTTGGCACGTCAGGCTTTTCTGAAGCGACCGAAAATGGGATGCCAGTATGCAAGCTGAGCGCAACTGTCAGCGGAAGATCCTCAGGAGTGCACACAAACTTGGTCGTGCCTTGTGGCACTTGCGCTGCCAATATCCGTGCTGCTTTCCGCAGTATGTTTGGCTCACACTGTCCCTTGGTTTGAGCGCGCTCACCGAAAGAGGCGAGGTCACGGCGCAATTCCTCACTTAGCTGAGCAATCGACAGTTCAAACATCTCGTATCTCCAACTGACTACGTTGACCCCTTAGACAGGATGAAAGCGTCGCATCCATATGTTCCGTCAGGCCCATCTGGATTTGACGCTATCACTCAAAGCAAAAAGCACGCACGAAAATTAACCCCGGTATTCGAAGCGGTGCACCTTCACGTGCTCGGTTGCTGCCCGGCATTGTTCAATGAGAGGGGTCATCACGGCGTCACCTGTTGGTGTTTCTCCCTCTATGCCGAACGCCCAAATTGATGCTGCCGCACCGTATTCACCAGGATGAAATGGCAGCGGATATTCTTCTTCAGGTGGTAGAGCGTGTTCACCGCGGAGGTAGGAGAGCTCAAACTCCAGCGGTTTTCCTTTGTTCTTTCCCACGGGGAGTCGGCGATTATCTTCACGCCGTGGTGAGAAGCCTGGCCAGTCCACACCTTCGAGCCATGTGGTTTCACAATCCATTTCAAAATCGCGTGGCCCGTATGGACCCCCTCAACTCCGAAGTTGACATAGTCAACCACTGATTCCAATTGCAGGTACCACAACCCAAATCCTTCAGGCATGTCGTAGTCGACATCGAGGGTGTCGATATCCCCGGAAAACAGCACGGTGTTTCCCCACGAGCCGCAGTTAAGTTCTGGTCCGCGACAGCCGACATGGTTGATTGAGTCCTCACCAGCGAGGACAAACTTATCCTTGAAGTAATATTGGACGAACTGATTAGCGCGTTCTGGTCCCGCTTCGGGTTGTGTCCAGATAGCCTCGCGCGGAATTCCATCAGAGATAGCATATAAGCAACAACTGTAACCCATGCCACATTATTTTAACGAAAGCTATCTCTCATTGCAGGGCGAGAAAAACTTTTCAAAACTCTACCTTCACCACATACATATCCTTCCGCTCCGCTACCTGCGTGAAGGTATCGGCCACATCAGGAGGCAGTAGCTCACGCTGCCCATGCGGGAGGTAGTGCATGAAGTTGAAATCAATTTCAACGTTCGATATCGCAGGCGACCAATCCCGAACGCAGTAGGGATCCGATAGCTTAAATGGCATCGTGGCAGGCAGCCCGGCACTAGCAAGTACCTGTTCGCTACGACTGGTCACGTCTGGTGATTGAGCATCATAGATGAATTTTCCGCCCGGGAACTGGCGGCCCATGGCGTCGATAAGCGCTGTGGCCTGCTCAATTTCAAAGAGGTACATCACGCCTGCGGCGAGTGCGACGAAGCCCCCGCGGGCGTCCACCTGCTTCAACCACTCGAAATCGAATGCGCTGAAAGGTAGCTCGATGGAGTCGCTGGCGGGTAGCCACCGCTTGCGTAACTCGATGACCTCGGGAAAGTCCAGATTGTAGAGGGGACCGTGCGGAATCTCAGCCAGATCTTCTTCCAGGCGATCCAGCCCGCAGCCGAGATTGACCACCGCGGCTTCAGGATGATTGGCCAGGTAGGTTTTGATTTCCGCTATCGAAGCGATATGTCGCAAACCATAGGAGGCCTGCGAAAATAGCGGCATATCGTTAATGGCCACCCCATGACTGAGTGCGATCTCCCGAGCCTGCTCAGCCCAAGAATCTGAAAACAGTTCGGGCCAGGTCCGCGCAGCCTCCGCGCGACCAATCAGCGGATAAAACAGGGTCTGCTGGGTTTTCGTGAGAGACATATCCACGAAAATACCGCATCTCGAAACAGAACTAACTCACATCAAATGATTTATTGTTAGGTTAGGCTTGCTTTTGTTAGTGTCGCTTTAGTTGATCAAACCGCTGTTTCATTAAAAGGAACCTAAATGAACAAAACTTGCCGGGCTTTGGCGCTCGCCTTTACCGCCGCTTCCATCACCCTCACTCTGACTGCATGTGGAAACGCAGACACCGCCAACCAGAGCACCAGTAACAGCGCCAGCACGGCCGACGCCCAATCCGCCTTCCCGGTCACCATCAAGCACGCCTTTGGTGAAACCACCATCACCAAAGCCCCGCAACGCATCGCAAGCATCGGCTGGGCCAACCATGAAGTCCCCCTCGCCCTCGGTCAAACCCCAGTCGGAATCAGCAAAGCCACATTCGGCGATGACGACAACAACGGCGTTCTTCCTTGGGTCGAAGAAAAGCTGACAGAACTCGGAGCAAACTCCGGCGACAAAGCACCCGCGATATTCGACGAAACAGATGGCGTCCCTTTCGAACAGATAGCCAACACCAAACCAGACCTCATCCTGGCCACCTACTCCGGGATCACGCAGGAGGACTACGACACCCTCTCCAAGATCGCACCAGTAGTCGCATACCCCGAGATGGCCTGGGGTACGTCGCTGGAGGAGATGATCGAGATTAGCTCCCAGGCCCTCGGTAAGGCGGAGGAAGGCAAGAAACTCACGGAAGAGCTGAACAGTAAGATTGCTGCGAGCCTCGATAAGTACCCCAACCTGAAAAACAAGAAGGTCCTGTTCACTTCCTTCGGTGGCAGCTCCGATCCATCCAAGATCGGCTTCTACTCCATCAAGGATCCCCGCATGGGATTCCTCACCAGCCATGGCCTTTCGGCGCCCAACATCGTCACGGAACAATCTGCCACAGCAGAGAAATTCTGGGTTGAAGCTGCTACGGAAAAACCAGAGCAGTTCGCGGACGTCGACCTCATCATCTCCTACTCCTCCGGCGACACATCCGAAGATGAGAAAAAGGTCAAGGAGATGCAAGCCGACCCCCTACTCTCTAAAATCCCAGCTATCAAAAACGGAAACATCGTCTTCCTAGAGCAAGGGCCTCTCGGAGCTGCGGCCAATCCTTCCCCGCTCTCCATCCCATGGGCAATCGACCGTTATTTTGCCGTGCTTAACGACGGACTCAAGTAACTGTGGCAGCCACAGCACTCCGCTCGCCCCGAACCCGCGTCGCCACGGTATTTTTCATCTTGCTGACGCTCACGCTGGCCGCGACAGTATTTTCACTGATGTTCGGGGTCCGGAGTATCACGGTTGCTGAAGCCCTCTCGGCGCTGCGCGGCGCAACAGACACTGCGGGCGAAGCAGCAGCGTGGACACGCATTCCGCGCACCGTTTTGGCATTGTGTGCCGGCGCTACGCTCGCAACCTCAGGGGTGGTTTTCCAAGCGGTGACACGTAACCCGCTGGCTGACCCTGGGATTTTTGGCGTCTTGTCTGGGGCATCTCTGGCCGTGGTCATCAGTATTGCGTTTTTCAACGTCACCCGCCCTTTCCCCACCATGATCATCGCCGCCACGGGAGCCTTCGCCGCTGCAGCATTCGTCTATAGCGTGGGGTCTATCGGCCGCGGCGGAGCGACACCGCTGAAACTCGCTCTCGCCGGGGCAGCCACGGCCGCAGCGCTGTCCAGCTTGACCAGCGCCATCTTGCTACCACGCGCCGAAGTTATGGATGCATTCCGGAATTGGCAGATCGGCTCCGTCGGTGGCGCCAGGTGGGACTCCCTCTCGGTAGCTCTGCCCATGCTCGGCATTGGCTTCATCATTGTTTTTCTGAGTTGCAATGGGCTCAACGCACTTGCACTCGGTGATGATGTTGCCACCGGACTCGGTATCAACCTCACCCGTACCCGGGTATTGGCAACACTGGGCGCGGTGCTCCTGTGTGGCACGGTTACTGCTGTGACCGGCCCAATTGCGTTCGTGGGGCTGATCGTACCGCACCTAATCCGCATGGTCCTCGGCACCGATCACCGTATCTTGCTCCCAGCTAATGCCTTAGCTGGCGCCGTGTTACTCACCCTCGCAGATACCGCTGGGCGCTTGCTCCATAATCCGTCAGAGGTTGCAGTTGGCATCATCATGCCTTTCCTCGGCGCGCCACTGTTCATCTGGATTGTGCGCCAGACAAGGATCCGGGAATTATGACACCACTAGCTACCACCATTCGGCACCATCGCCGACGCGCTACCACCACGACGCTCATCAAGCTGTGCCTCATCGCACTTCTCACCATAGCGTTGTGGCTGGGAAGCCTGATGCTGGGAGATTCCTTCTACTCACTTGCTGATGTCATCGGCGTATTACGTGGCGACACCGTCCCCGGCGCGTCTTTTACGGTGGGTGAGCTACGGCTCCCGCGCGCCACCGTTGCTATCGTCGCTGGTTTTGCCTTTGGGGTTTCCGGGGTCATCTTCCAAACCATGCTGCGTAACCAGCTGGCCTCACCGGACATCATCGGAATTTCAGCTGGCGCAGCCGCTGCGGGCGCCACCATGATCGTGTTATTTCACGCGCCTCAGACTGTTGTCTCGGCAGTGGCCCTGGTGACGTCGTTAAGCGTCGCGGGACTGGTTTATTTACTCTCGATTAAATCGGGTTTCGCTGGTACGCGACTTATTTTGATGGGGATCGGTGTCGCAGCGATGTTGCAAGCGTGGACCAGCTACGTGTTGTCAAAAGCATCCGCCTGGGATTTACCCACTGCTACCCGCTGGCTGACCGGTTCACTCAACAATATGTCCTGGGAGCGAGGCCTTCCACTCATGGTTACCGTCGGGGTCGTGGTACCGCTGTTGCTCATCGGCACCCATAGACTGTCAATCCTCCGGCTGGGGGACGATGTCGCTACCTCACTCGGTTTGCGGGTCAATCTGCTCCGTGGCGCACTGCTTATCGGTGCGGTGACACTGATCTCAGTTGCCACCGCCGCTACCGGCCCAATTTCCTTCGTCGCGTTCATGGCCGGGCCCATTGCCATGCGGCTTTTCCCGCGTGGCGCAAACTTGGTTTTACCTGCTGGAATTGTCGGTGCCTTACTGATCCTGGCAGCTGATTTTGCCGGGCAGTTCCTCGTCGGCACACGCTACCCAGTCGGCGTTATCACCGGCAGCCTCGGCGCGCCGTTCCTGATCTATCTGCTCGTGAAAACTTCCCACTGACACCCCTCGCCACCGCCAAGGAGTGACCCAATTGCCTACAACGCTAACAGCCCGTGCACTGTCTGCTGGATACGGGGCTGATCCCATTGTCAAGGACCTGACTATTTCGTTCGAGCCCGGCAAAATCACCTCCATCGTCGGCCCTAACGGTTGTGGTAAATCAACATTTCTGCGCACCTTAGCCCGGCTTATTCGCCCCACGGCGGGCGTTATTGAACTCGACGGCAAGGCCCTTAATTCCTACTCCTCACGGGAACTAGCTAGGCGGCTTGGGCTGCTCCCGCAGTCTCCCATTGCCCCAGAGGGGATGACGGTGGCTGACCTGGTTGGTCGCGGCCGCACACCCTACCAGGGAATTTTAGGACGGTGGAGTGCCACCGACTACGAGATTGTCGCTGAAGCAATGGCGGCAACTGAAGTTGATGAACTTGCTACTCGCTGCCTGGAAGATCTCTCTGGTGGCCAGCGACAGCGCGCGTGGATCGCGATGGCGTTAGCGCAGCAAACTGATGTGTTGCTCCTTGATGAACCCACCACGTACCTGGATCTCAAGCACCAACTGGAAGTCCTCGATTTACTTACGGACCTCAATAGGCGCCACGGGACCACCATCATCATGGTGCTGCATGACTTAAACCTTGCTGCGCGTTACTCGGACAACCTGGTGGCGATGCGGGATGGGCACCTGCATGCTGTGGGCGCTCCCAGTGACGTACTGACCCAACGTCTTACCCGCGAGGCATTCGACTTGGAAACGCTCATCGTGACCGACCCAGTTTCGGGCCTGCCATCGGTTTCTCCCATCGGCCGACACCACACCACTTATGCAAAGGAGCTTTCATGACCTTCCGACCGTTTCGTGTGCGCGTGGCCCGTACCCAACAGATTTCCCCTCATTTCCAGCGCATCACCTTTCACGGCGTCGAGCACATGGGCCCGAAAGATACGGTCCGCGACCTGCGAATAAAACTCATCATCCCCCACGGTGGCTCCTTGCCGGAGTTGCCTGAAGAAAATTGGTATGCCACCTGGAAAGACCTGGAACCTACCACCCGTGGTGTAATGCGCACCTACTCCATACGAGCGTTACGACGCGCACCGGCAGGCAGGCTGGCAGGCACAGCACACGACGAGCTCGATGTTGACTTCGTCTTGCACCCCGAGGCCGCAGGTCCGGCCTCCTCCTGGGCGCACACCGCGCAGGTCGGCGAGGAAATCATCCTCATCGGCCCGGCGCGTGACGACGACTCTGGCACCGGCATCGAATTCACCCCGGACCCCCACAACCACGTGGTCATGCTCGGTGATGAAACTGCGCTACCAGCGATCGCAAAAACATTGGAGGAATGGCCCGTCGGCAAAACTGGGGCGGTATTCATAGAGATTCCCTGCGAGCTCGACGCGCAGGAGCTTATTGCCCCACCCGGGGTCTCTGTCCAAATGTTGCCCAGAGATTGTGCGGCCCCAGGCTCCCTGCTGTACCAACACCTGGAACAGCTGGTGGTGGAGGTGACCGCTGAGCGGCCTACGCTCCCTGAAACCGAAGACGCTGAATACGACCCGGAGCTGGTCATCTGGGAAACCCCTCGCTTTTCTCGCGCTGGACAATCCCTGGCAGCTGATGCGAGTGCCCCAAGCACGTCACCTTTTGTTGACACTTACTTCTGGATTGCGGGTGAATCTTCCGCCGTGATCCAGATGCGCAGGCTACTGGTTAACAACCAGGTGCCACGCCAACAGATTTCATTCATGGGGTACTGGAAAAGCGGGATTGCGATGCAGGGGTGATCCCCTGTGAGAGCGGGCTGACTGGTTCGTCGATAAGCGGTGTGACGCAATGGTAGTGGAGCTTATAAGGTTGAGGGCGTGCTTATTTTCCTCGTCCTCGCGCTGATCATCGGTTTTGTGGTGCTCTTCCGGAAAGAGCCTCGCTCCATTTGGCCGGGAGTGCTCTTTACTTTTACGTTTTTCATCGTCATAGCGGCGATTGCGATTGGGGTTTCCCTCGCCTTTTCCTGGCTGGCTGGGCCGCTCATTTTGGTGATGGCCGTGGTACTGATGGCCGTGTTGGCGTCCGCCCCACTTGTCTTGGGTGGGTTTTTGCTGGTCAACATGTTCATCGTGTGGCGCAAAGAGGGCAGGTCGGTCGCAGCATTGACCTCCGGCATCATCGGCGCTGCTCTGTTTATCTACACCGGAGTGTTCTATTTCTCCTTCCTTTCCTCAATGATGGAAAGAAACCTCACCCGGGTTGAACTGGTGTTTGTGGCAGCATTTCCCACGGTCGTCTACATTGGCCTGGCTTTCGTGTGCTTCATTACGTACACGATCTTCTACGAGTGGTTTTTCAACCGTTTCGGCAAACGTCCGGACGCTGTCATTGTTCTTGGCGCCCAGGTTCGCGATCCCGACCAGCTCACCCCATTGCTCCGCAGCCGAGTAGACCACGGCATTAAGGTAGCGCAGCGCGCAATCGATAGTGGCAAAGATACTGTGCTGGTATTTTCCGGTGGCCAAGGACCGGACGAGCCTTGCGCCGAAGGAGAAGCCATGGCGCGATACGCGATCTCCCAAGGTGTTGACCCGAGCCGGGTGATCGTGGAGGACAAATCGACCACCACGGAGGAAAACCTTACGTATTCTGCCGAGCTACTCCGCGACCAGGACCGGGTGCCACACGACCCGTGGATCGCGGTAGCAAGTTCCGATTACCACGCCTTCCGCGGAGCGCTGATGATGCGCAAAGCCGGCCTTGATGGCTATGCCACCGGGGCACGGACAGCCCGCTATTTCTGGCCGAGCGCAAAGGTGCGTGAATTCATCGCTATCGTCGTCGATCACAAGTGGTCAGTGATCGCCTTCGGCATCTTAAGCGTGCTGGCGGGGCTCATCATGTCCGATTTCAGCACGCCTTAGCGCCTAGGAAAATAAGGCATCGTATACCCGGGCTGCCACCTCATTGATCTTCGTGGCATAGTTGTCCCGCTGGTTGATTTGGGCACCTTTCACCCCGTCAGCGCTGGTGAGCGCCATAATGGGCGCATGCGCGTCCTGTGCTGTGGCAGGCATGGAGTGCATGTGTGGCACGTGGCCGAGCAGATCAGCCCGGGAGTAATTGCTCAGGGCCTTTTTAATCCGCTCTGCTTCGGTAGCGAACTTCCCGCGAAAGCGTTCAAAGGCGCCCACAAGTTGCTCTTGCCCATTAGACTTTCGCTTCATGTACTCCAACGTGGTGTACCCCAGGTAGCGCAGCCCCTGACCGTCGTATCCACCCAAGCGCAGGGCTTTCGTTTTTGCATCCACATCAGGGGAAAAGCGTGCCCATTCCATGAGGTTACCCTCGCACATCTCGGAATACTGGCTGACCCAATCCTTGAACCAGCGGGCAAGGTTTCCGAAGGCATGGAAGCTGAACAGATCGGTGGCTGTCGGGGTGACAAAGGCATCGCACCCGAGCAAGACAGTGCGGTTAAACGGCCCCAGGCTGGGGCCAACGTCAAAGAAGATCGCATCGTAGCGATCCTGCTCCTCCATTGCTACTGCCAGCTGACCGGCCCAATGGATACGACGAAACGGGCCGGTTTGCCGGCTCAGCGCTGACTGCCACGCGTCACTCATCAAGTCTTCAATCTGCGACAACGCCGGATGCCCGGCCAGGACATCCACCCCGAACCGCTCCGAACGAAACGGGCGAATGTTGGTATTGATCTGCGATTCACCCTCCCGCAGTGGCACGAAGATCGCATACACCGTATTAGCCAAAGAATCTCTCTCCGCAGCTTCGTTGTCCAAGCTGTTGAGGTAAATCCGCTCGGTTTGTTCCTCGCTCAGCATCAGCTGGGTAGCGTTGCACTGCGGATCACAGTCAACGTAAAGGACGCGCTTACCGCGGCTAGCAAAGTAATGGGCAACGTTGGTGGAAAGAGTTGTTTTTCCCACGCCACCTTTATTGTTGAAAAAGCTGATTGTGCGCACCGCGTCGTCCTTTGTTTTTCGTGGTTCAAAGAACCAAATATAACAAAAGTGTCACGAAAAGGCGGCATGAGGGATGCCGGGCAGGTGGACGTCGATAAGCCTGCCCAACAGCGGTGGCTTACCTCACCCCACCGAAGGCCTTCAAAACCGGCTTCACCAGCACAAACAGCACCGCGCTGACAATCAACGCTGCGGCCGACAACGCAATGAAATACGTCCGTTCGGCGGACGCGGAGGTTGGATCATAGTAGCCAGCCAGGGTGCCGGAAAGCGCAGTACCGATAGACAGCGACAACAGGTTCAAAGACATCGCGCGAGCCTTGAACGCGTCAGGCGCCACGCGAGTTGCCATGGAAAGCCCCACCGGAGAAATATGCAGTTCCGCCAAAGTGAAGAGGAACAAAACCAGAACAATCACCCAGAACGGCGTGGAAAGCTCACCGCCACCGGCAAATGGAAGGAAAACCAGCGGCGCGATGCCGATGACAAACGTACCCAGTGCATACTTCAGTGGCGCGGAAGGCTGCCGCTCTCCCATCCAAGACCACAGCCCCGCGAACACGGCGGCAAAGACGATAATGAACACCGGATTGATGGAGTGAATCCATGACGGTGGGATCTCAAACCCCCAGAACGTGTGGTCGAGCCGCTTATCGGTGTACACAGCGAGCACCGTGAACTGCTGTTTGAAGATGGTAAAGAACGTCACCGAACCGATGAACATCGGGATGTAGCCCAGCAGTCGTCGTTTCTCCTCCGGGCGGGTGAGCGGAGAAGTAAACATCTGCGCAAACAGGAACAACGAGGTGAGCACAGCGATGATGGCCACGATATTGGACAGCTGCTTTGCATGCAGGATCTTGAAGTAAAACAGCGCCACGATGATCGCGATGCCCACAACGGTCCCCACCACCAGCAGCGGCATCTTCTCCTTCGGCAGCGGGTTGACCGGGGCGTGGGTTTCTGGAGTGATGGTGTGTTTACGCATCACCGCGTACTGAATCAACCCGAGTGTCATACCGATCGCTGCGGCACCGAAGCCCCAGTGGAATCCGGACCACTTCCACAGCGCACCCGTCACCATCGGCCCGATCAGGGCGCCGATGTTGATCCCCATGTAGAAAACAGAGAAACCGGCGTCGCGACGTGGATCGTTTTTGGCGTACAAGTTGCCCAGCACGGTTCCCGCGGCAGTCTTCAGACAGCCCGCCCCCAAGGCGATGCAGATCAGGCCGATAACCATGCCCGGATACCCTGGGATTACTGCCAGGGATAGGTGACCGATGACGATCACGATGCCCGAGTAAAACACTGTTTTCTCGGCACCCAACAGGCGGTCGGCTACCCAGCCACCGATGATCGCAGACAAGTAGACCATGCCACCGTAGGCGCCGACGATAGCCGTAGCTAGTTTCTTGTCCATAGCCAGTCCACCCTCGGTGGTCTGGTAGTACATGTAGAACAAAAGGAGCGACTGGAGGCCGTAGAAGCTGAACCGCTCCCACATCTCAACTCCGAAGAGGTTGGCGAGGCCCCAGGGATGACCGAAAAACGTGCGCTCTGCGCTACGTTGCATAGCTACTTGTGACATGCAGCTCATTATTCTCCTCTTTCGGGGGTAATGACAAACAGCAATTGTTCTACAGAAAGTTGCGTCTTGCTGTACTGCGGCCGTGACCAGGAACAACTTGGTTCCGCTCCGCGATATCGTGAGGTAATGCCAACTCAGCTACGCAGTCCTGCCCTCCCGCTTGTCGGCTTTGGAACCTTGCTGCTCCTGACCTGGCGGTTCCTTCCGCTTCCTAGGTCTGTAAGTATGCCACTGCTATCGGTAGCTATGGGCGCACTTTGCGGCCGGCGTTGGCCTGCTGTGCCGAGATGCCCGACACTGGCGTCGGCTCGCGCTTTTGGGAGTGACCTTTGCTGGGGGCCTCATCCTCTTTGAGGTGTCCTCGCGCTCAGCGGAGTCCCTCCCGGTAGCGTTTGGCCTCGTCATAACGGCTAGCAGCGTCCTGTCACGGTGCCCGCGCTGGGCTATCATTCCGGCGACCGCCCTGGCAGTGCTGCTGGATTTTGCGCAGCTTCACGACGACCGTCCCGCCCCCATCCTCGTCGCTGCCCTGTTGGCTATGCTGTCGGCTCCCCGGCCGTGGATCGCCACAGCGGCGGGAGCCTGAGCCCTTTCAATTCATGATCACTGCAGGTGTAGACCAGTTCACGGTTGTCACTCCGCTACAGATAATAGGGACCGCCCTTCTCACGAGCGGCGTCTTTTCACTACTTCCGACTTGGAAGCCATTACAAGCGGTGGGACGGCACGGTTTGACGCTCAATCTGGTGGCTGCGGTGGTGGCTACGTGGTTCGGTTCCACCTCAGCGACCTTCACCAGGACGTCCGCGTTGCGAGAGTTGGGGATAGCCCCGCCTCAAGTATTCGATCCGCTCGGCGCTTACTCGCTCTTGCTCCACGGCTGTCCACACTGGCCGGAGTGTGTTGCGTCTTGGCGACACTACGTCATGACTGGGGCCCGTTGGAAAAGCTTTTCACCAGCCAGTAAGCGTAACGGCTTGGGTGGCACTATCTTGGTGGCTATGAGTCGTCAGCTGAAAATCGCCCAGTTTGTAGATAACTATGGGCCAGCGCATAACGGATTATTGATTGCGGTACAGCAGCTGGAGGGCGATCTTTTGAGCCGTGGCCATGAGGTGATTGTCGTCGCTCCGAAGGCAAAGGGACGCAACCCACACCAGGGAAACCCGAATCGGGAGGAAATCCGATTGCCTTCCGTCGTGGTCCCTAAGCTGCCCGTGCGGATTGCCTCGGGGCGTAAATTCACGTCCACTATTAAAAAGATCGGCAAGCTCCAACCCGATGTGATCCATGTGCATGGGTTTGGTCCGATTGGGGTGTTGGGTCTGTGGTCGGCTGTGCGCCATGACATCCCACTCGTGGTCACCTGGCACACCGACTTCGACGCCTATGCCGAGCACTATCCGGCTATCTTGCCGGTGCTGCGTGGAGTTGTGCGACTGTTTGCGCAAATGAACCGCTCCGAGGTCTACGCCCTGAGCGATATCAAGCAAGCACGCCTGGAGTTGGGGGACAACGCCTCCCTCCTCGGATTAATGCGGCGCATGCTCACCGAGGCAAATATTGTCACCGCGCCGTCACCGAAAACTCAAAGTCGCGCGCTGTTACTGGCTCCTGGTGCGGATGTGCGTTGTGTGCCCAATGGCGTCGATAAGCTGCCTGCTGGCCCTGCCCCCATCGAGCGTGGCACCGGCCCACTCATCATGTACGCCGGCCGCATTGCCCCGGAGAAAGGACTCACGCTCCTTTTCGACGCCTTCGAGCTCGTCGCCGAGATCCGGCCAGATGCCCAGTTGATGGTAGTCGGCGATTGGGAACACACTAAATCACTGCGGCGACGCCTCGCCAAGATGCGGGAAAAATACCAGGTGATCCTGCCCGGCGAGCAACCGCATTCTGAGTTGGGTGCGTACTACGCCATGGCCGACGTGTTCGCTTTCCCCTCCACTACTGACACGCAGGCGCTGGTCCTGCACGAAGCCGCCCTAGCAGGACTTCCCATCGTGCTCGCGGACACGGAACTAGACCTAGTGATTGAGCCCGGCATCAACGGCGAATTCGGTGGTGCCACCCCGATTGCTTTTGCCGCCGCACTACTCAAAGTGATTGACCGTCTAGCTGACCCCGCGTGGGCCGATCGCGCCCGCTCCCGCTCCCAGGAACTAGCCGGGCAGTGGAGCTTAGAATCCCAGGCCGAGGCCATGATGCGCATATACGAGGAGCTAAGCGACAGGCACTGAGGTTTCACGAGGCATTAATTAGCACCCGGCGGCGCTTGGATAGCTATTTGCTAGCGAAAATTAAATCCCTACGCCTATCCACTTAAATGACCTGGGGTTTTAGCAATCGAGGTTGATAGGGATTTGTTTCTCGAGGCAAGTCCCTATCAGCTCGCGTCCCAATCCTGAATACGTACTTGGATCAAATTCGGGTTAGCTACCAGAGCGTCGCAGCTTCTCCGCCAACACCTGCGCCAGATGCTGAGGTTTCACACCAGTTCCCTGCTCGATATGGGTCCGACAGGAGAAGCCATCGGCCAGCACAATGCCCTCATGCTCGCGGACTCGCGGAAATACCTCCCGTTCTCCGAGTTCAAAGGACATTTCCGCATGACCGGCCTCATAACCCCAGTTTCCGGCAAGGCCACAGCAGCCAGTGCTGATGGTCTCCTCCGTGATTCCCAACGCTGCCAGGATCTCCGAGGTCCCGGCGCGATCCCCCAAGGAACGTTCGTGGCAGTGCACCTGCGTGAGCGCGGAGATTTCTTCCTGTGCCAGTGGAATGTCCAGTTCTCGTAGCCTTGCCGCAACAAAACTACTCCACGAGACCGTAAGTTCTGACAGTTTTTCCACCAACGGGTCGTCGGAAAGCTCGGCAATATCGTGCTGCAACATGGCAGTGCAGGAGGGCTCTATCGCCACAACTGTCATCCCTCGTTCGAGGTACGGCTTCATGGTCTTGGCCGTTTGGGTCAGGACGCGTTTCACCATCTGCAACTGACCAGTGGAATGGAAAGTGAGGCCACAGCAGACAAAACCTTGTGGGATGATCACCTGGTAGCCGAGTACTTCTAACAGCTTTACCACCGCCTCGCCTGCGGAACTATCAAGGTGATTATTGAAGGTATCCGGCCACAGCACCACTTGCGTCGAATGTTGCTGGCCCTTCCGCCGTGATCCCCATTTCTGCAGGCTGCGTGGCGCAAAATGAATCAGCGGGCGACCAGTGTCCAAACCACCCAAGTGCGCTATGACGGTGCGTAGTCCGGGCGTATGCATGGCCTTATCGACGGCCCATCCAACACCAGGAATCTTGTGCAACAGATGCGCACTCAGTGGCAACCAGCCCATCATGTAGTGAGCCATCGGGCGGATCTTTTTGGCGTAAAATTCGTTGAGAAACTCAGCCTTGTATGTCGCCATATCCACGTTCACCGGGCATTCTGACGCACAAGCTTTACAAGAAAGGCAAAGGTCAAGAGCTTCTTTGACCTCTTCAGCGCGGTAGCCATCTTTGACGGACTCACCGCGGAACATCTCAGACAAGATACGCGCCCGTCCTCGGGTGGAATGCACTTCATCGTGCGTGATCTGAAACGACGGGCACATCGCGTTGTCCATGGATCGACAAGCGCCGACCCCCACGCACCGATTCACCGCGTTAACAAAACTGCCTTTGTCCTTGGAGAACTTATGTGTAGGAACTAGTTCCAATTCCCGCTGTCTCGGGCCCGGTCGTATCCCATCAACTACCTCATCAGCCCACACCAGCACGCCCGGATTAAATACTCGCTCTGGATCAAAGATCAACTTAAACCGTTCGAAGAGGCGCCGCATTTCCTCGTTGTACATGTATTTCAGCAGTTCGCTGCGTGCTCGCCCATCACCATGTTCTCCAGACAGCGACCCCTCATAGTGAGACACGAGCTGAGCGGCTTCATTCATGAACGCGTGAAAAACCGCTACGCCTTCCTCGCTGCCGAGGTCGAAGGAGATCCGAACATGCACGCAGCCCTCTCCAAAGTGGCCAAACGGGATGCCCTGCAACTCATACTTTTCCATCAAGGCGTACAGATCCCGCAGATAGTCTGCCAAGTTTTCCGGTGGCACCGCGGAATCCTCCCAGGAAGGCCATGCCTCTCCGCCATCCGGCAATCGCGTAACAATGCCCGCCGATGCTTCACGAATCCGCCACAGTTCCTTCATCTGTACTGGATCGCTTACCACCACAAAGTCCACGGTGTCCACAGTGCGAGCAACGTCCTCTGCACGCGCCAGTGCCTCTTCAGCACTTGGACCAGTCACTTCGCAGTACAACCAACCACCGGTATCCATACCTTTGCGGATTCCCGGCAGGTTGGCTCCCGCATTCTGCTGGCCATTCTTTGCACGCAGCGCACCCAGCAGGTCACCACCCATCCCTTCGATGGTGGTCACGTTTTCCAAACGGAGAACCGGTGCGGCCTTAGCCGCGGCGAAAACATCAGAAAAACCAAGCACCGCCAAGGCTTTCGCCTTCGGCACTTCCACCAGCTTTACCGTGAGCGACGTGATGATTCCACACGTCCCTTCCGTTCCCGCGAACGCCTTAGCCACATCGAAGCCACGCTCCTCCAACAGGTAGTGCAGCCCATAGCCAGAAACTTGGCGAGGAAACCTTCCAAGAGATTCCCTGATGAGATCCGCATTGTCCTGAACAAGGGAATGTAACGCTGCCTCAATATCGGAGTCACTCGCAGCACCTTTGGAAAGAGTAACTTCCCGACCGTCGTAAAGCAGCACAGTGACTGCCTCGAGGTTTTCGGCCGCAGTACCCCACGCGACGGAGTGTGACCCGCACGCATTGTTGGACACCATTCCTCCGACAGTGCAGCGACTATGCGTGGAAGGATCCGGCCCGTAAGTCAGCCCAAACTCGGCAGCCGCGTCACGCAGCTGGTCACACACCACCCCAGGCTCAATCACGGCGGTCTGCGTCTCCGGATCAATGGACAGGATACGGTTGAAGTGGCGGGAGGTATCAATAATCAGCCCTTCCCCCATCGCATTACCGGCAACTGAGGTGCCACCACCGCGACCGACGATCGGCCAGCCGTTCTCTCGGGCGATATCGAAAGCATCGAGGATGTCTTGTTTGGTGCGAGGTTCCACCACACCTGCGGGCACCCGGCGGTAAATGGATGCGTCCGACACATACGCTGCCCTGGTAGTCATATCCGTCCGAAGTCCCGTGCGAGAGACCTTGGCAAAGTAATTCTGGTCGGTGGTTATGTTATTCACGTGGGGTGAACCTCCTATAGCTTCAGTAACATGTTACAGGGTCTGCTGCTACTATCCAGGGCATGATGATGCGCGTAACTCGAGCCAACACCCTCACCGAACAGGTTATGGACCACGTTCGCAGCGCTATTTTTGACGGCTCCATGACCGCCGACGAATGGTACAGCGTTTACCAACTCGCAGATCAGCTTGGCATTTCCCGCTCTCCCGTGCGCGACGCACTACTTCGACTCGAAGAAGCAGGCCTAATCATGTTCGTACGAAATCGCGGTTTTCAGATCCGACGCACTCGCCCCGAGGATGTCGCAGAAATCTTCGCTCTTCGCCTGAGCATTGAACCTGGAGCAGCCGGTCGCGCCGCGCTTCTTGCGGATACTCAGGCAATCGCCAATCTGCAAGAGCTGCTCAATTCGATGGAACAAGCAGCCCACCAAGGACACTCTGACCACTTTTTCGACCTCGACCAAGCTTTCCACGCGGAAATCCTGCGAGCCGGCAACAGTCCACGGGGCCGTGATTTCATCGACCGGCTCCGAACCAACACACGCCTGATCGGAGCCAGCACCGCTGGATCATCCCGAACTTTGCTAGATATCCATCGCGAGCACCAGCCCATATTCGAAGCGATCGCGGACGGAGATATCGCCGGAGCCCGATCAGCAATGTCCGGGCATGTGACCACCACAGGACAACTCCTTCTGAAGCAAGCAATGCCCGATGCTAAAGCCGAGGATCTGCAACTACTGTGGGAGCAGTTTACTGCTTAGCTTTTTGGTAGTTGAGCACGAAGGCACTTACTGCGCACACCGCTGCGCAGCTGTAGACGATTTTGGAGAACTTCTTCCCCGCCCACAGTACCCACTCCCCATCCAGCGCGACCAGCCCAGCGAACTGCGCTAGCACAATGAACAGACCGCCGGCAAGAAACAGTGCCAGGGAAAGGTAAAACACAACTTTTGCTAGGTGAAATACAGTTGACATGTCCTGCTCCTATCCTGCTGGAATGTAAATCGGAAGCCATCCCATACCGATGACCACTGCCAACAACACCATCGGCACCACGAACCATGCCACCAATGGAACGAACATCTTCGAGGGTTCTGCATCCGCCATAGCCGCAGAGAGATAAATCGGCGCACCAACTGGCGGGGATGCACCCTCAGTCGAGCTGCAGAGAAGAATCACGATTACCGCCAGCGTCGGATCCAGACCAACGGCGGTCAGAGCAGCCATGGCAGGAGCACCAACAGCTGCAGCGGTAGCCGTAGAAGAAAGTGGAGTCGCCACGATGATGGTCAGCACCGCGACCAGAGCGATCATGAGAATCTTCGGCAAATCCAAGCTGCCAAGCAGAGCACTAAGCTCATCGCCTACGCCCAATTCATCCATAATCTCCGCAGCGCCAAGCGCCGCAAAGAGCGAAATACCTACCGTGGCAAACTGCGGAATTTCTTTGACCAAATTCTGCTTCAGCTTCGGAATATCGTTCTTGAGATGCTTAAAGCCTTCAATCACCGCGATCACGGAGATGAGAATTGGCACCCACACGATGATGGACACGGCCTTGAGAGCCTTGTCACCGACATGTTCTGGCTGGGACAGCCACTGAGCCAGTGGCCCAATGGTGATGAAAACCGGGATTAAGATTCCCCAGAAAATCGCCGGGGAGCTCCATCCTTCTTTGAATGACTGCTTGAGAGGAACGTGGGTATCGGCAGTGTCCTTGGGCAAATTGAATTTTTTGGCCCAGTACGCCACAAGGAGGAGTCGGTAGAGCACAGCGTACGCGCCAGCACAGGCAAGGGCTACGTACACACTCGAAGCCGTTGCCCCCATGGCTGCGGGTAGCGCAAGGATGATGAACATCGTGGAGTTCGGCGGCAGAGCCACACCCAAACCGGAGTTGCCTGCTACGAGGGTCGCTGCACGCTCAGATGACCAGCCAGTTTTCTTCATCCACGGCACAGTAACCGAACCGACTGTAGCCGAGTTACCAGCCGTAGAACCTGCGACAAGACCGATTATCGCAGAGCCCAAGGTAGACACATATCCCGCACCACCGCGGACGCGACCGAACATCGAGTTCAAAATGGCAATCAACCGGTCGATCAAGCCAGTCGCATTCACGATTGCGCCCATAAACACAAACGCCAAACCGGCAAACAAGACTTCATTCTGGGCACCAGCAATGACGCCTGCCTTTAACAGGTGGAAAAAGTCTTTTCCTCCCAGCGCGGCGACAGCGACTAAGCCCACCAACAAAGCTTCTGAGATGTCGCGTTTCATCACCACGTTAATCACGACTGCGACGCCGATAAATACCGCCAAGGCAACGATTCCCATATCCCCTCCTCTACATAGTTCAAGCTAAAGTGATGCACATCACCGTAGCATGTTACATGTTGGATGGAGAAAACTTTCTGTTTTTTATTCGCCAGCAAACACCCCCTACTCAAGCGTCACTGCGACGTACCGCCCACGTAGTTGTGTCACCTCGATGGGAATTCCAAAAGTTTCAGTCAATATGTTGGCTAGCTCGTCACTGTGGCCGTGCGCGTGGTCAGGGGTGATGAAGGTGCTGCGGCCCTGGTGCAACAGACAAAGGGTATCCGCGTGATTGAGTGCTTGAGTGAGGTCATGCACGACCATCACTACTGACATGTTGTGCGTGTGGGCTGCCTTGCGGACGAGAGCGAGCACCTCTGCTTGGTTTTTCACGTCCAGGCTGCTGGTCGGCTCGTCCAGGATCAGCACTTTAGGCTGGGTAGCCAGGGCACGGGCGATTGCCACTTTTTGTTGCTGCCCACCGGAGAGCTCGTTGAGATATCTGAAGGCGATGTCATCTAGCCCGAGGGAGGCGATAGTCTGTTCCACCACGGCGTGGTCTTCGGCGCGGGGTCCGAGTAGGAAGTGTGGCATTCTTCCGAGCAGGATCGCGTCGTACACCATCGTGGGTGATGTTTCACTTCGCTGTGGCACATAGGCCACTGTTTGGGCGAATTCGTTGGTGCTGTAGCTGGTGATCTCGCGTTCGCAGACCTCCACAGTGCCGGTTTTCGCCCCAAGTGTTCCCAAGAGGCAGTGGAGCAAAGTAGATTTTCCCGCGCCGTTGTTACCCAAAATCGCGCACACTTTTCCGGCTGGAACATGGAGACTGACGTCGGTAAGCGTCGGCGAGCGGTGCGGATAAGAAAAGGACAGGCCTGTTGCGCGGATCATGGCTGCCTCCGAAGTTGCCGAAGGATAATCATGAGAAACAGTGGCGCACCAAGAAATGAAGTGACGGCGCCAACTGGAAGCACAGTGGGGGCAATGATCAGGCGACTAAACGTGTCCGCAAGCAGCAGCACCAACGCTCCCGCCAGTGCGGAGCCCGGCAGCACATATCGGTAGTCCTCCCCCACTAATCGCCGGACAATGTGGGGTGCGATGAGACCAACGAAAGCGATAACTCCCACGACAGACACCACCATGGCGGTTGCGGCAGCGCCGATGATCAGTGTCCAGGTCCGCAGCCGGATCACGTTTACGCCCAGCGCTTGCGCCACGTCCTCCCCCGCGTCCAGCGCGTTGTAGGACCAGATTTTCCAGACGAAAAACGCGAGCGCCAGCACAACCACCACAGTCATCACGACCAAGTGCGGCCACCGAGCGCGCCCCAGATCGCCAAACGCCCAGAAAACAATCGCCGCGATCTGCAGCTCATCCGCAAAGTACTGAATCAGTGACGTGCCTGAGGTAAACAGCGAGCTCAGCGCCACACCCGCCAGAATGATTACCGATGGCGTGGCAGCCCGTTGTCGCGCGAGCAGCGCAATAACCGCCACCGAAGCGAGCGCCCCCACAAACGCGCACAGCGCCGTCACTGTCGGATTGGTGTCAACCACGCCTGAGCTTTTCGACGACGATCCCACAAAAAACACCACCGAGATAGCAGCCCCGAATGCTGCGCCCTGCGATACTCCCACTGTTGATGAGGACGCCAGCGGATTGCGCAGTACCGCCTGCATCGTTGCTCCCGCTACGGCGAGAGCAACGCCGGCCAACAGCGCCGCTAACGCCCGTGGCAACCTGACGTTCATCAGTACAAGGTGCCCTCGGGTTCCCGGCGCGAAGGCTTCCCATACCCCGAGGAACTGCCTGGATGTCCCACCGATGGACAACGCGAGGAAGAAGGCAGCCGCCGTAGCTGCCATCAGGCCAACGATGACTAATGCTCGGCGGGTGCGATGATGCTGATACCGGGCACGGAGGGCAGTGCGGTCTTTTTGCACGGCGTTCAGTTAGAGTTCCACCTTACCAAAAGTCAGACCTGCGGCCTCAAAATCCGCATACAGCTTTTTACCCAGGAATAGTTCTGTGATTTCGTCGAATTTCTTCACGGGGTCGATATCGTTGAAGGCCTCTGGCGCGAGCACGGTGCCTGCATAGTACGCGTCAGCGATGGCGATCTCAATGTTGGCACCGTAGAAGTTGTACGGCAGCTGGGTGTACAGCTTGCCGTTGTGGAACGCGGCCACTTCGTCGTAAAGCTGCGGGCGGGCGGCCACGTCGTCGCGGATCATGTTCATGTTACTTGCGGTGAGGAAGACGACGTCCGGGTTCCAATTCACCAGGTCCTCGATGTCCACGGTGACAGCTTTGTTCCCTGCCAGAGCTGCGACGTTGTTCGCACCAATCGCAGCTAGTGGTGGGTAGGCGCCGTGGGTACCCGTGATCCCGTGTGGCCCCTTGAAAGAAACCCCACCCACGTAGGTGCTCGGGCGCTGTTCGGCAGGCACTTTTTCGCCACGCGCTTTGAGGTCGTCGCGCATGTCTCCTGTTGCCTTGATGAGGGTGGTTGCGCGTTCCTGCTTGGCAAAGGCTTCGCCAAGAATGTGCAGCGATTGCTCGAATTTGGGGTCGAACAGGTCCTCGTAAAGCACGGTAATGACGGGGATCCCGGTGGTGGCGGTGACATCGTCTGCGGTTTTCGCATCCCACGTGGCCACAATCACTTCTGGGTTTACACCGATCAGCGCTTCCATATCCGGCTCGGCTCCGGGCCCACCTTTGCCAATTGAGGGGAGCTTGCCAAATTCTTCGCGATGCACGTAGGCGTACGGTTTGCTCACTTTGCTGTCACTGTCGATCTGTTCGACGCCCACCAGCTTCTCCGTGATCTGCAGGTAGGTCAGCATCCGTAATGTGCGTGGCCCAGCAGCCACGACGCGCTGGGGTTCCTTGTCGAAGGTGATCTCACGGCCATTGATGTCCGTGACTGTTAGCTGCTGCGCGGTTGCTGCTGGCGGGGTGTCCTCCGGGGAGCCACAACCGGCAACTGTCAACGCGACAACGCTGAGCACCGCAACAAAGGCCTTCTTGAACATGGGTTTTCCCTTCTACTGGTTGAATCCCGGAACCTGCCAAATGGCAAGAACAAAACGCATCGTGACGGTGACGTCAATGGTCTCTCCCCCGCGTTCATTGAAGTAGGAGTCTGCTGCCTCGAACAGTTCATTGCCATACATGCTGGCGTGAACCTGCAATTCCCGATGCACGGTTTCCCGATCCATCGATGTCACGAACTCGCCGCCTTCATACCGCAGCTCAGGGGCGGCTCCTGATTGCCAGAGCGCGACAAGTTTGTCAGCCATCTTTTGCGCGCCACCGTGCGGGTCTTGTTTTGCATTGATGTCCATGCGTTCCAGCAGCACATCAAGCACATCGATGCGTCGATACACCGGCGAGGTGTTCACACACCATCCGCGGGACAGCTCTTGGAGCCGCACAACATCCTCTGGAGTCCGTACCGCCGGGCATTTGCTAGCAATCACCAGGTCGAACTTTTCCTGAGAGATTGGCTCGCGCTGCCAATCCAGTTGTTGGAACTCAACGTTGTCGATGCCAGCAGCGATTGCAGCACGTCGTGCCTGTGCGATCATTCCTGGTGAAGAATCCACCCCGAGCCCACGGGAGATGTGGCCGGCGAGCTGACTGAGATGCCAGCCAGGACCGCAACATACATCAAGCACCGTGCCCGCTTCCGGTATTGCACCAACCTCCGCCAAGGTTTCCAAGAGCAAGTCGGACTGCTTCTGTTGCAATCGAGCTAAGTAACCTTCAGCTTTCGCGTCCCAATAGTCAGTTCGGTCGGCGGCGTTGTGCATCCTACAAGCTCCTACAAGGTTTCGGTCTGGTTCCACCTGCGAGTGGAGGCGGAACTAGACCACCGTTAGAAAAGTTTTTCTTAAACGGTACCTTAATGAGCTTACTAAACCCATTTTGTGAATGTTTATTCACAACATTTGCAACTCGGCTCCTTAATCGAGTTTTGCTCCTCGCAGCAGGATCAAAGAAAGGGTCGCTGCCCCCAACATCAGACCAACAGCAATACTGGAAGAAAACACCACGCTGTGGTCGAACGCGTGGCGTGCGGAAGCGAGAAGCTCCGCACCTGGAGTTCCCCCTATTCGGAGCGCAATCTCGGTTGCTCCGCCGAGCGTTTCCCGAGCGATATCACCCTGATCGGGGCTAATGCCAGCCGGGATCTCGATCGAGCGTCGGTATGCAGCATTAAGCACCGAGCCGAGCACCGTGGTGCCCAAGACCGCGCCGATCTCATAAGCCGTTTCTGATATTGCAGACGCGGCTCCAGCTTTTGCCGGAGGAGCGGCCGCCATGATCATGTCGTTTGAAATGGTTTCGGCAGCTCCTACCCCAATTCCTACCAGGGTGAACGCCGCCACTAGGCCCCAGTCGGAACCAGCATCTCCTGCGACCATTATCATGAAGTAACCGACAGCGTTGAGCAGCAACCCTGCTGTCACCAGCTGGCGGGGACTCAACCACGCTGCCAGTTTCACCACCACAAGCCCAGCCAGGATGGTGGCGGCGGTTCCCGGCAGTAGCAACAACCCTGCCACCATGGGACTGTGCCCGCTGACCAATTGGAAGTGCTGGGAAATGTAGTAGAGGAACCCAACCAGCGACATCATGCTCAGCAGGTTGGCCAGCACAGCACCGGTAAAGTGCCGCTCCATGAACAACCGAACATCAAACATTGGCGAGGCAGCGTGCAGCTGACGGCGAATCAGCCACCACGCACTAATAGCCACTATCACGGCACCCACACCAATCCACGGGCTCAAACCCTGATGGGCCACGTCCTTGATGCCGTAGACCAGTGGCACCATCACTGCCAGCATGAGCAGAATGCTCGGCACGTCGATGGGCCCGGGCTGGGTGTCTTTCGATTCTGGCACCACCAGTGGCGCTAGCAGGACCATGGGAACCAGAATTGGGACGGACATCCAGAAGATGGAGCCCCAGTAGTAGTGCTCCAGGAGGAAACCGCCCACGATGGGGCCAAGAGCGGAGCCACCAGAAAAACAGGAAGCCCAGACCGCAATCGCGAGCCGTCGCTCTTTGGGGACCGTGAAAATATTGCGGATGAGAGACAGCGTCGCAGGCATTAACGACGCCCCAAAGAATCCCATGACCGCCCGGGAGGCAATGAGCAAGGATGCGGTCGGAACAAGTGCAGCAATGATCGAGGTGAGAGTAAAACCAATCCCACCGATCAGCAGCAAACGCCGACGGCCCCAACGGTCCCCCAATGCCCCCATGGGAATAAGCAATCCAGCGAGTATTAGACCATATACATCCACAATCCACAGCTGCTGGTTGCCTGTTGGTTGCAGTGCAGTAGAAATTTCGGGCAGTGCGAAGGCCAACACAGTGTTGTCGACTGAAACCAACAGGACAGGCAGCATGAGTACCACCAGGGCCCACCACCGCATCGCGTACGGCTGTTTGGTTCCAGTTACTGCGGTTTTGACCTCCATGATCCGCTTACCTTCCTCTCATTAGTCACGCCTTAATCACACCCTGCAAACTGTACCGTCCAGACGGTACAGTGGCAAGGCGTTATAATAGTGGAATGTCAGCCAAAGAAAAGCTACTTGACGCGTTCGAAGACATCCTCATCTCCCAAGGGGAAAATTCCGCCACCCTGGACGCGGTAGCCCAGAAGGCCGGTGTTTCCAAAGGTGGCCTGCTCTACCACTTCCCGTCAAAAACAGCGCTGATCACCGGGCTGACAGACCGACTCGAAGAGCGCATGAATGAAGACATTTCCCTCATGCAGCAAGCCCCCGGTGGCGTGGCCGCGTACTACATCCGCACCTCATCAATCATTGACGATGCTTACGCCCGCACTCTCATTGCCGCCACAAAGCTATCGGGGCCACACACTGCACGCATCGTAGAATTGCAGCGCAATGGACAGCGCACCATTTTAGAGTTGCTTACCAAACAAACCGGATCGGTCGCCGCAGCTCAAGCACTCCTATTGATCGGGGATGGCCTGTACCACAATTCACTCATCGACGGCGAATGCAGCACGGCGCGGATGCCCGACCTCGCCACGAATCTCAGTTCCATCAGCGCGTTGCTAGGTGCCGGAGACAGCGCCGACAGTTAGCTCGCTTCTTAGGCTGCCTGGCGTTCCCCACCGGACTTCACGATGGCACGGTACACCACCAGCAAGATCAATCCGATGACCGCGGTGACCACGATCGAACCGCCCGGACGAACATCGAACCGATAGGAAAAGACCATCCCGAGCATCGTGTACGCCACGCCGAGTACAAGCGTGAGCAGGAACGCCGCCTTATAGCTCCTAGCCACGACCAGCGCTGCAGCTACTGGCAGCACCATCAGCGACACCACCAACAACGCACCAATCACCTTGGCGGCCAGTGCTACCGTGATAGCAGCTAGCCCGGTAAAGGTGGCGTTCACCAGGGCAACGCGATGGCCAGAGATTCGGGCGAGCTGCGCATCGACCACCATGTCCATCAGGCTGCCGTAGCTAAGCACGCTAGCTACCACTACCAAGGCGAATGCGAGCGCCGTAGCAGCCACATCACCTGCGGTTACGGCCGTGATGCTGCCGAACAGATAGGATTCAAAGCTCCGTCCGGTTGGCGCCAAATCTGCCAAGATCACGGCCATGCCGAGGCCTGCGCTGAGGGTGACCGCGGTGGCCATATCTCCGTATTGCGGAAAGCGTCGCCTCAGCAGTTCGATCAAGAACGCGCCGAGCACCGCCACGACGACCGCCCCGACCACCGGCGAAAAACCTGCGATCAAGCCCAGCGCAACACCCGCCAAGGAGGTATGTGACAGGGCATCGGCCATCATCGAGGTCCTCCTGCTCACCATCACGATGCCCAGCATGGGAATTGCGATCGAGAGCATCAGCGCAACGAGCATGGTGCGACGCACAAATTCAAATTCAATTAGTAGCTGCAGCATTGATCAGCGTCCCCCGTTCGATGGAAAAGATGTGGTTGACGGGAAGGTTCTTGGTAATCTCCCCGATGTTGTGTGTGACGATCACGATCGCCAGGTTGCGCTGTTTGTGCAGCTGGCGCAGCGTCTGGAAGAACCGCGACCGACTATCGACGTCAACTCCACTTGTTGGCTCATCCAGGAACAGCACGTCCGGTTCGTGGATGAGTGCACGGGTGATCAGTACCCGCTGTTGCAGTCCTCCGGAAAGTTCGGAAAACGGCACGCGAGCATAGGTGTCCAGGCCCATCTGTGCCAGGAATTCTTCTGCAAGAGCGTAGTGACGCTTCCTCGGTATCTTCACCAGTCCAAAATCACGACTCAGGCCCTGCACCACGAGTTCCCGGGAGGTGATGGGGAAGGAAATCTTTTCCATCGCCGTGGTTTGAGGAACGTAGCCGATGCGGTGGAAGTGGGTGCCGCTGGAGGCCGGGGCGTCGAAAAGCAGGCAGCTTCCCGACGCCGGACGGTACGCCCCTGTGAGCAGGCGCAACAGCGTGGACTTACCGCAACCATTTTCGCCGGTAATACACACGATTTCACCGGGCGCAACGCGCAGGTTGATGCCCTGTAGAACTGTTACTTTCCCGAACGCGAAACTTAAGTCTTGAACGTTGATTATTTCTTTCACTGGGGTGTACTTTCTACGGCCAGTGCAGTAGCCAAGTTCTCTAGGTTGAACTGCACGATGTCTGTGTATGTTTCGTGGTCAGAATCGATTGGTCCGTATTCCATTGAGCACAGTGGTAGTGCTACGCCACCAATCTCGTCCGCTATCACTTGGGCGGTTTTCGGATCGCTGCCTAACTCGTAGAACACGACGTTGATTCCGCTTCTCCGGGCCACCCGAATAGCTTCGGTCAGCACCCGGAGCTTCGGAGCTTCATGGGTGGTCAGCCCCTGCAGCGGGTGCTGGGTCAGCTCATAGTCGCGCGCCACGTACGCAAAGGCATTGTGGCTTGTCAGGAACTCTCTGTGCTGAGCCTGCTTGAGCTTATCTTTGAATTGGGCTTGCAGTTGTGTGAGCTTAGCGACGAGCTTCCGCGTCCGTTTATCCAGCTCAGCCTCATGTTCAGGCAGCAGCTGCTTGAGCTGGCCGCCAATCGCGTTGGCGTACCGTTTGGCGTTGACGAGGGACAGCCACGAGTGGGGATCGAAGATACTGTGTTCTGTCTTGGCGGAGCCACCTTCGATCACGGGTTCAGTAGCGATGGTGGCGCCACTGTTGTCCGCGAACCAGTAGGGCAGGATTTCTTCCGATTCGCGGTCGGACACAAAGATCCAGTCCCCTCCTTCCGGGAAGGAGAAAGTAACGTCGCCACTTTCGTGACCCATTTTGATGGCATGCACGGCAGAATCGACCACCTTGGTGTGTTCGCGCTGGGCTAGTGGTTGGCCTTCAGCGTTCATGACGTCGCGGCCGCGTTGGACGAGGTCGTTGGTGGATAGGTTTCCCGGGTCTTTAAAAAATGCCGCCCGCAGTTCCCGCTCGTGGGTGTGGCCGAACATCATGGTGACGTCGGTACCGGCCGGTATGTGTATGCGCCCGATGTATTGAAATTCCCCGAGTGCTGCGGCGCCTTTGTAGTTGATCAGTTCTACATATTCCGAGAGGTTCAGGATTGGTAGCGTCGGTAAGGCTTCTTCTACCTGCGGTAGCCAGGGCTCCATGTTGGCTCCGTTGACCACGAGCAGGTCTGCTTGCGATAGGGCGCGAATGTCTTTGGGAGACGGTTCCCACAGGTGCGGGTCCTGGTTGTGTGGCATGAAGGAGCGGACGTCGGCATCAGGGCCGGCGATTTCACGTACAAGGCTGTAGATGGGGAAGAAGGAGCCGTAGATGATGGCACGTTCTTTGCTGGTTGGGGTGGGTGACCCGCAGGCCACCAGGAGCACTGCGGGGATGAGCAGTGCCGCGATCAGTGCTTTGGGTAGCTTTGTGATCACGTGCATGGGGTGATACTTCCTCAGTAGGGGTGAAACACCAAACTGCCACGGAAAGAGACACCTTCGCGTGGCAGTTCATGTCAGATGCGTTTGGCGATTTCTAGTGCGCGTGTTCCATGAGTTCGTCCACGATCTGCTCCTTGGTTGCCACCTTTGGATCGACGAAGGTTGGGAACTTCTCTTCCTGCTTCATCGCTTCTTTGTCATTGCCGAAGCGGGCGTGGAAGTGCTGGAGGGATTCTTCACCGTGCATTGGCATGAGGAAGATGTACTTGTATTCAGCATCGGATTCGGCCTTGAATACGGACCATTTGAGCTGATGTCCCTTGTAGTCTTGCTCGAAACCCTCGTCGAAGGCGTACTTGATGGGGGTTTCGGTTGGGTTGTCCAGGGTGGCACCGTCCTTGACAAAGGTGACGGTGTCGCCGTCGATGGCGAGCGCGCCGAATGGGACGCCGTAGCGTTCCTTCAACTGTGCTTTGGTCTGGGTGACGTCTACTCCATGTTCCTTGGCTGCTGCTTCAAATTCGGCGTCGTAGGAGGCATCGTCCAGGAATGCTGCCAGGCTTGCGTACTTGCCTTCCCAGTCGGCGAGGCTGGCCTTGTGGGTGGAGGGGCTCTTCGTCTCAGTTGGGGCCATGGAGGTAGCCACCGCGCTGCTTGTCGACGGCGCAGTGCTGGAGTCCTCGGAAGAGGAGCAGCCAACCAGAGCCAAGGAGCCCACGAGGGCCAAAATTGGAAGCTTCAAGCCTGCAATGCTTTTCATTTTTCAATCTTTCTTGGTGTGCTTTACCCCGCAGAACTACACGTTCAATTGGGGTTTGATAAGTACAGACAAACCAATTTATATAGGTTAGCCTGTACTAACTTGCACCTTGCCACTGTTGATGAAAGTTGTCAAATGGCTGTGAGAAAAATCTAAATGAGGGTCACGACCCCGTCCTCGATGACGAGCGCCTGGCCGTCGCGAAGCAGCTGCAGCGGATACTTTTCGCCATACTTCGCAACAATCTCCGCCACCAGCGACACCGGATATGCCGGAACAGTGCCAGAAGCATGCGGAACGACGCACAGCTGCGTCAATCCCAGCCCCGTATAGTCCTTAAGCTCGGGAGCCTTATCCGGCGAGTCCATAGGAAAAATCGGCTCGATCGATGGACCAGCTACCACCGATCCAGCACTCGTGCCGATATACGTGAGCCCACCTTCCACCTTGGCCTTGAGTACATCAAAGGCCCCCGTACTACGAAGAACGTACAGCAGATCACAGGTCTCCCCGCCCGCCACATACACCGCATCAACCCCAGAAAGAATCCGCTCGAAATCCTCAAGTGGTGTGGTTTCCGCCGGGAGATCTATCACGTCGAAGCCCTGTTCCACCAGCGTATTGCGCTCAGTAAGGACCCACGGCGCATCACCGTAACTACGGGCAGCGTCGCCAATGTAGGCAACCTTGCCAGACACAAACTCAGGGAGCCTTGGGTGCAGAAACGAAGTGAGGATGAGCATCATGGCGCCGAGGGTACCGGAAGATCACTTGACTCCGCGTTCCCCGGGATTTCCCAAGTCAAGTAATTCGAGATCTATCTCCTTTATTTTCTTCATGAGAGCTGTTTTCTACCTGACCTTCCCCAAACATTGTGTGATGGATGCGATCTTCCCAAGCCCTTGCTCACCTTTGGGCATCGTCGGCACACTTGATGCACTCCCGGACCCAAAAGACCCCCTTCAATAGAACATGTGTTCTACTCGGAAAGTGTCGTGTCTCCCACTCGCCATATGGTGAAGCCATGAATTTTGAAGAACTTTTGGAATTGGTTCGTATTTTGCGCGATAACCTAACGGACCACGCTTACAAGACAAATTGGCATTCAGCCACACGTATGGACGATGGGGTAATCGCCATGGGATACCCCCAATACGAACCCTGGATATGGAACGGAATCTTCGCCAGCCATTCCCTTCTCTGCGACTTCATGGGAGGGGAATGGGAACATTACCTGGAACTAGACCTCAATAACCATGAATCCATTGCCCAAGCGAACCTCAATGAGCTAACCGATTGGATCTTGCACTTGTGGCGTGGCGAAAGATTTTGCGACGGCCATATCGGACAAGCAACAGAACTGGGCTGCACCTTAATCGCGCAGCGCACCATTGAGCTAGCTGAGGAATGGTTGGCACTTCATCCCCACCCCACGAAGATTCGAGACACTCTTACCCCCGGCTGGTATCAGTCATGAGAGTTGAGAGTCAAAAGTCGCCACCCAAACGGCCGGAGACAGATTCCCTGCAACCGGCCGTCGGTAAGCGTGCTTAGCCCTCGTCCGTGGACAGCGCCGCGACGAACGCTTCCTGCGGCACGGAGACAGAACCGATGTTCTTCATGCGCTTCTTGCCTTCCTTCTGCTTCTCCAGCAGCTTGCGCTTACGAGAGACGTCGCCACCGTAACACTTGGCCAGGACGTCCTTGCGCAGCGCGCGGATGTTCTCACGCGCAATAACCTTCGTGCCAATCGCGGCCTGAACAGGAACCTCGAACTGCTGGCGCGGAATGAGCTCCTTGAGCTTCACAGTCATCTTGTTGCCGTACCACTGCGCATTGTCCTTGTGAACGATCGCGGAGAACGCGTCGACAGGGTCACCTTGCAACAAAATATCCACCTTGACCAAGTCCGACTGCTGCTCGCCGGCCTCCTCATAGTTCAAGGAAGCATAACCGCGGGTTCGGGACTTGAGCATGTCGAAGAAGTCGAAGATGATCTCGCCCAGTGGCATGGTGTAGCGCAGCTCCACACGATCCTCCGACAGGTAATCCATGCCACCCATCTGGCCACGCTTTTGCTGGCACAGCTCCATCGTCGTGCCCACGAACTCGCTCGGCACGATGATGGTCGTCTTCACGATCGGCTCCCACACCTCACGC
The DNA here is from genome assembly GCF_055583565.1 of Corynebacterium sp. NPDC104732. Taxonomy (NCBI): domain Bacteria; kingdom Bacillati; phylum Actinomycetota; class Actinomycetes; order Mycobacteriales; family Corynebacteriaceae; genus Corynebacterium; species Corynebacterium sp. NPDC104732. Next base: position 36,396 of record NZ_JBVJNS010000005.1, read on the forward strand.
AGCTTGCCACCAGGCCAGTCGCTCGGGTTGTGCACCATCATCTCGGTGCCGTCCTCCGCCACAACGCGGTAGCTTACCGACGGCGCAGTCGAAATCAGATCCAGGTCAAACTCCCGTTGCAGGCGATCGCGGGTGATCTCCATGTGCAGCAGGCCCAGGAAGCCGAGGCGGAACCCAAAGCCCAGTGCCACGGAGGTTTCTGGCTCCCAGGTTAGGGCGGCGTCGTTAAGCTGCAGCTTCTCGAGCGCGTCGCGAAGGTCCGGGTACTGCGCCTGCGTGATCGGGAAGAGACCGGAATACACCATCGGCTTAGGGTCCGCGTAACCCTTCAACGGCTCCTCCGCGCCGCCGGTGGCCCAGGTGACGGTATCGCCGACCTTGGACTGGCGCACGTCCTTCACGCCCGTGATGAGGTAACCAACCTCGCCCGGGCCAAGTCCCGCGCACTTCTTCGGCGTTGGGGACACGATGCCGATTTCCAGCAGTTCGTGGGTCGCGCCGGTGGACATCATCTTGATCTTCTGGCGCGGCTCGAGCTTGCCATCGATCATACGAATGTAGGTGACCACGCCGCGGTAGGTGTCGTAGACGGAGTCGAAAATCATCGCGCGCGCAGGGGCGTCCGCACCGAGCTCACTCGTTGGCGGCGGCACAAGCTCGCAGACCTTGTCCAAGAGCGCTTCCACCCCCTCACCCGTCTTACCAGACACCCTCAAGACATCCTCGGGCTCACAACCAATAATGTTCGCGATCTCCAGCGAATACTTCTCCGGATCGGCAGCAGGCAGGTCGATCTTATTGAGGACCGGGATGATCTCCAGATCGTTCTCCATGGCCAGATAAAGGTTCGCCAGAGTCTGAGCTTCGATACCCTGAGCTGCATCAACCAGCAGAATCGCACCCTCACACGCCTCAAGCGCACGCGAAACCTCATAAGTAAAGTCCACGTGCCCCGGCGTATCAATCAGGTGCATAACAATCTCTTCACCCTCATGCTTGCCAGACCTCGGAACCCACGGCAAACGCACATTCTGCGCCTTAATCGTAATACCGCGCTCACGCTCAATATCCATGTTGTCCAGGTACTGATCACGCATGTCACGCTGATCAATCACGCCCGTGAGCTGCAAAATCCGGTCCGCAAGCGTCGACTTACCATGGTCAATGTGCGCAATGATGCAGAAGTTACGGATCTGCTGAGGATCCGTAAACGTAGTCTCTGCAAAGTTCTTCGGCATATTTTGGGGCCCTTTCCTCTATAACGCTTTGACACATTACCAGACAGCTGTGCAGGGAAAATTCGGGTTTGGTGGGGTGAGTTCTGCGGGGTTTCGTAGGCCTGAGCGGGGTATGTGGGGTTTGACAATACTGAACTGACGATGATCGCAGGTGACGTAGTTGAAAACAATCGACATCCAGGAGTCATCGTCAACTCACCATCGTCATTTCGGTGTGACCCCTCCCGGACTTGAGGTTTGACGATGATCGCAGGGCCATGACGGGTTTCCTGACCCGGAACTGGGGCTTGACGATACTGAACTGACGATGATCGCAGGTGACGTAGTTGAAAACAATCGACATCCAGGAGTCATCGTCAATTCACTATCGTCATTTCGGAGTACCCCGGCGCTCAGCAATCCGTTTCTTCAGAAGATGTATGAATTTCCCGGAGTGCATGTCCGCCCAGTTTGTGCTGATTCTTGAATACCCGTCGTTCAGGAAGTCTTCTTCGCGACGACGCTCGTTCCGCATGATGGTGATGGGGTCTCCGTATTTGCCTTGGTACTTCTCTTCACCGTTGATTTCGATGGTGAGCCATGAGTCGTAGAGGAAATCGACACGATAAGTTTTCCCGTTGACGACGACTTCAGGGTTTTGTTGCACCTTTGACATGTCGATGCCGGCTTCAATCATGAGCGCTTTAGCTAGGCTTTCGCCGGCTGATTCGGAAGTATCGCCTGCCCATTTCATCACTTTTAGAAACTTCTTTTTACCGTGCAGGTTTCCAATCTGGGACCAGGTTGAATACAGAGCTTTAGCACAGTTCCCTTTCTTCAGGTACGACTCAACTGCCGCTAATCCCTGTGCGAATGATTCAAATCGGCAGATATCTATTACCGTTCGCTCGAGTGTGGTGAGACGGATTCCTTTCCATTCGAGCCAGTCTTCGCGCGGTACATGCATCCGGCGGTACTTCACTCCTGGTTTCCACTGGTGTTTGGGCGGCACGGCGCGGTTCTTCGGATAGCTCAGCTCGATCGGGTAGCGGGTATCCAAAATCCACAACCGCCACAGCTCACCTGCGGCTTTCCCCACGATCATAGCCGTGCCAGCATGCAGACCTACCGCTTTGATGCGGATTCTCTGGCGTGCCGCTTCGGTTAGCTCCACCCAGTCCGATTCGAGTACCCGGAAAGCTCCGTGGACCTGAACCCATCGCTTTTTAAAGAATTCCCGGTCTGAGCCAGGAACTTTTCGAATGTCGTGTACTTCAATTCCATTCCCCCATATGGACATGGTTTCACGCTAGAAGTTTCCAAGGTATTCCGCTACGGTCAAGTCACCGTTCTGTGGATCATTGCATGATCGCAGCCCGATTTGACGATGTTGAAAACTCGATGATCCCTGTTGGTTCAAAATCTTCAATTCCGTGACGTGCAACTATCACCAATCCAGCATCAGCATCGTCACAAAGCACAATGCTTATCCACAGCGTCCCGACCGCCCCTGCACGCGCGGAAAGAGATACCAAGAAAAACCTTGCTTATAGAAGGTAAGGTGGTGGATTATGATCACGGGTTTCCTCCGCAGGCTTACTAGTTTCGCCCGACGGCGTCGTGAAGCAAGGCGTGCGCGTCTCGACGCCGGCCTTGCCCGAATCGGTAACCGCTTAGGACTTCGGCAAGAGGCAGACGGCGGGACAGCTGAACGCGTCGAAGCAGTCTGCGACATCCACCCCACCGCGAGCATGGTCCGCAACATCTATTACGCCCCCGACATGGACGGCCACGCCGAACCTGGCGAGGTCGTGTGGATTCGCCTCGCTGGTGATGGCGTAGAAGCGCGTGACCGTGCCATTTTGGTGGTGGGCCATGGAATGGAAACCATTCTTGGCCTGCCCATTTCCCCAAACACCGATCATAAAGATGAGGAAGGCTGGCTGGACATCGGGTCAGGGAGCTGGGATTCGAGCGGTGCACCGTGCTGGTTGTGCCTCGATAAGGTGATAGAAGTGCCGGAGCTGGCGATCCGCCGGGAGGGAGCAATCGTGCCACGGCGTCGGTTCGAGCGCATCGCCAACAAGCTACGCAGTGACTATGGTTGGGGCTGATTTGTTCCACACACAACGTGGCTGGTAGAGTTTTGCCCGTTATTCACTTTTCACCCGCGTGATCAATCAGGCGGTCAGGACCTTGGGTCCGCTTGCACGTCGGGTTTTTAGTGGCAAACCACGACCATAAAGAGGTAAAAATGGCAAACATCAAGTCTCAGATGAAGCGCATCAAGACGAACGAAAAGGCTCGTCAGCGCAACCAGGCAATCCGCTCCGCAGTTCGCACCGAGATCCGCAAGTTCCGTGCAGCTGTTGAGGCTGGCGACAAGGCTGCAGCAGAGACCCAGCTCCGCGTAGCTTCCCGCTCCCTGGACAAGGCTGTGACCAAGGGCGTCTTCCACCGCAACAACGCGGCCAACAAGAAGTCTTCCATGGCACTGGCTCTGAACAAGATGGACTAGTTTGCTGAATTTGGTAATGCAAACAGCACCTTTTCGCTAGAAAACGTCAGTTTGCTTTACCAAATCCTGCACACCATCTCTAACGCCCGGCCCCTCGAACTTAACGAGAGGGACCGGGCTTTAGTGTTTCTAGAGCAACGCCGTACTGCCTTCGATGACCATCCAGCAGCCGACGGCGAAGAAGAAGATCCCTGCGAACAGGTCGATCCATGGGCCGGCGGCCACGAGGCGACGCCGCACCACTCCTGCCGACACGACGAATACCAGCAGGCTGAAGCCGATAATCGTGCACAATACAATGGCTGCAATGATTTCCAGCGAGGTAGTGACACTGGGGTGGGCTGGCATGAACGGCGACATGATGGAGGCGAAAAACAGCACTGCCTTGGGGTTAGACAGGTTGGTGATCAGGCCTAGTCGGAAGTTGTGCCAGATTGATCCGAGGATGTGGTCGACGGGGATTTCGCTGAGGGTGACTTTGTTTACTCGCTGTTGCCAACCGGAGCGGGCCATGGAGAACCCCATGTAAAGCAGCCATAGGCCACCGAGGAGTTGGATCCACCCCAGGATGGATGGGTTCGCGACGAACAGCGCCGCCGTGCCGAGGACTGTGAGGGTCACCCATAGGAGGATGCCAACGGCAATGCCGCCTACTGCCGCCAGAGCGTGCCGACGCGACCTGGCTGCCAGGCGGAGGAGGAGGAAAAAATCGGGGCCGGGAGTAAACATCCCGGCGATGTTCAAGGCGATGATGGTGCCTAGGTGTGAAAGGGTCATGCGGTTGGTGTACTCGGGTTAAAACACATGACGTCTAGTGTAACTAGCGGTTCGCGAGCTCCGAAATTTGGCGGACCGCACTTTCTACCGCAAAGTCGATGTCCCCACCTTGGCCTTTGGTGCGGGCGTCCAGGTCCGCCATGAGGATCACAGCATCGGACACGGCATCGCCGTTCCAGCGGCGGGCCACTTGCAGGATCGATTTCACTTTAAACGGTGGGACACCGAGGGTACGGGCGAGTTCGTAGTCGTTTGTTCGTCCCCTGATGGCGTAGGATCGGGCCACTGCGATGACCGAGTTCGATAGTGCCGCGGCGATGAGCACAGGTGGCACGCCGAGCTGTAGCGCCCGGCGCGTCGAGGCGACGGCACGGGAGGTTTGGCCGGAGACGGCGAGGTCAGCGATATCGAAGCCACTGACTTCGGCGACACCTTCGTAGTATTTGCGAACATCTTCGACGGTAACGTGTGCGTTTGTGTCCGCCACAAGTTGGGATACCGCGGAGGCTAGTTCTCGTAGGTCTGATCCAACGCCTTCGAGCAGCGCGTGCACCACGTCTGGTGTAGGACGGACGCCGAGGTTACGGAATTCGTTGGTGACAAACCCCTGGCGTTCCCGCGCGTTTAGTTTGTTTGCTTCATGGACCTGCGCCAGTTTTTTCAGTTTGTCCACCGCGGATTTTGTGCGACCTTTTCCGGTGTGGCGGATGATGACGGTGATTCCTGGTGCGACGTTCCGGCAGGCATCGATTAGCAGGTCCATGGGTTCTTTGCCGGATTCGGCGGCGTCGGTGAATACGAGCGCACGGGTGTCAGAGAACAAGGACGGGCTGAACATGTCCACGAGTTCGTAGGGCGTGAGCTGCCCGGTACGGGTGTAGGTGACCTGGAGTTGTTCCCCGGGGGGCAGTTCCACGCGCAGCTTGTCCAGGATGTTTTTCTGGAGGCGTTCGGCCAGGAAGTCTTCTTCGCCAAGGATGAGGTGCACGGGATTGATCACCTGTTCATGGTAGCTAGAAATGGCCGCGCTCGGCGTGTTGGCTGCCATCTTGGTACACACGGACGGGCCCGTCGCGATTGGGGTACAGGATGGGGATGCCTTCTTTAGTTCGGTGTGGCCGCTTCGAAGGCGGTCCGTGATCGTGGACGACCACGGCCTGCACGCCGGGCGGGGCGACGTAGTCCTTCGGGATGGTGTCTAGCTGAACAACGTGGTCAAGGGGAACGGGGGCTGGTCCGGGGCGTGGGATGAGTAACAGCGCGCCGAGGAGCAGCCAGTGGGCTTTGCGGATGTGGATGAGCCAAACGAGCCACCCGGCTAGTAGTAATGCCCAGGGGGCGGGGATGGTGAGCTGTGGGGCGTCGGCAAGCAGGCGTGCGACGAAGGCGATCCACCAAGCGAAGGGTTCCGCGAGTTTCAGTAAGGGTGGGACGGCGACGGCGAGCAGACCGATGATGGTCACGGGAGCGACGGCCGCGACGACCAGCACGTTCGCCAGGACGCTGGCGATCAGCACCCGCCCGGACATCAGCGCGACGATCGGCATGGTCACCAGGTCAGCAGCGATGGCGACGGCCAGCGCACGCAGCAGCACATCAGGGCTTCTCGACGCCCACCTGCCCCGCACCAAAGCCCGATAGATCAGCGGGGACAGCGCCACCAATCCGGCGGTAGCAGCAACCGACAGGGCGAACCCGAAACTGGTGGCTAGGTTCGAATCGACGAGCAGGAGCGCGATGACGGCGAGCGCAAGCCCATGAGCTGGCTCCACCTGGGCGGAGCCAATGATAGCCAGGAGCCCCACGATTCCCATGACACAGGCCCGCAGCACCGAAGGCTCCGGGCCTACAACAGTGACGAATACTGCCAATGTCAACGCCGCACACCCCACCTGCACCCGTGGCCCCAACGTGAGCGTTTTAGCCACCAGCACCGCGGCGACAGTGATGATGGTGATATTCGATCCAGAAACCGCCGTGAGGTGACTCAGGCCCGTGCTGATAAACATGTCCTTCTCGGCCTGCGTTTGGCCGGTCGTATCGCCGAGCACCATGCCGGGGATCAGTCCTTCGGTGCTGGGCCCCAGATAGTGCGCGCATTGGGTGCGATACCACTGCTTCAGGCTTGTTGCCCATGCCGTGATGCCGTCTGCCTCGCGGAGAGTGTGCATGCGGTTGATGGTGAGCAGCACCGGGGAGACTTCAGGATGCTCCGTAGGCCGGGCCACCACATCTGCCTGCACAGTGCTGCCAGTCGGTGGTGGTTCGTCCCTGCTGAAACCGGTGACGATGGCCCTGCCGGTATCCAGGCGCACCATCCATCCCCCGCTCCGCGTCGTGGTTGGAGTGCTGGTGACACGGGCTACGAGCTGTGCCGGGTAAGAATCCGGAGCGGACTGCACGCGGAGCCATGAGGTGACAAGTCCCGCCATCCCCAGTGCCCCGACCACCAGCCCCTGCCCACGCCACTTCACTGCGCTGAGCGCAGCGAGGACCGCCAGCCCCGCCCCTAACCACGGCGACCTAGTCACCACCGTCAGGCCCACCACGAGCCAGGTGATGACAGCTGCGGGCAGGAGGCGGAGCTCCTTCACAACGTCACATCCGGCGCAATCGCGGCATACTTAGCGGGCCCAATTCCCTTCACGTCTTGCAGCTGCTCCACCGAGGTGAACCCGCCGATCTGATCTCGGTGTTTGATGATCGCCGCCGCGGTTTTCGCCCCTACTCCATCGAGTTGTTCCAGGTCTGCGGCGGTGGCCGAGTTCAGGCTGATTTTGCCGGGTTCCGTCCCCGCTGTGACCGGGGGCGCGGCACCGATAGCAGGGACTACGATCTGTTTCCCATCAACCACCTTCTCGGCCAAGTTCAGCGCAACCAGATCTGCGCTAGGCAGGAGGCCCGCTGCTTGCAGTGCTGCGTCCACGCGGGCATCGGGAGCGAGAGTGACCAACCCAGGGCGGGCTACCTCCCCTACCACGCTCACCACCACGGTAGCCGGGGCGGGCGGTGAACTAGTGACCGCCGCGGTGTAGGTGTAATCGGTGGTGGGGGCGTCGCGAAGCAGTAGCCATCCAACGAGTGCTACCACGCAGCTGACGGCGACCCACAGCCCATGCTTGGGGTCGATGGACAATCGGGGTTTCGGGTATTTGACGGCGAGAAGGTCCTCTTCCCCGGTCGGGCGGGTGAGGTCTGTGAGGCGACTGGCGAGATCCATGCCGCTGAAGATAGCTCAGAGCCCACGTGACTCGGGCTCGCAAGCGCTACCAACCTGTGGACAACTAGTGTGCTGTGGAATTCTCCGGAGTCTCCGAATAGACCACGGTCACCGCCAAGGCGCCCGGACCGACGTGGGTCCCGATCGCTTCATCCAGGTCAGCCATCATGTAGGACGTGTCTTCATGCAGCACCGCCTGCATCGTCTTTTGCAACGCACGGGCCGCTTCCCGAGCCTCCGTCTGCTGGATCGCGATGAACACCGGTTTGCCCTGCGCCTTCTCCGCGATCATCTCCACCAACTTGATAAAGGCTTTGGTCTGCGTGCGGGTCTTAGCCGCCAGCTCAAGCTTGCCCTCGCGCAGCATCATGATCGGGCGGGTCGCGAGCGCCGAGGACATCAGCGCAATCGCAGGTGACAAACGGCCCGACTTCCGCAGCTCATCCACCCGGTGCAAATACAGATACAGCTCCGAACGTTCCAAGGTATCCACGGCAGCTTCATAGCAGGTCTCCAGATCCTCGCCCTGCTTCGCTAGCCGTGCGGCCGACATGGCAGCAGCCCCAATCGCCATCCCCGCGGAGTTAGTGTCCACGATGTGGACGTTACCGTCGAACACCCCCGCAGCGGTCACTGCGTTTGTCCAGGTAGAAGACAGTTCTTTCGACAGATGCAGGGCCAGCACCCCATCATCCTTGCCACGCTCCAGCTGTCGTGCATAGGCCGCCGTCAGTTCCAGCGCGGTAAGCCCAGCGGTCGAAGTGGAACCGCCACGGCTCATCACGTGCAACGGCAGCACCGTGATTTCCAAATCCTCCGCAATGTCCTGCGGCAACCCCACAGACGAATCGGTGACAACCCGTACTGGCATCTACATGCCTCGCTTTGGGGCAGACATGTTCCACCCGTCCAAGTACCACTGCGCATCGGACACATTGTCCGAAGTAAACCGGGCTTGCGGAATCACCGGATCCCCCTCACCATCAGCGTCCAGGCTGCCCGGATAGTAGCGTGGGCGAGCCGTGAGCTGTGCCCAGCACGTGTTCTTTAAACCGGAGAAGATCGGGTACTGTTCGTGGCTCAATTCCAAAAGAGCAGAGGTCAGGGCCGCGATCGTGCCCCCATGGGCGACGACGAGGACCGTGGCGTCGTCCCACTCGGAGTAACCGGCCATCAGCTCGTCGATAACCGCGCGCGCCCGCTGCGCCACCTCCAGTCGCGACTCTCCCTCAGGCGGTGCCCAGCTGGCGTCGTGACGCCACAGCGCCCGCGCCCCAGGAAACAGCTCATCCACTTCCTCGTGGTTCATGCCCTGCCAGCGACCAAGGTGAGTTTCACGCAGACGCTTATCGACGACCACGTCACCACCCACCCGGCGCGCTACCGCCTTCGCGGTCTCATGGGCGCGGGACAGGTCGCTGGAGATTATCCGGCCGATCGTCATGTTTTCCAGATAGTCAGCGGCGAGTTCTGCCTGCTTGATACCGACCTCAGAAAGCTCGGTGTCCATCTGGCCCTGCATCCGCCGGGTGGCGTTATACAACGTCTCCCCGTGGCGCATAAGGATGAGCTGACGAGTCACAGCTCGTCCTCGTCCGGCTCGTTCTCTGCCAGTGGGATCTCATCGATAGAGGACACTTCACGCTCGTTGACCTCGGTCTCCCACGCCTTGGGGCGCTCCAGGGTGTCGATGCCTTCGACGTCAATCAGTGGGCAGTCGCGCCACAACCGGTCCAGGCCGTAGTATTCGCGCTCCTGGGTGCGGAAAATGTGAATGACGAACTCGCCGTAATCGAGCAGCGCCCAACGTCCTTCACGCGTGCCCTCACGGCGAATCGGCTCCACCTTATTCTCGGTGAGCTTATCCTCAATCTCTTCCACGATCGCGTTGACCTGGCGTTCGTTGCTTGCCGAGGCAATCACGAACACGTCAGTGATGGTCAGCACGTCAGAAACGTCAATGACGGCAATTTCCTCCGCCAACTTGTCATCTGCAGCCAGCGCAGCGATGGAGGCGAGTCGAATCGATTCTTGAGAAGCAGTCACGAAAGTCCTTTGGTAGTAGTTTGCCCTCTAGTTTTCCACGTCCCCCGGGGTTAAAGCCAGTTGAGACCGCTCAAGACCGATACAGGCCCATTTTGTTAATGAACTGCACCACGCCATCTGGGACCAAGTACCATACCGGGCGACCCGCTGCGGCCCTAGCTCGGCAATCGGTGGAGGAGATAGCCATCGCAGGAATTTCCAACAAGGACACCCTGCCTTTGTGGATCGCCGGGTCAATGTCGGAGGTGAGTTCGTAGCCCGGTCGAGTCACCCCAACGAAGTGGGCGAGCTCGAACATTTTCGGCCAATCCCGCCACGTGACAATCTGGGCGAGCGCATCGGCACCGGTGATGAAGTACAGCTCCGCATCCGGGTAGAGTTCCTGCAGGTCATTGAGGGTATCGATGGTGTAGGTTGGCCCACCGCGCTCAATATCGACGCGGGACACCCTAAACGACGGATTCGACGCCGTAGCAATCACCGTCATCAGGTAGCGGTCCTCGGCGCTGGAAACCTTCCGGTCCGCTTTCTGCCACGGCTGCCCTGTTGGCACGTAAATGACCAGGTCAAGCCCGTATCGGGAGGCGACTTCCGAGCCGGCCACGAGGTGCCCGTTGTGGATCGGATCAAAGGTGCCGCCCATGATCCCGATGCGTTTAAACGGTTGCTCGGTCATGGCCGGGTCTGCCCCGTTCCCTGCAGGATCCACTTGGTGGTGGTCAGCTCCGGCAGCGCCATCGGGCCCCGCGCGTGAAGTTTCTGGGTAGAAATCCCGATTTCTGCGCCCATGCCGTACTGTTCACCGTCGGTGAATGCGGTGGAAGCGTTGATCATGACAGCAGCGGAATCGACGGCATCAGCAAACCGTTGCGCGGTCACGATGTTGTTGGTCACGATCGCTTCGGTGTGGCCAGACGAGTATTTGGCGATGTGCGCGATTGCGCCGTCTACGCCGTCGACAAGCGCGGCTGCGATGTCCATGGAGAGGTACTCCTCCGCAAAGTCCTCCTCCGTTGCAGGCACATCCGCGCCTAGCTTGTCGACGTCTCCATGCACCCGCACCCCGGCCTCTTGCAGAGCTGTGATGAACACGGCTGGGTCAGGCAACGCGGAGTCAAGGAGCACGGTTTCCGCAGCGTTGCACACGCTCACCCGGCGGGTCTTGGAATTCAGCAGGATCGACACCGCCTGCTCAGGATCCGCGTCGCGGTCAATGTAAACGTGGCAGTTACCAGTGCCGGTTTCAATCGTCGGCACGGTCGCGCCCAAGATCACGGCGTTAATCAGACCCGCACCTCCGCGCGGGATCACCACGTCCACCAAACCGCGGGCGGTAATCAGGTCCTGGACGCTCTCGTGGGTCTCACATGGCAGCAACTGCACTGCTTCCGCTGGCACCCCATGCTCCACCAGCACGGACTGCAGAATCTCCACCAAGCATGCATTGGAGTTCCGTGCAGACTTCGACCCACGCAGCAGCGCCACATTGCCGGACTTCAGCGCAAGTCCAAAGGCATCCACCGTGACATTCGGGCGGGCCTCGTACACCATGCCCATCACGCCCAGTGGCACCCGAACCTGCTTCATCTGGATTCCATTCGGCATCACACTGCCGCGCAGTACCTCGCCTACCGGATCGGTGAGCCCCGCCACCTGACGCAAGCCCCCTGCGATACCGGCGATGCGCTCCTCAGAAAGCGCCAGGCGATCAATCAAAGAATCCGCTAGCCCGGCCTCGCGCCCCGCAGCGATATCCTGCTCATTTGCGGCAAGGATGTCAGCGGTGCGCGCCACCAACCGATCAGCAGCCGCCAGCAGGATCTCATTCTTTTGTCCCGAGGTCAGCTGTGCCACCTGACCGGTGATAGCTTTCGCAGCGCGGGCCTTTGCCAAGACTTCTTCGCGTTCCGTCATGGTGGAACAGTTTATCTCAGTATCCGCGACCAGGGATCAATTCCGTGGGCATATCCTCCCCCGCTGCGAAGGCCTTTGCATTAGCCAGCGTCGCCGGTGCCATCAGCGTCTGAATCCGCTCCGAGGTGTTGGCCACGTGTGGGGTGATCACAACATTGGGCATGCCCCACAGCGGGTGGTCAGCGGGCAGGGGTTCTGGATCGGTGACGTCTAACGCGGCGCCAGCGATCTGGCCGTCGGCAAGCGCGGCGGTGAGCGCCTCCGTATCCACCAACGGACCGCGCCCCACGTTGACCACCACGGCGTGCGCCGGCATCTGCGCCAACGTGTCCGCGTTCACCATGCGGTATGTCGCATCTGTCAGCGGAGCTGCGAGAATGAAGTAATCGGCGCGCGGCCACACACCATCCGCACCAGCTACCGTTTCATCTGCCCCTTCCACCGGGCGACCAGAATTGTTCACCGCGATAATGTGGCAGCCAAAACCTTTAAGCATCGGGATCAGGTCGCGACCAATGCCACCTGCCCCAATGATCGCCACGGTCTTGTCGTGCAACCACCCGGTGGTCTCCTCCAGCTCGGGCCGGTCCTCCCACGAAGAGACCTTCTTATGCGCGTGCAGCTGCGCCAGGAGCAACGCCACTGCCGACTCCGCGACGGTTCGCCCGAACACGCCGCGAGCATTGGCCCAGCGCTTCGCTGGATCAACCACCCCGGCTTTTTCGAATCCGTCGATCCCAGCCAGGCACAACTGCACCCATTTAATGTTGTCCGGCAGCTGGGGGAACTGCTTCGGGGAACCGTTGAACACCAGGAAGTCGGCATCTTCCAATTCGGTTTGGGTAAAACCGTGCTCGTTCAGTAGGTCAATGAGGTTGGGCCATGGCGTTGGAGTAATCGCAAATTTCATGGCCCCCACCCTACGCGCGGGTGGCGTAGTTGGACAGGTAATCCGCGTGTACCACCGGCCGATGCATGCCTTCCGGCAGCTCATGCGAATGTTTGCCCAACATCGGTTTTAGGGTGCGGGAATCATATGCGACTTCACCGCGGCCGATAATTTCGCCTTCGGGACCGATGATGTCCACGATCTCACCCGAGTGGAAATCGCCCTCGATCTCTGTGATGCCCACCGCCAGCAAAGACGTGCCACCGGAGGTGACCGCTCGCACCGCGCCCGCATCCAGCTTCAAGGTGCCCGCAGTGTCCGCAGCGTAGAGCGCCCAGAATTTCCAGGCATTCAGGCTGTTTTCCTTCGGGTGGAACACCGTACCCACATCAGCCTTATCCAGCGCCGGACCAATGTTTTCGGCGCTGGTGAGCAGCACCGGAATGCCGCCACGTGACGCCAGTCGCGCAGCTGATACCTTGGTGGCCATGCCTCCGGTCCCCACAACGCCACCCGATCCGGCGATGACGCCCTTGAGGTCGTTGCCATCACGGACCTCAGAGATGAAACGGGCGGTGGGGTCCACAGGGTTCTTGTCATACAGGCCGTCGACGTCGCTGAGCAGCACCAGGGCGTCAGCTCGGACCAGGTTCGCGACGATAGCGGAGAGACGGTCATTGTCACCGAAGCGGGCTTCGGTCGTTGCCACGGTATCATTTTCATTGATAATGGGGACGCTACGCAGCTGGCGCAGCCGATCAATGGTGTTCTGTGCATTGCGGGCCCGGTCACGCTGACCTGCGTCCGCTGCCGTGAGCAGCACCTGACCGATGGAGCGCCCGTACCGGGCGAAGCTGAGTCCCCACTGGTGGGCCAAGTACACCTGGCCGACAGCCGCGGCGGCCTGCCGGGTCGCCAGATCAGTGGGGCGCTGCACCAGCCCCAACGGTCCCATGCCCGCAGCGATCGCGCCGGAGCTGACCACGATGATGTCCGAGTTACGGGACATCCGGGCCTGCAACGCGTCCACGATCCGGTCGATCTTCGCTACATCCACCGTGAAATCCGGGCCAGTCAACGACGACGACCCGATCTTCACCACAACTTTGCGGGCGGTGGCGATCCGTTTCCGCAGCTCAGATTCATGTCCAAAGGCCGGGCCCGCCGACGATTCCACGATTGGGAATTCGGCGGAGACATTGTCGCGATAAGGACCGACCGGCAAGGACTGTTCGTACATAAGGAATTAGTTTAACCCTGCCAACGATCCCGGTCGGCCACTTCCCCATCGCCATAGTCGAATTCGTCGATGAGACCACGGCGGGCCTGGGACGCACGCTTACGCTCCGCAGCGGAGGCGCGGGTTGTGCGCTCCAGGCGGATGTCGGTGCCACGGCCGGTCATGAGGGAATCGGCGCCCGCTGCCGTCATCGGTTCCCACTCGAAGGTGACATCGCCGATGGTGACCTGTGCACCCTCCACGGCACCTGCCTTGAACAGGGCTTCTTCCACACCGGCGCGGGCGAGGCGGTCGGCAAGGTAACCGATGGCTTCGTCGTTCTCGAAGTCGGTTTGGCGGATCCACCGCTCTGGCTTGGTGCCGCGCACGATGAAGGCACCTTCGAACTCGGGGTCCTTTTCCACAACGAACCCTTGTTTGTTGGAAACGGCATCCACGGCCTGCGGGCGGATGATCGTGCGCACCTCTGCCTTGGCCTTCGGGTTTGCTTTGCGATGCTGTTGCACGATCTCAAGCAGCTTGTATTTCAGTGGCTCAAGCCCCTGGTGCGCTGCAGCGGAAATAATGAACACTGGCCAGCCGAACTTTTCCTCGATGTCTTCCTTGAGGAATTCGGCGAGCTCCAGTGCCTCAGGGACGTCAGTCTTGTTCAGCACCACGATGCGCGGCCGGTCTTTCAGATCCCCAAGCCCCACGTCGTGGGACAGCGCAGACTCATACAGGGCAAGTTCGTTCTCCAAGGCCTCAATGTCGGAGATCGGATCGCGGCCCGGATCCATCGTCGCGGTGTCAACGATGTGCGCGAGCACGGCGGTGCGTTCAATGTGGCGGAGGAAATCGAGCCCCAAGCCCTTGCCCTCGCTGGCGCCCGGAATAAGGCCGGGAACGTCCGCGATGGTGAACGTTTCATGCCCCACTTCCACTACACCTAGATTCGGCTGCAGCGTCGTAAATGGGTAGTCACCGATCTTCGGCTTAGCCGCCGACAGCACGGAGATCAGCGATGATTTACCTGCGGACGGAAACCCCAGCAAGCCGACGTCAGCCATGGATTTCAGCTCCAGGATGACGTCGTGTTGCTCACCTGGCTCGCCCTTCAACGCGAAACCAGGGGCTTTGCGGGCGCGGCTCGCCAACGATGCGTTACCCAAGCCACCGTGCCCGCCTTCCGCAGCGATGTAGCGCATACCGTGGGCAGTGAGGTCTGCCATGACCTCACCCTTGTCGTTCATTACTACTGTGCCGGCCGGAACTTCCAAAACAAGATCTTCGCCCCGAGCACCATTGCGGTGATCACCCGCACCGTTTGCGCCACGCTGCGCCTTGATATGCGGACGGTAGTGCAAATCCAGCAGCGTGTGGACCTGCGGGCTAGCTTCCAAGATGATGTCTCCGCCGTGTCCGCCATTGCCACCGTCCGGACCGCCGAGAGGCTTGAATTTTTCACGGTGAATCGACGCACAACCATTTCCGCCGTCACCGGCCATCAAATGGAGGACCACGCGGTCAACGAAACGGTTCATGGAACTTCCTTCTGGTTAAAATGCAGGCGCTTATCGACGCCCAGTATGCACCATTCTAGGTGCCGGAGGGATTCGGTTAATCATATAGGGCCTGCGGAAATTTAGCGTACCGATGGGATTTTCCAGGCCTGAAACGTCCCATCCGTACGCTAAATCTGCGCCCTCACCTGCTGGAAAACGAAACCCGCACCCCAGTTTCCTGGATGGTGCGGGTTTGCGCGTTACAGCTGTATGTTACGCCTCAGCCTCGGCTGGGACGATGTTCACCATGCGACGGTTGCGCTTGGTGGAGAACTGGACAGCGCCAGCCTTGAGAGCGAACAGGGAGTCGTCGCCGCCACGGCCAACGTTCTCGCCTGGGTGGAACTTAGTTCCGCGCTGACGGATGAGGATCTCGCCGGCCTTGACCTGCTGACCACCGAAGCGCTTTACGCCAAGGCGCTTTGCCTCGGAATCGCGACCGTTAGAGGTCGAGGATGCACCCTTCTTATGTGCCATTTGGTTTTCCCTCCTTCAGGAAAGCTATAAAGCCTGCCGGCTTACTTGATCCCAGTTACCTTGACGACGGTCAGTGGCTGACGGTGGCCCTGACGCTTCTTGTAACCAGTCTTGTTCTTGTACTTCAGAATCTTGATCTTCGGGCCCTTGGTGTGCTCGACGATCTCAGCGGAAACGCTGACCTTGGAAAGCTTTTCAGCATCGGTGGTAACAGTTGCGCCATCGACGAGCAGAACCGGGGTGAGAGCCACGGACGAACCTGGCTCACCCTCGATCTTCTCGACCTTGACGAGGTCACCTTCGGCAACCTTGTACTGCTTGCCGCCGGTCTTGACGATCGCATACATAGGAGGGCTACCCCTTTATCTAGAACTCGGCTCGGGCGCTTGCGGTGCACCCGATTGGACAAATGATTTTCTTTGCGTCTACAGCAGCTTTATCAGCCTGTAAACAGCGACTGTCAAAGACTACCCGGTAAACGCCTAAAAGTACAAACCGCGTGCTCGCTAGCCCCGGTTACGCCGTACCGCACGTCGCTTTCCACGTGATTGTTGTGGCTCTTGCGACTTTTGAGGTTCCGGCTGCGCTGGGTTCTGCGCCTCCGAGAGTTTCTTCACGGCGCGACGTCGGCCCCGGCGCGGGGCGGACGCAGCAGGCTTATCGACGCCCTTCTTCTCATTCACCTCTTCCTGAGGCTGATCTGGGGTGGCGAGTTTCTTCACGGCGCGACGTCGGCCCCGGCGTGGCGGCGCAATTTCCGTCACTTCGGTAGTCTCAGCAACTTCTTTCTCAGGTTCCGGCTTCTCGAAGTCAGCTTTACGTGGAGGCACATCTGACTTGGAGTTGCCTCGAGTGGCGCGACGACGACGCGGGGAGGCGTTGTATTCCTCGAGTGCTTCCTCGTACGTTTTCGCTGGCTGGAAATCCTTGCCGGAGGGCTCTTCCGGATCGGTGTCTTCGGCGGTCGCGACGGCTTCGGAAGCGATCTGCTCAATCTCAGCAATGTTTTTCTCGCTGGCAGTGTTCTTCCCGCGGCGGCCGCGGCGACGCTTCGCTGGCTTTTCTGGCTCTTCTACTGCCACAACGGCAGCTGCCAGCTCTTCGATACTTGGAGATTCTTGTTCCTCGTTGTCCTCCGTGGTCTTGAGCATAGCCTTGATAGTTGGGTGCTCTTGTGGCTTGTGCTCCCGGCGCTTCTCAGCGGCCTTCGCAGCAGCCTTTCCGTAGATTGGACGGTCTTCTTCCTGCTCGATCGGGTCGGTGTGCAGGATGATGCCTCGACCTTGGCAGCACTGACACTCGGTGGAGAAGGTCTCCAACAGTCCGGTACCGAGCTTCTTTCGGGTCACCTGAACCAGGCCTAGCGAGGTCACTTCGGACACCTGATGGCGAGTACGATCCCGTCCCAGGGCTTCGGTCAGGCGCCTAAGGACCAGATCCTGGTTTTCGGGAAGGACCATGTCAATGAAGTCAATGACGATCATGCCGCCCATGTCACGCAGGCGCATTTGACGCACGATTTCTTCGGCGGCTTCCAGGTTGTTTTTGGTGACGGTTTCTTCCAAGTTGCCACCAGCGCCGGTGAACTTGCCGGTGTTGACGTCAATGACAGTCATCGCTTCGGTGCGATCGATCACCAGGGTGCCACCGGATGGCAACCAGACCTTGCGAGCCAGCGCCTTATGGATCTGTTCATCGATGCGGTAGAACTCGAAGGCGTCCACGCCACCGTGGTCGTAGGATTCGTACTTTTCCAACCGTTCCGCCAGGTCAGGCGCCACGGAGTTGACGTAGGCGTGCACCGTGTTCCAAGGGCGATCGCCGTCAACGACAAGCTTGTCAAAGTCCTCGTTGAACAGGTCGCGGACCACTTTGACCAGCATGTCTGGCTCTTCGTACATGGTCACTGGCTTAGCACCCCGGGAAGCTTTCTCTTCCTTGGTGCGGTCCTGAATCTGCTCCCACAAGGAGTGCAGGCGGTTCACATCCGCGCTGATTTCCCGCTCGTGGACTCCCTCTGCGGCGGTACGGATGATTGCACCACCATCACCAGGGATGATCTCCTTGAGGATTTCCTTTAGACGCTTGCGCTCCGGCTCGGGCAGCTTACGGGAGATACCCGCGGAACGGCCACCAGGGACGTAGACGAGGAAGCGTCCCGCTAGGGAAATTTGCGTCGTTAAGCGTGCCCCCTTATGCCCCACCGGGTCCTTGGTGACCTGCACCAATACCTGGTCGCCCGACTTCAGCGCCTGCTCAATCTTGCGGGACCGCCCGCCTAGGCCCGCGCTGCGCCAATCAACCTCGCCAGCGTAGAGCACACCGTTGCGCCCCTTACCGATGTCAATGAAGGCAGCCTCCATGGACGGCAGCACGTTCTGCACCCGACCAAGGTAGATGTTGCCCACCATGGTGGTCTGCGTCTCGGAGGTCACGAAGTGCTCCACCAGCATGGAGTCCTCCAACACACCTACCTGTGTGACGCGCCCCAGGCCGTCTTCGCGCTCCTTCTCACGGACCACCATCACGCGCTCAACCGACTCACGCCGTGCCAAGAACTCCGCCTCGGACACGATGTGGCGCTTCTTGCGGCCTTCTTCACGACGCTCCGTCCGCCGACGCCGCTGCGCCTCCAAACGCGTGGACCCCTTGATACCAACCGGCTCCTCAGGGACCTCCTCCACAACCGCTGGGGTTTCCTCCGCACCACGGCCACGGCCTTTGCCACGACGTCCACGACGCTTCGGTGCACTTACTTCTTCATCATCATCAATTGGTTGAGCCTCAACGACGGGCTCAGGAGCCTTGAAAATCGGAGCGATAAAGACATTCTCCGGAGCCGGGGTGATCGCAGGCTCCACATCAGCCAGCAGCTCCTCCTCAGGCTCCACCTCGAGGGCGGCCAGCTCTCGCTCAACCTTCTCCTCGATCTGGCTAATCTCATTAGCCACGTTCTTTTCCACGCGACGACGCAACGCGTCATCTGCAGGATCGTCCTGCTCCTTCTTCGCTACCCGCTTGGCGCGACGCTTCGGCTTCTCTTTTTTAGGATCCTCTTTTTGGGGTTCCTTAGCGGCTGCCAGTGCATCCAGCACTTGCTCGGCTTCTGCGCGCGACAGCGACGATTGCGCCACCTTCTTAATCCCCACTGCGCTCAGCTCGGCCACCAGCTCCTTGGACGTGATTCCCAACGCCTTAGCCAGCACATGCACCCGGGTTTTCTCACCCAATTGCGTTCTATCAATTTCTGCAGCACCGTTTACCACGGTCAACTCCTATGTTTAATTTAAGCCACGCTTCCCGGGCGCTGGCACCCAGATAAGGTCCGCCGCCGCGCAGGTCACGCGCATGTTTTACATTGAAAAGCCTGAATCGTATCCGTTCAGCGAATCCCTGGATAGAGAGCGAACTAGAGTACGTGGTTCCTATTGTGACACACCGAACCGATCTCCTGCATTAACGGCGGCGCTTGACTATGAAAGTTAATCCCACCCCTGGGAAATGCTCGACGCTATGAGTCTGAACCAGGCACGAGACACAGGGATGAGAACTTTTTTGCAGCTACAATTTAAAGCTTCATTTACATCAACTTTATTTGACAGCGACACTCGGAACGTTAAACATTCACCACCCCGACGGACGTCACAAAAATACCTGAGCAGGGGCCACTGACACCGCTTCCCCCACCGTAGGCCACTTAAGATTCCCACCCTAAAGTTACCCCCACATTGGGGGCTTTTTCTCCCTGCGAATTATTTCTCACCTAAAACTATAACAATCTAGCAACTATTAAAAACCCAACAGGCATCCACATTGAACAATGTCCACCACTCGGTAAACTGCAGGTAAACCGTTAACCATTTGCTTAAGTAACAAATCTTACATCCATTAACATTGGTTACTTATTTTGTGACCAAGTCAACATGTCTTACTTGCTTTTAAGGTTTCTCTACGCGGATCCTATAACTCGATCACATCAAACTAATTTTTCTGAAAGGAACCACCCGTGAGGCTCTCCGCTCTCGCTGCCGGACTGTTGGCCATCGGCCTGACCGTGTCCCCAGCACACGCAGCAACCACCGTTGACACCTACCCAGAGACCCCAAAGCTGAATCCACAGCTCCCACTCATCCACACCCTCCACGGCTCTGACTCCATCAAGCCAAACATTCAGAACCCTCACCCAGTGTGCAACGCCTGGGAAGACTACCGCACGGTCGCCTACAAGGTCACCGACTCCTTCACTCCTGCGGGAACCGTGTCCACCACCAACCACACCCAAGATGACATCAACTTGGAGCAAAGCCTTTCTAAGACCCAGGCCATCAAGCTCAATGTCCAGGGCGACCAGACCAGCAGTGTCAACGCAAACGCGGGTTACTCTCAGAAGGGTGCGTCCTTCGGTATCGCAGCCTCATTTGCTCAGAAAATCGGCCTTTCCGCGTCCTACGAACTGTCCTGGCAGGTCGGCCAAAAGATCGGCCCTTACAAGGTTCCAGCCGGTTCCACCGGCGAAGCCACCTACGGCTTCCGCACTGTGACCTTCTCCGGCACGCAGCAGTACTGCAAGCTGGACGGCACCTGGTCCAACCCGACTCCTTGGGTTGCTATCACCCCGGTCAAGAACGAAGTCCAGGTTCGCACCTACGACACGTTGGCCGGTGCACACCCGGACATCACCCCATCTGACCTGGCAGACGAGCACGCTACTGCTCCTGTGGATCCAGAAACCAATGAGACTGTCGACGCAGCTGATCCAACTCCAGAAGAGATCACTGACTTGACGGGCGTGGTTCCAGTGGACGAGGAAATCAACACGAACCTCGATTTGCAGCCACACTTCACCGTCTCTTCTGCAAAGGCTCCTGGCTACGCTGGTGTCGTGGCGGTCAAGGCTAAGAACGTTGGTGACAAGCGCTACTTCAACGAAAATGGTGTCACTACCTTCCGCGTTGATATCTACACGGCTGAAGGCCCTGAAGAGGTTGACCGCGTCATCACCGGCTATGGCAAGAACGGCGCGCACATCCGTGACCTCGGGTTTGACCGCGCAAAGTCTGTCCGTTCCTTCGAGATCACGCTGTCTAACCCCGTCGAAAAGGGCGATGACCAGATCATTGCCACACTGCACTTCGGCGACGGCCTCACCAAGCTCGGCCGTTTGAAGAACAACATCGTGATCACCCAGACCGCCCGCGTCGAAGGTGACAACTCCGTGAACAACGACGCAAACGTTGACTCCCGCGAACACACCACTGATGACTTCGGCGAGACCAACGCTGGCTTGTTCTAACGTCACTCTTTCCGTGGCCTCTTGCCTTTGTGGCAAAGAGGCCACATTTTTAGTTCCACAGTGCATGTTTTCCGTTAACCTGTCGCTTATGGGTCCTGTTCGAGCGCATCTACGACCATGGTCATGGTCACTCTTGGTGCCGGTTTCCGCGTCCTCGGTGGCAATGAAACTCCAACTGCTCTCAACCACTGGAGTCTTTGTGAGTGCGATCGTCTCGGTCGTGTTTCTGCTGGCCTACTTGTACGCCCAAACCCCGGCCCGAGCCGTTTTCGACGTCTACCGGGCTCCCGAAGAATACCCGGTGCCCTGGGGACGTGTCATTTTCCCGCCCGCGGCGGTGGTCTGCGGGGCGATCGGGCTCCCCGACACCGCCGCGTCGGATGCATTGCTGCTCACGGCCGGTACTGCGGCAGGAACCTTATCAATGCACACTCTCTTTTCCCGAGGCCTTCGTGAGCAGCGCCTCCGCCTCCGCACGCTGGCCAGCCGCACAGAAATCTCGGAACTCACCACTACCCGTCTCACCGCCCTCGACGAGCACCGCGAGTTAGCCCACACCCTAGCCACCATGGGAGCATTCGATGGCACCAGGGTCCGCGTATCCTCAGTCTCCCCCGACTACGAGGCAGTACTCAGCGCCGGTAGCGCCCTCGAGCGCCACGGGCTGGCCCGCATCTCCCCCATGATGCACGCCGACGACCGCAGCAAATGGTGGATCGAACTCACCGCGCTCGGCGTGCAAGCGCTTGCTTCACGACGCTAACCCCTTCATTCTGGGGCCCTTGCATGCCTGTATATCCACTCCGCCCGCAATCCCCGGGAAGCATTCCCCGGGTTTCGGAAGAAAAAACAAGAAAAAGTACAACTGAAGCCCTAAACCTCCCCGAGATCCGGGAAACGCTTCCCGGGTTTCGCAATCGCCTGCCCCAAGTCCCCATCCCCAACACAAAACCCCGCCTCAATGAGGCGGGGTGAAAACCAAAACGTTTGTTTTACAGGTTAGGGAACCAGATTGCGATCTCGCGCTCTGCGGACTCTGGGGAGTCGGAGCCGTGGACGACATTCTCGCCGACGGTCAGGGCGAAGTCGCCACGGATGGTGCCTGGGGTGGCCTTGGATACTGGGTCGGTGCCACCGGCCAGCTGGCGCCAAGCCTCAATTGCGCGTGGGCCCTCAACGATGCCTGCAACGAGTGGTGCGGAGGTGATGAAGGAGACGAGCTCGCCGAAGAATGGCTTGTCTGCGTGCTCAGCGTAGTGCTTCTCTGCGGTTTCCTTGTCTGCTACACGCAGATCCATGGCGGCGAGCTTGAGGCCCTTGCGCTCGATGCGGGCGATGATTTCACCGACGTGTCCATTTGCAACACCGTCTGGCTTGATCAGGATGAGAGTACGTTCAGTCATGGCGATTAGTTTACCTGCTCCACTAGTTCCACTGCAGTCTTGAGGTCGCAATAGCGGTACCACAGGCGTACCTGTTTAATCGCAGCGTAGCCTTTACCCTGGTCTTTCAGGTTTTTGATGGTGTCTTTTTGTTCCGGGGTGAGGGTGATGGGGTCGCGTTCCAGGCGAATTCGGTTGTTGCGTTTTACAAACCCGCTGACCAAGCTGGAGCCGGCAGCAATGATGAACACCACGGCCAGCCAGAAGCTCATACCGGTGGCTCGGACATAGACAGCAAGTAGCGCGAAGATTGCGCACGCAAAGAAGTCCAGGTTTCGCATGAACATGCACAAACTCCTAGTCGTGTTGGGTGGTGAGCAAGCCTCGTTGCATGCGCTCAATCAGGTTTTTACGCAGCACGAGGATGTACGCCCATACTCCCACGAAAATCAGTCCCATGATGCCCATTGATGGGTGTACGAAGAATCCCACGACCGCGAGCACCTGCAGTACGAGGTTGACGGGCAGTGCGATAGGTAGCTTTTGCATGAATGCCCACACGAACATCAGAGCACCGACGATGGTGACATAAACCCAGTTCAGCGTGGTCCAGTGCTCGCCGTTGTCCACGCGGAGGATGACGGTGAGCACCAGCCAGATGGAGATCGCTTCCATGACGAGGGTACCGGCCATGACGCCGCGCAGTCCTTTCATGGGGTCTTTGACGGGGGCATGTCCGGGGCCGAGTGGGCCGTATTGCTGGGTCATGCAGGTTCCTTTCCAAACAGTGCGCGGGCTTCACCGGCGGTGACGACGGAACCGGTGATGATCACACCTGCTCCTGACACGCTTCCACCTTCTGAGGTATCTTCGGCCAATTCGACTGCGACTTCCACGGCGTCGACAAGCGTGTCCGCTACATGGACGCGCTCCTCACCGTAAATCTCGCGGGCTAGCTCTGCCAGTTCGTAGGCGTCGAGGACGCGTGGCGAGGTGTTCTGAGTAACCACCAGCTCGTTGAGGTACGGTTCGAGCTGTTCAAGCACACCGCGCGCGTCTTTGTCGGCGAGCACAGAGACCACGCCGATTACGCGGCTGAAGGAGAAATCTCGGTCGAGCGCCTGGCCAAGGGCTCGCGCCCCGTGCGGGTTGTGGGCAGCATCGATAAAGACGGTGGGGGTGGCACGGACGCGCTCGAGTCGGCCGGGAGAGTCCACCGACGCGAAACCGGCGCGCACCGTATCGACGTCCAGTTGCCGGCCCGCCCCGGCACCGAAGAATGCTTCTACCGCCGCCAGTGCCACCGCTGCGTTGCGGGCCTGATGCTCGCCGGAAAGCGGGAGGAAAATGTCCTCGTATTCGCCACCTAGGCCACGCAGGGTGAGCTGCTGTCCACCCACCGCAATGGTGGAGGACACCACGCCGAATTCCGACCCGGCGCGCGCCACAGCAGCATCGACCGAGACGGCTTTCTCCAGGATCACCCTCATTGCAGCTGGATCCTGCTCCGCGATAACCACTACGTTGTCCGGAGGGGAAAGCAGATCGTCGGTGTCCCAGCGAGACTTAATAATGCCGGCTTTTTCTGCGGCGATCTCTGCGATGCTCTCCCCCAAGATTCCCGTATGGTCCAACCCGATTGGGGTAATCACGTTGACGTCTGCATTGATGACGTTGGTGGCGTCCCACCGCCCGCCGAGCCCAACTTCGATCACCGCGACATCAACTGGGGCGTCAGCGAACGCTGCGTACGCCATGGCCACCAGTACCTCGAATTTGGACATCCGCACGCTAGATCGGGCATCCACCATCTCAACATAAGGTTTGATTTCCTCCCAGGTTCGCACATAGTCACGTGGGTGGATTGGCATGCCGTCGATGGCAATGCGTTCGGTAACCAACTGTAGGTGCGGGCTGGTAGTGCGCCCCGTGCGACGATGGAAGGCCCTCATGAGCGCTTCGATCATGCGGACCGTAGAGGTCTTGCCGTTGGTACCGGCCACGTGGATAGCGGGGAATGCGCGCTCTGGGTTGCCTAGCAGGTCCATGAGCAGTTCGATTCGTTCGAGGGACGGATCGATCTGGGTTTCGTTCCACCGCTGATCCAGTTCCGCCTCTACCGCTGCGAGGGCGACGAGATCGTCGTGAGTAATCTCTCGGGAGGCAGGCTCATTCGTTGGTCCTGCAGCATCAATGGGCAGCGTGAGCCCGGTTTCGTCCAGGGAAACCTCGTGTTCAGACATGCGTTTTAGTGTAGCGCACGCACTTCGACAGCTGTTTCGAAGTGTTCGGCTGGGATACCGATCCTGATGACGGCGATACCGTTGGCGTCGGTGCTGATCGTTTCCACCACTTCTGGCCAGGGGTACCCATCCGGCCAGCGTTGTACTGGAACCTGGGCGAGTTCCTCTTGGCTGAGGTGCCGCAGAGCCGGGTCGAAGGGCACCAAGACTTCGGCGAGGACGCTGAAATCTCCTGGGTTGTTCGGAGAGAATTCCACGTAGCGGAACCAACCGATGTTGTGCGCCGCCCAATAGCGACTGGTGGCAGTGGCTTCGGTTTCCCGGCCGGGTTCCAGGATGGTGTCGAGGCTGACGTCTGCTCCGCTGTTGCGCTCCCGGAACACGCCGATGCCACGGGAGACTTTATCGCGGAGCAGGAAGTCGGAGTCCGGGTCAGCGGCGATGGCGAGTCCCACAGCCGTCGACGCAGTGGGCAGCGGTGAGCGGTGGACGCGGTGTCCGTAGCGTTCGCGAAGCAGCCGAGGAATCAGGGGCAGCGAGCTTGCGCCGCCCACCAGGTAGATGCCCGCAATGTCGGTATCAGTGAGGTTCTCTGATTCACCAATTAACGGTTTGAGCACCTCATAGGTCTGCTCCACCAGTGGCTGCGCTGCATCGTAAAACTCTGATACTGGCAGCACTACCATGTCGTCGCCGGCTTCAATCATGATGCGACGCGACTGCGGTTTGAGCTGCTCTTTCGCGGTGCGGGCTGCTTCCATGAGGTCAACATCGGTGCCCAGCTGTTCCCGCGCCATGTCGGCGAGCAGCGCGTCGAAGTCATCGCCACCGAGCCTGCCGATGCCGAGGGTCTTTTCCACGAGGTGTTCGTTGTCGTCGATCCGCATGAGTGTGCAGTCGAAGGTGCCACCACCGAGGTCGTAAACGATCACGGTGCGCCGTTTCGTGTTCAAAGTTCGCGCGTGCCGGTGGGTGTATTCGAAAGCAGCCGCCGAAGGCTCGTTCACCATCCCGGTTACCGTGGCACCGGCTTGGGTGAAGGCGGTGAGCGTCATGAGGCGCTGCGTGGAATGCGCGTTCGCCGGGACGCCCAGCACGATCTCAATGGAATCGGTGTCATAGAGTCGGCGGAGTTCGTCCACTACCGCACGAGCGAACACGGCGAGAACCTCCCCGAGCGGGAACGTTTTCTCACCGATCTGCACTGGAGTATTCGCGTTGGCATCGGGCGTCGCCAGCAGGCGTTTGAAGGAGCGCACGTTATCCGTGCACTCCTGCGCTGCCCAGCCCGCGACCAATTGGTCACCGGCCAGACCAACCACCGTTGGAATAAACTCCCGCAGGTCACCGTAGGTATCTTCCACTGCGACCACGGGGTAGTTCCCGCGGTCTACAGCAGCGATTACGGTTCGGGTGGTACCAAAGTCAATGCCAAAGCGCATGACACTAGACCCTAGCCGAGCTCCCCAAGTCGTGCAGTGATGCGCTCGAACTCTTCCTTAGCCAGTGCCTGACGAGCCTTGATCTTCTCCACCACAGCCTCTGGCGCCTTCGCCAAGAAAGCCTCGTTACCCAGCTTCTTCGCGGTGGTGTCCAGCTCCTTCTCGGCAGCCTTGAGATCCTTCTCCAGGCGCTTGCGCTCAGCCGCCACATCCACACTTCCGGAGGTATCCAGTTCCACCTCGATGGTGGCTTGGCTCAGGCGAATCTCGATGCTTGCGCTCGGGGTGAAGTCTGCAGGCTTCTCGACGCGCGCTAGGCTCCGAATCGTGTCCTCTAGCGATTCCAGGTCTGCTGCAGCAAAGTCCAGTCGCGCTGGAACCCACTGAGAAGGCTTCACACCCTGATCGGAGCGGAAGCGACGGATCTCCGTGATGAGCTTTTGCACATCCTCGATGCGACGAGCTGCATCCGCATCTGCAGGTGCTCCCCCATTCGTCGTATCAGCGGTTGGCCACTGCGCGATTACGAGGGATTCGCCGTCGGTAAGCGCCTGCCACAGCGTTTCGGTGACAAACGGCATTGCTGGGTGCAGCAGTCGCAGCACCACGTCGAGCACCCGACCGAGAACCAGCTTGGTGTTCTCGCCCTGCTCAGTCTGGCCTTCGCGCGGGATCTGGACCTTCGCAATCTCGAGGTACCAGTCGCACACCTCGCCCCAGACGAAGGCGTAGAGCTCCTCGTTGGCCTTTGCAAACTGGTAGCGGTCCAGGTAGTCATCTACATCGGCGCGGACCTGCTCGAGGCGGTCGAGGATCCACTTGTCGGCGTCGGTAAGGTTCTCGCGAGCTGGGAGCTCGCCCACCACCGCGCCGTTCATCAGCGCGAACTTCGTGGCATTGAACAGCTTGGTGGCGAAGTTACGGGAGCTCTGGGCCGCGTCCTCACCCACTGGAAGGTCGACGCCAGGGTTCGCGCCACGCGCCAAGGTGAAGCGCAGAGCGTCGGCGCCGTACTTTTCCACCCAGTCCATCGGGTCAATACCGTTGCCCAGGGACTTAGACATCTTGCGCCCCTGTTCGTCACGCACCAGGCCGTGCAGGAAGATGTCCGTGAATGGGATCTTCGGCAGGTCACTGTTCTTGCCGGCGAAGGTGCCGAACATCATCATGCGGGCAACCCAGAAGAACAAAATGTCATAGGCCGTGACCAGCACCGAGGTCGGGTAGAACTTGTCCAACTCTGGGGAGCCCTCAGGCCAGCCCATCGTGGAGAACGGCCACAGCGCGGAGGAGAACCAGGTGTCAAGGACATCCTCGTCCTGGACGTAGCCTTCCGGTACTTCTTCACCAGGACCAACGCAGATGACGTCGCCGTCGGGACCGTACCAAATCGGAATGCGGTGACCCCACCACAGCTGGCGCGAAATGGTCCAGTCGTGCATGTCATCGACCCAGTCGAAGTAACGCGGCTCGAGGTTGGCTGGGTGAATCTTGGTGTCGCCGTCACGAACTGCGTCACCGGCCATCTTGGCCAGCTCTGCTACCTTCACGAACCACTGCAAGGACAGGCGTGGCTCGATTGGCTCACCGGTGCGCTCGGAGTGGCCGACGGAGTGCAGGTACGGGCGCACCTCTTTCACGATTCTGTTTTGTGCAGCCAAGGCTTCACGGATCTTCACGCGGGCCTCGAAGCGATCCATGCCATCGAATTGGGTGCCGGTATCGGCGATGTGACCGGTGGCGTCCATGATGGTTGGCATGTCCAGGCCATGGCGTTGGCCCATCGCGTAGTCATTCGGGTCGTGAGCTGGGGTGATCTTCACCGCGCCAGTACCGAACTCTGGGTCAACGTAATCATCGGCGATGACAACCATCTCGCGCCCCTCAATGAATGGGTGCTTGAGCTTCTTGCCCACGAGATTCTTATAACGTTCGTCATCTGGGTGGACAGCGACTGCGACGTCGCCGAGCATCGTCTCGACGCGGGTGGTGGCGACAACAACATGGTCGCCGTCTGGGTCACCGTAGAGGATGCTCACCAGCTCACCCTCGACGTCCTTGTAGACCACCTCAATATCCGAGACAGCGGTCTCCAGCACAGGGGACCAATTAACCAGGCGATTCGTGCGGTAAATCATGCCCTGGTCGTAGAGCTGCTTGAAGATGGTCTGGACCGCATTAGACAGTCCTTCATCCAGCGTGAAACGCTCGCGAGACCAGTCGACACCAGAGCCGATGGCGCGCATCTGCTCGGTGATCTTGCCACCGTACTCGCGCTTCCACTCCCAAACCTTCTCGATGAACTCCTCGCGCTCGTAGTCCCAGCGCTTCTTCCCCTCGGTCTCACGCAGCATCGCCTCGACCTTGGTCTGGGTAGCAATACCGGCGTGGTCCATGCCTGGAAGCCACAGGACCTCAAAGCCCTGCATGCGCTTGCGCCGGGTAATCGCGTCGATAAGGGTGTTGTTCAGCGCGTGTCCCATGTGGAGCTGGCCCGTCACGTTCGGCGGTGGCAGCATGACAGAGAATGGCTGCTTGTCGCTGCTTGGATCAGCAGTGAAGTAGCCCTTTTCTACCCACCCCTCGTACAGGCCCTTTTCTACAGCCTTCGGGTCCCAGCTCTTTGGAAGTTTATCCGCGCGATTAGTCATGGAGACTATCTTAACGCGGTCTACAACTGCACCAGTGGCGGGGTTCTACACCGGGATTCCTTGACCCTCACACTGTGTCATGGTTTACAACTGGGGCATGAAGATTTCTGATGTTGCGAAGGCATGCGGTTGCTCGGTGCGCACTATTCACAACTACCATGCACTTGGGGTGCTCCCAGAGCCTCGTCGCACGTCTGCGAACTATCGGGAGTATTCGGTGAATGACCTGGCGCACGCCTTCCAAATCAGAACCTTGAGCCAGGCAGGGATCCCACTGAAAAAGATCGGTACAGCGCCGCTTTCTGAGCTCGTTACCGAAGCCCAGGCGAATCTGGATGCTCAAGAACAGGCTATTGCGGAGCAACGCCGTCGCTTAGAGCTGTTAGCCCTAGGCGAAGTAGGCGCGCCGCGGGCTGTCACGCAACTGCTCGTTGATGTCATCGGGAATTCAGATTTTGCCAAGCATGAGATTGCCATGCTTGATCTCATGGTCATTGCAGGGGTCACTACTCCCCGCACGTGGGAGCTGTTGTCTCGAAATCTCAAGTCAGCCAGCCACATAGCTGCAACGCGAAAGCTCGCAGCGCTTTGGAGCTGCTCAGAGCCGACCACTGAGGTACTGCAAGAGTTCCGGGAAGCTGTTCCGCAGGCCTACACTCAAGGAATCGAAGAAACCCTCCGCCCTGGTTCTCTGCCATTCCAGCTCTCAGACCTAGACCTTTCTCCTGCTCAGCGAAAGCTACTTGAGGCTGCGCTGCCATGAAATGGTTCGGGCTCGTTGTCCTTGTCCTCCTCGGAGTTCACATTGCTCAGGCCACCCGCCACGGCATCAAATCCGTTCTCCCGGTCCGGGTGTTTCTTCAGGAGCTGCAGTTATGGCGCGACTTTTACTATTTTGTTCGTCGCAGGCAGTTCTTTCCCACCGATGCCCACCCCATCATGCACACCAAAGGGATGTGGACACTCCCCATCGCCATCGGTTGCGCGTCGATCATCGAGCTCATCGCCATTGAACTGTTGTTGGATTCCCTAGCTTTGCGGCTCCTGCTCGCGGTATTAAGTGGCTATGGAATTGCTCATTGCTTATTGTGGTCGACAGTACGTCTACCCAAGTTATATGGATAGCTCCACATTCGTAATCAAAGTAAAGGGAACTGAAATTGCATTGATTCCCATTACTTCGATCACGAGCATTCACCCCTTGAGAACTTTTGCTACAGACAACCACCTGATCAAAAATGAATGCCTCATTCTGGGAGGACCCGAAGGCACAAACATAGAGGTCATTCTGGATCCTCCAGTTCGAGCACTGGGACCTCGCTGGTGGTGGCAGGAGAAACAAGAATTCCCAGTGTTACGCCTGCAATTGTGGGCGGACAAGCCCGAAGGGGTTAGTAAGTAAAATTCTGCATTTCGCACCTCCGAGAGCCCCAATCGTAGGCCAAAATATCGAGTTTTACGTACGGTGTCCAATAGAAAAAGTGCCCTTCCTACTTGGGAAGGGCACTTATCAAACGGATCTAGCCAAGCAGGTCCTTGACGGCTTCGCGCTCGTCGAGGAGTTCGGCGACGTTAGCGTCGATACGCTTGCGCTGGAAGTCAGAGATCTCCAGGCCTTCGACAACCTTCCACTCGCCACCTTCAGCGTAGGTTGGCAGACCAACAACGATGCCCTCTGGGATGCCGTATTCGCCGGTGGATGGGATAGCAGCGGTAACCCACTTGTCGGTGCCGTTGATCCAATCGTGCATGTGGTCGATGGCTGCGGAGGCTGCGGAGGCTGCAGAGGAGCTGCCGCGAACGTCGATGATTTCTGCGCCACGCTTTGCTACGCGTGGGATGAACTCACCCTCGTACCAGTCAGCGTCCACGAGCTCGCTCACAGGCTTGCCTTCACAAAGAGCGTAGGTGATGTCTGGGAACTGGGTTGCAGAGTGGTTGCCCCAAACGACCATCTTCTCGAAGTCGGTGGAGTCCTTCTCCAGCTTGGTAGCCAGCTGGGACAGCGCACGGTTGTGATCCAGGCGCATCAGTGCAGAGAAGCGAGATGCAGGTACATCTGGAGCTGCGGACTGTGCGATCAGCGCGTTGGTGTTTGCAGGGTTGCCTACGACGACGACGCGGATGTCATCAGCCGCATTGTCGTTGATGGCCTTGCCCTGTGGTCCGAAGATCTTGCCGTTGGCTGCGATCAAGTCAGAACGCTCTTCACCCTTGCCACGTGGCTTTGCGCCGACAAGGAAAGCAGCAGATGCGCCGTCGAAAGCCTCGTTAGCGTTGGCGGTGATGCGGATGTTCTTCAGCAGTGGGAATGCGGAGTCCAGGAGCTCCATTGCTACGCCTTCGGTGGCGCGCAGGGCTGGCTCAATCTCCAGCAGGTTGAGCTCGACTGGTACGTCCTTGCCGTAGACGTCACCGTTGGCAATGCGCCACAGGAGGGAGTAGGCGATGTTACCGGCGGCACCGGTGACGGTGATCTTCTTTGCAGAGGTCATAGGTTCAAGGTCCTTTCAAAAGGCGACCACAAAGTGTGTACTAGCTACTACAGTAGCGAGAATTTCGCCCTCACACAGAGCGAAGGATGTGGTTCAACTCAAACGGGTGCAGGCCAATGCTCACATCATTAAGTCTCCAGTACCCCAATTCTGGGTTGACCACCCGGAAAACAAACTGGTTGTTTAGGTATTTGCCTAACCCTTGTCCCTACAACCAGACTTTTTGAGGCACGATAAGTTCTATATACCCATTGGCAAAAATGTGAAGAAAAGGTTTGGAACTGTGAGCACCCTCGTCGATTCTGATACCCCAACACCTTCCACAGAACGTGTTGTTGAAGTGGCGCTGACTCAATTCGCCCGTACCGGATTCGAGGAAACCAAGATCGACACCATTGCGCATGAGTCTGGGATGTCGAAGCGCATGATTCATTACCACTTTGGGGATAAAAAGGGTCTCTACCTGGCGGCCCTGAAGTTGGCTATTGCGCATTTGCGCCCAGAGCCGCAGGATATGGAGCTGGAATCGACGGTTCCGGTTGAGGGGGTCCGCAAGGTAGTTGAGGTGATTTACCGCCGCATTACTTCTCACCCGTGTGCGGTGCGGTTGATGGTGCTTGAGAACCTGTTCGGCTGGGGCGACATGAAGAATTCCACCCCGTTGGCGGATCAGTCAGTGGTGATGCTACAGATGGACAAGCTGCTGATGATGGGCCAGGATGCGGGCGCGTTCCGGTCAGGCATTTCCGCTGTGGATGTTTATTCGATCATTACGTCGATTTGTTTCCACCGCACCGTGTACAACGCGACTTTCAACAACCTGTACTCCATCGACCTGGAGGATGAGGCGAACTTCGAGGGGAACCTCAATCTGGTCATTGACACGGTGCTCGCGTTCCTCACGTCGAACCTGGGTTCACGCGAGGAAATGAGTTACCTCAAGCTGCGTTCTGACAGCAACGATAAAGGGGCTAGCAGCGCTATTTACGACGACTTGTCAGCCCCTACTGTGGAGTTTTAGGCTGTCTTTTCTTTCTCTGCAGTGGTCACGAGCCGCGGTTCGGCTTCACCGCGCGCTACGTGCTCATTGATCACCACTTCTGCGAGGTCTTCCCGATCCGGAATGTCGTACATGATCGGAACCAGGATTTCCTCCATGATGGAGCGCAGGCCACGGGCGCCGGTCTTACGCTCGAGCGCCAGATCCGCGACGGCCTCCAGCGCTTCATCGGTAAAGACGAGGTCGACGCCGTCCATCTCGAACAGGCGCTGATACTGCTTCACCAGCGAGTTTCGTGGTTCGGTGAGGACTTTCACCAGGGAATCACGGTCCAGGTTCGTGACGGTTGCCACCACGGGGAGGCGACCGATGAATTCTGGGATGAGGCCGAACTTCACCAGGTCCTCGGGGCGAACCTCGGAGAAGATGTCCACTTCATCGCGGTCTACCTTGGAAGCAACCTCAGCACCGAAGCCCAGGCTGGTTTTGCCACGGCGAGCCTCAATGACCTGCTCCAGGCCAGCAAACGCGCCGGCCACGATGAACAGGATGTTGGAGGTATCCAGCTGGATGAATTCCTGGTTCGGGTGCTTACGCCCGCCTTGTGGTGGGACGGCAGCGACGGTACCTTCCAGGATCTTCAGGAGCGCCTGCTGCACGCCTTCGCCGGAGACATCACGCGTGATGGATGGGTTCTCCGACTTGCGGGAAATCTTGTCTACTTCGTCGATGTAGATGATGCCGCGCTGGGCGCGGGCGACGTCATAGTCAGCAGCTTGCAGGAGCTTCAGCAGAATATTTTCCACGTCTTCACCGACATAACCTGCTTCGGTCAGTGAGGTGGCATCGGCGATGGCGAACGGGACGTCGAGAAGCTTTGCCAGCGTCTGCGCGAGGTAGGTCTTGCCGGAGCCGGTCGGTCCGAGCATCAGGATGTTAGACTTAGCCAGCTCGATGTCGTCGTCTTTTTTGCGGCCGAGCGCTTTGGTTTCCTCGGCGCGGATGCGCTTGTAGTGGTTGTACACAGCGACGGCGAGGACGCGCTTAGCCCGATCCTGCCCGATGACGTACTTGTCTAGGAACGCGGAGATTTCCTTCGGCTTCGGCAGCTTCTGCTCGTCTTGTCGCTCTGCGGCAGCGGTGTTGAGCTCTTCCTCAATGATCTCGTTGCACAGTTCGATACATTCGTCACAGATGTACACACCGCCACCTGCGATGAGCTTTTTTACCTGCTTTTGACTCTTCCCACAGAAGGAGCATTTGAGCAGGTCAGCGCTTTCTTGCATGCGTGCCATGGAAGTGTTGATCTCGCAATCGTTGGTTACCTACGGATGCCCTACCCTACCGCACTTTTTGTCACGGGCAACAATGCCCCGCCGCTTACCGACGCCCTTTCCCGCTACCCTGGAGCCCATGACTACTTCCTCATTGCATGTTCGCGAATTTGGCACTGCTGGCGTTCCCCTCGTCCTCATCGGTTCGCTGGGGTCGTCGATCAAAATGTGGCTGCCACAGCTTGATCATTTTTCTGCGTCCCGGCGGGTGATTGCGGTAGATCTGCGTGGCCACGGCAAGTCCGAAATAATTCCCGGCTCCACCACTATGGCCGAGCTAGCTGACGATGTGCTCGCTGCGGTCGATGCACCCGTTTTCGACGTCATGGGTCTTTCCTTGGGTGGGGGTATCGCGCAACAGATCGCGCTTTCGTCGCCGGAACGAGTGCGCCGATTGGTACTCGTTTCCACTGCCCCGAAATTCGGCGAGTCCGAAGCATGGGCACAAAAGGCTGCAGACGTGCGCGTCGGCAAGCTGGACGAGTTGTCCCAGGGCACCATCGAGCGCTGGTTCTCACCTGGCTGGCTGCAGTCTCATCCCGCATCCCGCGAATACTGGCGGGCCATGGTGGCAGATAGCCCAGCGGAAGGCTACGCGGCAGCATGTACAGCGCTGGCTGCGTTTGATACCCGAGAGCTCCTCCAGACGATCGACAAACCTACCCTCGTGGTGGCAGGAACGCAGGACACGTCCACACCGCCAGAGGTAGTCAAGCAGCTTGCCGACGGCATCCCCGGAGCCCAATACCACGAGTTCAATCCCGCAGCGCACCTGCTCAATATCGAGCGGGCCGAGGAATTCAATTCGCTAGTGGAAGAGTTTCTCGGCGAAGGTAGTTAGCAGCTTCCCCGGCCATGGCAAGGAGTGTTTTCCAGCGTTTTCCATCTGGATAACATGCTCGGGACGGGAGTAACCGCTGGACGGCTCTGCATCTGCTGGCACGGTGCTCAGAAATAAAGAAAACGCCTCGGATCGAATCATCCGAGGCGTTTTTCTTTTTAGCCGTTCAACTTGCGGTAATCAAAGACCTGGTCAATGATTCCGTACTCTACTGCTTCTGCGGCAGTGAGAATCTTGTCACGGTCAGTATCGATGCGGATCTGCTCCGCGGACTTTCCGGTGTGGTGCGCCAGCGTGGTCTCCATGAGAGTTCGCATACGCTCGATCTCCGCTGCTTGGATTTCCAAGTCGGACACCTGCCCTTGGACGCCACCGGTGGCTGGCTGGTGGATGAGGACGCGGGCGTTCGGTAGTGCCGCGCGCTTGCCTGGGGCACCCGCTGCAAGCAGCACTGCGGCGGCGGAAGCAGCCTGGCCGAGGCAGACGGTTTGGACGTCTGGGCGGACGTATTGCATGGTGTCGTAGATCGCCATCAGCGAGGTGAAGGAACCACCTGGGGAGTTGATGTACATGGTGATGTCGCGATCTGGGTCGAGT
Organism: Corynebacterium sp. NPDC104732; assembly: GCF_055583565.1. Taxonomy (NCBI): domain Bacteria; kingdom Bacillati; phylum Actinomycetota; class Actinomycetes; order Mycobacteriales; family Corynebacteriaceae; genus Corynebacterium; species Corynebacterium sp. NPDC104732. Next base: position 71,516 of record NZ_JBVJNS010000005.1, read on the forward strand.
CCTTCGAGGACGAGGAGCTGCGCCATGATGTCGTTGGCGGCGGTGTCGTCCACCTGGGATCCCAGGAAGATGATGCGCTCTTCGAAGAGCTTGTTGTAGGGGTTGGATTCCTTCGCCCCGTAGGAGGAGTGCTCTACGAAGGACGGAAGGACGTAACGGGAAGATGGCATCTGCATTGTGTGACAGTCCTTCCTTAGTTGGTGATGTCGCCGTGCTTGGCGTGTTCGATGACGTGGTCGACGAAGCCGTATTCTTTGGCTTGCTGAGCGGTGAACCAGCGGTCGCGGTCAGAGTCCTTGGTGATCTGCTCGAAGGTCTGGCCGGTGTGCTCAGCGATCAGCTCGGCCATTTCCCGCTTGGTGTGGGCAAACTGCTCAGCCTGGATGGCGATGTCGGACGCGGTACCACCAACGCCGGCAGATGGCTGGTGCATCATAATGCGTGCGTGTGGCAGGGCGTAGCGCTTGCCTTTGGTGCCAGCGGACAGCAGGAACTGCCCCATGGATGCGGCCAGGCCCATGCCGTAGGTGGCGATGTCGCATGGAGAGTACTTCATCGTGTCATAAATCGCCATACCGGCGGTGACGGAGCCACCTGGGGAGTTAATGTACAGCGAGATGTCGCGGGTTGGATCCTCGGCGGACAGCAGCAGGATCTGCGCACAGAGCTTGTTGGCGATGTCGTCGTCCACCTGGCTGCCCAGGAAGATGATGCGCTCGCGGAGCAGTCGCTCGTAGACGGAGTCACTGAGGTTCATTCCGTTCGGTGAAGTCATGAATTCCCTACTTTCTGATCTTTGTTAGCAACCAATGTAACGCAGGTTGGGGCGTCGTCATGCCCGTGTTCGCTGACAGCGTTGCTGGGCTTACCGACGCCAAAGGCAAAGGCCCAGCACACTGCTGGGCCTTTAAGTGTCTAGCCGCTGATTACTCAGCTGCTTCTTCTGCTTCTTCTTCGGTCTCTGGGCCGAAGTATTCGGAAGCGTCAACAGCGTTGCCGTCAGTGTCCTTGACGGAGGTCTTGCAGATTGCGGCTGCCAGTGCCTTGCCGCGACGAACGTCGGCAAAGAGGTTGGCGATCTGGCCGGACTGAGTCAGCTGCTGCACGAACTGATTAGGATCCATGCCGTAGGACTGTGCGGTGAACAGGATGTGGTCGGACAGCTCCTGCTGGGAGACCTCTGGCTGCTCTTCCTCAGCGAGGACGTCGAGGAACAGCTGGGTGCGGACTGCTTCTTCAGCGGACTTGCGGGAGTCGGCGTCGAACTGCTCGCGGGTGGTGCCCTGTGCTTCGAGAAGGGACTCGAAGAGCTTCTCGTCGCCACCGAACTGGCCGAGCAGCTGCTGCAGCTGGCCCTGGACCTGCTCTTCCACGATGGATTCTGGAAGCGGGAACTCGGACTGAGCCAGGGCTTCCTTCAGGACGGCGTCGCGAATTGCGGATGCCTGCTGGCCCTTGGAGTTTTCCTCGACCTGCTTTGCCAGGGACTCGCGGAGCTCTTCGATGGTGTCGAACTCGGAGGCCATTTGTGCGAACTCGTCGTCGGCCTCTGGGAGTTCACGCATCTTGGTTGCGGTGACCTCGACCTTGACCAGTGCTTCCTTGCCGGCGTAGTCGCCCTGCTCCAGGGTGGTGGTGAATTCGGCTTCTTCGCCCTTCTTCATGCCCACGAGGGTCTGGTCCAGGCCGTCGATAAGCTCGTTGCTACCAATTTCGTGGTTGAGGCCCTCGGTGGTTGCTTCCTCAACTGGCTCCCCGTCAACGGTGGCGGAGAGGTTGATGGTGACGAACTCGCCCTTCTTGAGCTTGTGGTTGTGGTCCTTCAGGGTGCCGAAGCGCTCGCGGAGGTTGTCGAGTTCCTGCTCGACAGCTTCTTCCCCAGCAGAAACGGCTGGGACCTCGACGAAGATCTTGGAGAAATCAGGGACGGTGATCTCTGGGCGAACGTCGACGTCTGCGGTGAACTCAACGAGCTCGCCGTCTTCCAGCTTGGTGATGTCGATGACTGGCTGGCCGATGACCTTGAGCTCGTTTTCTTCCACTGCCTTGGAGTAGCGGGAAGGAATCATGTCGTTGATGACCTGCTCCAGGACTGGGCCGCGGCCGATGCGAGCCTCAAGGATCTGACGGGGAGCCTTGCCCTTACGGAAGCCCGGGATGGAAACCTGCTGAGACAGCGTCTGGTAAGCCTGATCGAACTCTGGCTTGAGTTCCTCGAAAGGAATCTCGACAGTTACCTTGACGCGCGTGTCATTCAGCTGCTCTACAGAACTCTTCACGAGTAAATCTCCTGGGTTGGTTAGTTCGGGTATTTAGATCAACACTCTACCTGTGTCGTTTACACCCCCTATCAACAAGGGTGCCTTAACAGCGGCCCGACAAACAAAAAATGAGGTACCACTATCAAGTGATACCTCATATTTGTCGGGGCGACAGGATTTGAACCTGCGACCCTCTGCTCCCAAAGCAGATGCGCTACCAAGCTGCGCCACGCCCCGTTAAATGTTCCGCTGCTGTGCGGTACGAGAGATGACTTTACACAGAACCATAAGAGGAAAGCAAAACAGCAGGTTATTAAACGTTTCGCAGGCGCTTTACGACGCCTCCCCCCAAAAAAACGAACATCCTGCGTTCAATCGCTGACGTGAACCGGGAGATCACCAAGTCCGCTGCGCTTTGCACTGTAACCCAGGGTGAATCACATACTAAGACCCTCCAGTCTGCACTGAACCAGTTCACTGGCCGTAGGTGGAACACGCAAACGGATGCGGACAGGGCCGTAGGGAGCGGAAAGTCCCGCGCACGGATGGAAGGCAGGTTTAAGGGACAAAAAGTGTGTCTGAATTCTGTAGGAAAGCCTGGTCAGGCTATGCGATTCGGTAGTTTATATTGCTTGAGGCCCAACCAACGACAAGCCGAACGGACGCACATTTCTTTACTTAACCCGACATTACGCCCCCGAGGTTGCTTCAGAAATGCCTCCACCAGCCCGAACTTCTGGAGGGTAATGTCGGGGTCGATACGCTATCAACCTGACACGCATTTTGCGTGTTAAGGGACAGAATGTGTGCCTGAAATCCACAGTAAAGCCAGGTCAGGGCATGTAAACAGGTGTTGTATATTGTTTGGGGCCTTATAAACCCACAAATCTTGTTCAATACCGCGAGTGATACCGCACCTGTGATAGCAGACGCGGTTACCTAACTCCGGTGACCAAAAACCCGACCCCGATGCCCCGTCTGCCTGGGACAAAAGCAAAAAATCAACGGCACCACCAGGTGACGATGCGCCACCTGTGGCGCTTCGACCACCTAAACCAGAGCTGATCTCACACACGTGGCGAACTTTCCGGGCTTTCCATGCTTATGCTGTCAGCTCAATCGCAATGACCGATACTGCAAGCTGGTGAGGTATCTCCCGATGGAGCAAGCCAACCGGGAAACAGGCCGACCGGTCCTGTTGCGTCAACGGCTATGTCAGCCGACTGCCAACACACTAGTGCCTGGCCGGGCACGCATTGTGCTGTTTAACCCTGTAAAACCCGGGAAGCATTCCCCGGGTCTCGGTGATTTTTTAGGCTTCACACCTGCTATTTCGCTGTTTTTGGCCCAAGATCCGAGAAATGCTTCCCGGGTTTTAGTAAGAATCTTCAGGGGCCGTGATCAGAGCCTCCAGAAGTGCAGTAGCAACACAAAGACCGACCGGCGACACGCCGACCAGACACACATTTTGCCCCCTTAACCCCATTTTGCTACTTAACCCACTTAACCCCGCAGTCCCCTTCCACAAAAAACAAAAAAGCAACCAGCGTCCCGGCTGGTTGCTTCGTTATTAGAAATTGGAGGGAATGACGGGAATCGAACCCGCGTCACCAGCTTGGAAGTCCGGTGTTCACGTAATCCCTACCTTTGGTTACGCATTTTGCTCGACAATCAATAGTTGAAGTGCGTAACATTATGTTGCAAGAGGGGCGGTTTTAAGCCCCGATTTCAGCACCAAGGAGCAGTGGAATGAAACGTGTGAAAGCACTCGGCAAGGGCACCATTTATAAGGAGAAAGATGGTCGACTCCGCGCCGGTTTCACAATCGGCTACGACGGCACCGGCAAGCAACTCCGCCGAACCGTCTCCGCGAGAACCGAGCCGGAGCTCTACCGCAAGCGCGAGGACTTGATCAAGGAGCTGCTGAACTCCAACATGGCACCCGGAAGCGTCACCGTGGAAACTTGGGCGGCATACTGGCTGACCGAGATCGCCGCAGACAAACTGGAGCCACGGGTCCTAGAGGATACTCGGGGCAAGGTGAGAAAGTACATCTCACCGTGCTTGGGGCAGTACTTGCTTCAAGATGTGGGGGCCGAGGAGATCCGTGAGCTTCACCGCTTCGTCCGCTCACACGGTATCTCGGAGCGCACCGTCCAGATCGTCCACTCCGTCGCCTCGGTGATGTTTAAGGCGGCGGTGCGCGAAGACAAGATTGATGTGAACCCGTGCGACAAGGTGGACCGACCAAGGGCGCTAAGCAGGCCGCGCGAGGCACTATCAGTGATGGAGGCCCGCCGAATCATCATGTGCTCCATCAAGGAAGAAGACCCACTAGCCTCGCTATGGACCAGCGCTCTGTTCCTCGGGTGCCGCAAGAATGAACTGCTGGGGCTGGAGCGCCCGCGTCTCGATCTTGAGCTTGGTTTCGTTGACCTGTCATGGCAGATCAAGTCGTTACCGTGGGGTCATGGCCCCGGCTGTCACTGCGGCGAGAAGGTGAAGCCGTATCAGTGCCCGGAGCGGATTACGCCGATGCCTCCGGGGTACGAGCACCGACACGCTGTTGGCTCCTATTATTGGACGCGTCCTAAGACTACGAAGTCTGTGCGTGCCACGCCACTCCCCTCCCCGCTGTGGGCCGGGCTGGACGCGTACATCCGGGCCACGCCGACGGGGCGGCTTGGTTTGGTATGGGCGAAGGAGAACGGTGACCCGCTATCCCCGAGGGCGGTGACAGCGGCGTGGCGTGAAGCGTGCAAGCGCGCCGGGGCGCCAGCGGTGGACTTCCACTGCGCCCGCCACACCACTGTGTCACTGCTTCTTGAGGGTGGGGTAAGTCCGGAGGTGATCGCGCAGATCGTGGGGCACTCCACTATTGCATCTACTCGCCAGTACATGCACGTGAATCACCGCCTGGCGCGGGAGGCTATGGACTCACTGGCTGATGTTATGGCTATTTCCCCGCCCGCAGACCGTTAATGAAGGCGTGGACTAGTTTTAGCTGCTCGGTGCTGAGGGTATGGAGCGACTCGGTGACGACCTGGATAAGGTTGTTTACGTCGTCGTGCTTCACCCTGTCCCCTCCGAGCGTGATCAGTTCGTCTGCGTCGAGGTTGAGGATAAGGGCCGCGCGGACGAGGTAGCCGGAGGGGATTTGAACCGGGACGCGCTTGCCGTGGAGTGGTTTGGTTCCGAGTTCGATCATTCGCCACCATCCCTCAGATACGCCGATTTCTGCGGCGGCTCTTCTGATGCTTAGGCCGTGTTTTTCTCTGGCCTCTTTGAGGCGTTTTCCGACTTCCCACTGCTCGCTCATGCTTTTTAGCATATCGGACGTGTTTCTTCCCGCCACCCCGGCTACGAACTGAAACGTATTGTTACGCTGTTTTACTTTTTGCTACATGTGTTATATACTTATTTATGCGTAACATTACGCCCTATCGAAAGGACTCCTAATGATCCAACCTGCAACTGAGATCATCCTCGATAAACCGGCGTACCGGCTGGCTGAGATCGAGAAGCTGTTCAACGTGTCACGCCATACGGTGTACCGCTGGCGGAAAGAAGGCGCGCTCAGGACGCGCCGTAAGGGAAACACCGTGATCGCCACGGCCCAGGATGTAAAGAACTTCATCGCAACGTGGGAAGACGGGGTCGCGGCATAAAAGAACCCGCCCCGGCGCTGCAACACCATGATGGGACGGGTTTTGCGATTCCCGAAAGGACTCCTAACCCGTAACGAGAAAGGAAAAAAGGAATGCAAGATCAAGACTACACGAAAGAGGTCGTAAAGACCAGCACGGACCGGCAAGTAAAACACCAGAGGGTGCTTCTCGAGGCTGCACTCCTTAAATTGTTTGAGAGCCGTCACAAGGAATTCAAGGCAGAAGTCGCCAGTGAATTTTCCCCTGGCGATAAAACAGATGTGAAGAACGCGCAAGGGCTAAAGATGGGAGGCTTGTCGATGTCTTCCCCAAATAAAGCAGCTATTTGCGTTGATAGGAACATATTCTTTGCCGACGCAAACGATAAAGGGTTTGAGGTTTTCGATAAGCTACCAGACCCCGACTCTGAGAAGGGTCGTCAAGCACTCGCTTTTCTATCTGAGCACGCGCCGGACCTGCTAGAGGCGGACATCTCGAAAGCTGAGGCCGATGCGCTATCGAAAAGTGTTCTAGAGCATTGGCAGGTCACCGGTGAGCTACCCGCCGGGTGGGAGATCGTCGAAGTATCTAAGCCGAGGTTCACGGTCACACTCGCGCGTGATGGCGTAGCGAAGGCAGCGATAGAACATCTTATGAATCAGGTTCACGGCTTAATTGATTTAAAGGCGCTTGAGAAGGGCGGTGAAAAGTAATGGCCATCAAAACCAGAAAACCTACCGGGCGTGTCGCGTTCCCCATGATCCTACTGGCCGGTGAGGCCGGGGCCGGTAAAACCTGGGCCGCGCTTGAGACCAGCGCCATGCAGGAGGTAGACCGCTGCTTCGTGATCGAGATCGGCGAGGGGCAGGCAGATGAATACGCAGCCATCCCAGGGGCTGATTTTGAGATCGTCGAGCATGACGGCACCCTGGGGCAAATCCGTCAGGCTATCGCAGACGCTAGCGCTGAATCGTCAGCCGAGGGCATGTTCAATCTTTTGGTGATTGACTCCATGACCGAGCTGTGGAATCTCCTGAAGGACGAGGCCCAGGCCGCTGCGAACCAGCGTCGCCGAGGCCGGAAAAATCAGGACGGCGACTACTCCATCTCAATGGATTTGTGGAACAGGGCTAACGACGTCTGGGAGGGTGTGATCGGTCAACTCAAGCGATTCCCCGGCCCTGTTCTGCTTACGGCCCGGCTCACAACCGCCGCTGTGGTTGACGGTGACGGGCGCCCGACCGGGGCGAAGGATTGGAAGATCGACGCCCAGAAGAACCTCCCGTACCGTGCCCCGGTGGATGTGCGGGCGCGGAAAAATGGCTCAAGGATGCCGCGTTCTACCAGCAACCCGCAGCCGGTGCCCATTTTGTGTTGTTCGGACACTTCCACCAATTCCAAGCACTCACCTCAGGGCCTCGCACGTTCCTGTGCTCCAACACCTACGACGGCGGCTCTGACTGGTTTGCTGAGCACAACGGCGGTGCATGGCAACAACCATTCGCCACCGCATTCACCACCCACGGTGGCCAACTACTCGATTTGCAGCCGATCTAGTCCACCATTTGAGCAACACAAAGGACACCACATGAGCCGAATGCTAGGAAACATGCCGTCGCGGGCGTTTTGCCATTGTTGCAACGAACCGTTCAAAACGAAGAAGGCCGCTCGAAAGATCGAGGAACGGCAATGGCGCAAAGACATGTGGTGCGAAACCGACAGCGAACAGCCAATGACCCCATACCACCATTTCAACACAGAAGAATCCGCATGATCCCGCTTATCCTCGCTTCCGCCCTCATTGCGTGGGCATACGTACACGAATTGGAGAACCGACCATGAACGACAACGAACGCCTAGATCTGTTCCGAGGCAGTGCTGAGGAAGAAGCAGCCCACCGACGCGAAGTAGACACCCAGTGGTGTGACCAGGGCGCCCCAGACGAACTAGCAGCCGAATGGGGCGAAACCTTTACGACACCAAATGCGGAAAAGTGGCTGCGTAAACACGGCTTCAAACCAGGAACACCAGTGACAGCACCGAACCCGCAGCCACTACCTGACGGCACCACAAGCACATGCAATGAGTTCGCTGGCAAGCCATACATCACGCTACGAGCCACATGGCCCCCGCAATCTTGCCCCGCCTACTACCAGTTCCCGAACGGTGTACAAGTCGCGGACATCTCAGAGCACCTCACCAGCAACGGCGGGCAAGTTGTCCAATACGTCGCCAGATCAACCCGTCTCGACGGACTAAATAAAGGCGAAGTGCTGAAAGACCTCATGAAAGCCCGCGACCTGCTCAACCGCGAGATCCGACGCATACAGGATGCGCAATGACCGACGATACGACCCGGCGCGCGATGCGCCTGCAGGCCGAATACGAGCGACGCCAAGCATCGCGGTTCATGGCGCACACACCCAGGCCATGGGGACGCATCAGCCAGCCAGAACGCGACGAACACATCGGCATCACACGCGCCGTTTTGAACGGTGAAGCAAAGTACAACGGCACGAAAATCCCCGCATGGGCACGAATGATCATCGAGGAACCACTATAAAACACTACAAGCACTGGGATTGTGTCATCATCCCCACAGGTGACGGGAAATGCTTCCTCATCCACCTACCCACATGGACAAAACTGTACCGGGATCGCATAGAATACCGCGACCTTTACCGGGGTATGAGTCGGCCCCGCGTCCCATCAGACAAAAACAAGACCTTCACCCCACGCAAAGGCCATGGTTGGAATGATGTGCACTACCAGCTGTTCACGGTGGAACAGGCCGAAAGAGTTGCTGAGGATATTGCGTGTGGTGACCCGCTGCCAGCGGTAACACTCCCCTTGTCGCACCATGATCTTACGCAGGTGTGGCCGTTCTTGAGTGATCTTTTAGGAGATTTGATTATATGAGCTGCGAATGCGAGTTTTTCAACAACGAACCACCAAACAGTCTCGCAAGTATCGCCGAAAACTATTGCTCCGGCCAGCTAGACGAAGGCGACATCATCACCGACGCAATCATCATCGGCTACGCCACCAACCCTAACCACCCCGACGAACACGCCATCGTGGTTAATTCAGGTGAATGCAAGGACAGGGGACGCATGGTGTACATGCTGACAGACGCACAACACTCCATCCTCAACACCAGGCAAAACCACTACTAGCGGGATTTGAACGACCCTAGCGTCGGGTCATCCCACGCCCCGTTAACCAAATCATCGTGTCTATCGTGACACACGAACGTGTTAGAAGCGCGAATATATCGGCGCACAATCCCTGGATACATGGGGCTAGTTTCCGTGATGATAGCATCTTCATTTTTGCCGTCACGTAACGCCTGACAGTATTCTTCCGCGTCCTTTAATCGATAATCGGCACCGTATTTATCGGCCATCTCCATCCTCACATAGGCCACCTGAATATCTGAGTTCTCGCGCAGGAGCGGGGCCGGCTCAGGCTTGGAGCACCCGGTGAGTGCGAGGGCTGCGACTAGGGTGGTAATGATGATTCGTTTCATGCCCTCAGTCTATCCCCTAGCCAACCCCCAGCGGGTGACAATCTCCACCCATGACACATTCACACATCAATTAGTTATCCACAGTGGCAACTCAAAAAGCGCTGCTACCAGTACAAATAAGATAGAATTGAAACAAATAACGGCCCGGAAAGCGATTGGAGCGCTAACCGAGCCTGTCCACAATGACACGATTGGAGCGTGCATCATGGCTAATCCTCAGCCTACCTGTCCATGCGGAAAACCAGAAACATGGAAGCCTGTCGTTGGATACGAAGGAAGCTACGAAGTATCAGATCACGGGCGCGTAAGAAGCCTAGACAGAGTGCTGGAAACAAAACAAGGTTTGCGGAAATGGCCTGGAAGAATGATGGCCCCATGTCCAGATGCGCAAAACAGGATGGTTGTAAATCTCAGGAAGGGCGGCGAATCGCAACAAGCGAAAGTCCATAGGCTTGTGATGCTTGCTTTCATCGGGCCATGCCCAACTGGGAAAGTTGTTTGCCACAATGATGGAAAATCAACAAACAACCATATTGAAAATTTGAGATATGACACTCAGTCAGAAAACAACTTTGACGCAGTTCAACATGGGACACACCACTGGGCTGCAAAAAAGCGTTGCAAGTACGGGCATGCGTTTATTCCTCAAAACCTTGTGCCATCTCAACTCAAAAGAGGCGGAAGGAATTGTCTTGCATGCGCCCGCGCTAGGAATCATGTGACCCGTCACCCAGAACTAGCCAACTCTTACCAACAGGTATCTGATAGTTACTTTGAAGATATCGTAAGGAAATCAGTTGGCAACAGTAGAAGCTAATATCGGTTCGTTTGAACGTGTCCCAGTAGAGTCGCTGTCCCTCTACTATAAGAACCCGCGCATCGGCGATGTAGATCTAATCGTTGAGTCGATTAAGGCAAATGGCATTTACAAGCCGCTTGTAGTCAATCGTGGAACGTTCACTGGTAGAAAGAACGAAGTCCTGGCTGGAAACCATAGCTTGCTGGCTATCAAGCGCATCGCAGATGAGCAAGCAAGTGAACAGGCATGGCAAGAGATCGACGTTTACATGGTTGATGTGGATGAAGACCATGCTTCCAGGCTCGTGCTTATTGATAATAAGGCAAGTGATTCGAGTTCCTACGACGTAGAAGCATTGACCGAATTACTCAGGTCTGTGGATGACCTCGACGGCACCGGCTTCACAGACGAAGAGTACAACGCCATCCTCGAAGCCCTCGACGGCGACAACGACGAAGAAGAAGAGCCAGAGCATAACCCGCAAACAGTGGAGGGCATCGGATTGTTGGTGAACTGCTCGGACATCGCCGAACGTGAAGCCTTACGTGCCGAGCTACTATCGCGCGGCTTCGAAGTCGGCGACGCCTAAAACATAAAAACCACGCATTTTTATAAATAAGCACCACACCTAATCCGGCAAGATATTGCCTATTCGCCCAATCCTTGTCAGATTAGGGGGTGCCTAATCCACCAATCGGCAAGATCATTCCGGCACAGACCAGGCTCGTTTCACCCGTGGTTGGTTCCACCCGCAGGCCTGTGCGATAGCGTAATCGGTGGCCCCGGCATCGTGCGCCTTCTTAATGAGGCCTCGAAGCTCCTGCTCAAGCTCGGCTACCTCACCCTGTAGGGCCTTCAGCTCTGCACCTACGGCCCGCACCTTATCTAGCTCTGGTGAGTCCCCGGCACTATCGTCATCGACGTGGATGATGCGGTCGAGCACCAGGTATTGCCCCGGCTCCCGCGCTTGCTGGACGCATTCACCCCACCTGGGGCTATTGGGGTCGGGTGATGGTAGGGGGAATGCTTTCCGCCCGTAGGTGGATCGGCAGACCGTGGCGACCGTGCGCCCCCGCACCGCCCCGGCTTTACTGAACGTGACGATTACCATCGTGTTCTCCTTCTGTGCTAGTGTTGGTGGTGGCTCGAGCTCCCCGCACGTAGCGGGGGTGAGCCGTCCTGGTTGCTTTGTGACCAGCTTTCCCCGCACCTAGCGGGGATTTTCTTTTTGCGGGCCAGCTGCCCCCTTAGGCGTGGTAGCCGAAGTGGGCCAAGATCGCGGTCTTCAGCTGGGCAAGTTCAGCGTCGGTAAAGTCCTCGTCTCGCAGGCCGAAGAAAACGTCGATGATGTCAGCGCAGACCTCTTGGCCCCAGTGCGTGTGCTGGAATTTTTCGGCTGCTTTTTGCGCGGCGAACTCGGACACCCAGTCGTGGCGGGACTTGTGGGTGAGGTCGATCGTCTCGAGGATCGCCTTCCCGCGGTAGTACTGCCGTGTCCAGTAGTCGGTTTCTGCCTGGGGGTATTCGGCGTAGCCCATGTTTTCCCGGTGTGCGTGGTGGTTGGCGCAGGTGGTGAGGTAGATTGCGTGGGCGCGCATGATGTAGGCGGTGTAGTCCTTGATGGTGCCGGTGTTCATTGTGGGGTCCTTTCTTTTCCCTCTCTTGCTTACAAACCCATGCTAACACATGTTAGTAACAGTTGGTAATAGCGGGGGCAACTGGAGGGGGGCAAGAAAAAGACCCTCGACATCTTAGATCAGAAAGATCAAATGCCGAGGGTCAACTCTCTGGAGCCGTAAACCAGCGCTTAAGCACATTTTTAGCACCACGATAGCGTTACGCGCCCCACCTAGGAGGCAAAGCGGCAACCGCATTAGCGCAGGTAAACCAGCTATTTTAAGTATTGGAGGGAATGACGGGAATCGAACCCGCGTCACCAGCTTGGAAGGCTGGGGTAATAGCCACTATACGACATTCCCGAATGTGGTACGTCGGGTAACTATAGCGCATGTGATCCCACTTTCCAAAATCGTCATTCCGTTATCGAACTGTGCCACTTTGGGAACCTTATTTATAATTTGCCTCGTTAAAATTGTGTGGCATGAAACCTAAAATTATCGATTCTGATACTGGTCAGGAGCTCTGGACAGCATCTGAATGCGCGGAGTTTTCTAGCACCGCACGTGGCACTTTTACTAGCTATGCCGGCCGAGGTCGCGCACCGAAGCCAGTGGCGAAGCTGCACGGGTTGACGCTGTGGAGTTCTGAGGACGTTAAGGAGTGGGCACAGGACCGGCAGAAGCAAAAGGGGAACTAACTTAACTCTTCACTCGTTGCTGTTGTAAGTGAACGGTTTACAAGGAGCAACGTGTTATCTCTAGTCCTTATCTTCGGAGTTGTCGCCGCTGCGGTATTCGCGGTGTCTAAATTGTCATCGCAAGGCGGGGCGAAGCAGGAGGCAGCTCGTTTTGACGATGCTGTGGCTGATGCTCGGCGGTGGATTGACCGTCTAGGCTCGCAGGTACTTAGCCTGACGGGCTCTGATGCGGCCTCTACCCAGGCAATGGCCGATGCTTCTGAGCGTTTCAATGCCGCAAGTTCTCAGATCAGCACAGCTCAGACCACTCGGCAGGCAGAACTTGCCCGCGAGTCAGCGCTGGAAGGTCTGCATTATGTCAATGCCGCCCGAGAAATCATGGGGATGCCCGCCGGTCCAGAGCTGCCGCCGCTCGAGGGGCAGCGCCAGGCGGGCCGGGTGACAGAAGAGCGCACGATTGATTTCGAAGGCAAGCAGATCACTGCGTCTCCGCAGGCAAGTGCTCATGCGCAGCACTACTATCCTGGCGGCATGGTGGCTGGGCGCCCAGTTCCGGCTGGGTGGTATTCGGAACCGTGGTGGGCGTCGGCAATGCGCACGGGCATGTGGACAGCGGGGTCAGTTCTGCTCTTTTCCACCATGTTCGGAGGCATGTCCGGGGTCGGTTATGACGCGTCGGCGTTCGAGGCCGGTTACGGCGATGGCTTCCAGGACGGCCTACAGGCCGGTGGTATGGACGACGCCGGTGGCGGGCTTTTCGACGACTCCCCCGGCGATCCCGGAGACTTTGGTGGCGACTTCGGCGATTTCGGAGGCTTCGACTTTTAACTAACAAAACCCCGGCGGACCGGGGTTTTTCTTATTCAGCTGGCAGCGCTGGGGCGATGCCGGTTTTCTCGTAGTCCGCGAGGATGTCGATACGGCGCTGGTGGCGCTCCGCCTGACTCCACTCCTGGTCCAGGAAAGCCTCAACGATGGCGAGGGCTTCTTCCTTGGAGTGCATACGACCCCCGAGGCCAATGAGCTGTGCGTTGTTGTGCTCGCGGGCAAGGCGGGCAGTCTCTGGGGACCATGCCAGCGCACAGCGGGCGCCCTTGACCTTGTTGGCTGCGATCTGTTCACCGTTGCCGGAACCGCCGAGGACGATACCAAGGGAACCTGGGTCGTTGACAGTACGGGAGGCTGCTTCGATGCAGAACGCCGGGTAGTCGTCGTCGGCATCGTAGGTGTGAGCGCCGCAATCAATGACCTCGTGTCCAAGGCCCTTGAGGTGCTCGGCGATAATGTTCTTCATTTCGAACCCTGCGTGGTCCGCTCCTAGGTATACGCGCATGTGACCGATTGTAGTTGTTTGTCACAAAGTTGGACGAACCACTCATGGCGGGGCTAGCGTCGGAGTTAACTGCCTGCTGATAGAAAGTGTTTCTGACGTGTCTCATGCGCCTGTAGTTCGTACCGTCCGCCATGACATTAACACCAAGCCTTTCATTGTCATCTGGGAAGTGACCCGGGCCTGTGGTTTGGTGTGCAAGCACTGCCGCGCGGATGCCCAGCATGAGCCGAACCCGAACCAGCTCACGCTAGAGGAAGGCAAAAAGCTGCTGGAGAACCTGGCCAGCTATGAAAAACCGTTACCGCTGGTGGTCCTCACCGGCGGCGACCCATTCGAGCGTGATGACCTGGAGGAGCTGACTCGCTACGGCACAAGCCTCGGGCTGAATATGTCCCTGTCCCCTTCGGTCACCCCTAAACTCACCCCGGAGCGGATTCATGCGCTGCGGGAGGCGGGTGGCAAGGCGATGTCTATGTCTCTCGACGGTGCGACGGCACAAACGCACGACGCATTTCGCGGTTTCTCTGGAACCTTCGATAAGACGGTAGCTATGGCACCGGTCATCAATGAAGCAGGCTACCGACTGCAGATTAACTCGACACTGACCAAGAAGAATATCCACGAAGCCCCCGCGCTACTCAAAACCGTTATGGGAATGGGCGCAAAGATGTGGTACGTGTTCTTCCTGGTTCCCACAGGCCGAGGCGCGGACCTCGATGCCCTGAGCCCGGACGAGCGCGAAGATGTGTTGCACTGGCTGGCGGATGTCTCCAACCGCATCGCCATCAAGACGACCGAAGCACCGCAGTACCGTCGAGTGGTGATCCAAAATCAGCAAGGGGTTCCCTTTGAAGGTGGCCCGCTGTATGAGGAACTCACTGCAAAGACTACTGAGCTGTTGGGCGCTGTTCCTGAGCATCCCCGCCCGCCGCGCGCCCCGATGGCGGTGAACTCGGGCTCCGGTTTCGCATTCATTGATCACATTGGCGACGTCTACCCCAACGGGTTCTTGCCACTGCACTGTGGCAACGTAAAGGAGCAGGATTTCCACGATATTTACACCAATTCGCCCGTGTTCAAGAAGCTCCGCGACCCAGATCATTGGCATGGCAAATGCTCGGTGTGCGAGTTCCACCATGTCTGCGGTGGTTCTCGTTCCACGGCTTATGCGTTGACCGGGGACATCAGCGCCTCTGACCCGACTTGCGTGTATGTGCCACCGGCGTGGCGGGAGCGCGCTACCAGCTAGATAACATTTCTATTAATAGCCCTGCATCTCTTTCGCTTTCAGGTTTTAATAGCTGGTAATTTCAGCGAACTGAAGGGAGTCCCCATGCGGGCGATTGTCATTGCTGGTGCGCTGCTCACCTGTGCCGCCATTGCCGGTTGTACATCTACTGATGACAGTAAAGTTACTGAGCCTGTGGCACAGCCTCCTGCCACGAGCAGTGTCGTCACTAGTAGCACTCCACCTGCCAAGCAGGGAGATCGGGCGCCCTCAAACCCTAAGTTTGCGAAACTCACCCCTAATGTCGTACTGGGCAGTACTGATTATGCGAAGTATTGGACCAGCTCTGGCCTGAAGTATGACAAAAAGGCACGCACCGTCACGGTCACGTTTAATGGTTCGTCAGATGCACTGGTCATGCTAGATAAGGACCCCAGCAAGGCAGTACAGCTGCCGTTCACTGCAGATGTGACCACCACGGATTACTACATCAATCTGATGGCGGGAAGTCTTGACCGCAGTACCTCGTTGACGTGCAGTGTGACGTACAACGGCAAGCCGGTGCTCGAGAATTCGTGGGCCGAGGACGGCAAGATTTCGTGTTCTGTCCCAGCAGAGCTGCTAGCCGATATCGATGCCGGAAAGGTGACGTACTAAAATTCTCCGGGAGTATTTTCCCTAAGGAGTTGTTACCGTGCGCCGTATCGCGGCCAGCCTGATAGCTGTTTTTTGCCTCACCAGCTGTACCAGCACAGAGGGGCCGACGGAATATGCGGCAGCTTCGGCACCACAGCCGGTGGCGTCGGCAAGCAATGCGAGCTTGGACTTGCTCAATTCCTTGCCCGTGAAGGGACGCGCACCGAAAACTGGTTACGCACGCGATAAGTTCCGGCATTGGGATGACGACGTGACGGTGGAGCTGGGACACAACGGGTGCGATACTCGCAATGACATTCTGCAGCGCGACCTCGTTGAGGAAACCTTCAAACCGCGCACCCACAACTGCGTGGTGCTCACCGGGGTGCTGCACGACCCGTACACCGGAACCGACATCAACTTTGTGCGCGGCCCACATTCCTCGGACGTCCAGATAGACCATGTGGTGTCGCTATCGAATGCGTGGCAGACGGGGGCGCAGCAGCTTAACGACGACCAGCGCCGCAATTTCGCAAACGACCCGCTGAATCTGTTGGCTGTTTCCGGTCCGGCCAATCAACAAAAAGGCGATGGCGACGCGGCCACCTGGCTGCCGGCGAACAAAGCATTTCGCTGCGACTACGTCACTCGCCAGGTTCAGGTGAAGGCCAAATACCAGCTGTGGGTCACTGCCCCGGAAAAGGAAGCGATCTCAAGAATCCTCGCAAACTGTGGCTAAGGCTGCCTGCGCACACTAGTATTTACCGAAATACTTATCACAGCACAGTGAGGACCCCTCATGATCCGGAGCACGGCGTCAGCGACAATAGCCCTACTTTCCTTATCAGGCTGCGGGATGGGGGAACAAGCTGCTCGCGACAAAACCAAGAAGAGATGACCGAGTTTTATACGCAGCTCGAAAAGGACATTGCGGAGCAACGGCGAACCGCTACCCCGCTGGACGATAGCTTGGTGGAAGAGATCACGTTGGAGTTCGAGTCGACAGAACCTACTGGCATGCTGCAGTACGTCGATGAACTCGGGGACAACATGGTCCTGGAACAGCCACTCCCCCACACCATGACGATCAAAGCAAAAATCGAAGGTAGTGCAGCATCGATTTCGCTAGCCCCATCGACCCAGAGAAGATGAAAGAGGACATTCGTTTTAGCTGTCGCGCACTGAGAAACGGTACTGTAATTGCCGAGCATATCAACGCGGAGAAAATGGCAAACTGCGCCTGGGATGGGATTCTATATTCACAATGAAAAAAATTGCCCCACTACTGCTGTTACTGACCGTCAGTGCTTGCACTTCTTCACCGACACCGGAACCGGCTCCCTCGCCGACCATCAGCGCACCATCAAGCCACACCCCTACCGGCCCCGCGGGAGCGCTCGATGAGCTGGGAAGTTCAAGTGCATCAATAAATCGCGTATATTCCGTGACCATTGAGGCCACGGGCAATGCCCCAACAGCCCACATCACCTACAGCGCCTCAGGCACCTTAGTTAATATCGACGCCGCGCCCTTACCATTCCAGGAAAAAGCCGAGATCTCGGGAATCTCCCCCGTGATGACAGTGACGTTGGACAATCCAGGCCCGGATCCACAGGTATCCTGCAAGGTCACTTACCACGGCGAGACCGTAGCTGAAGTAGTGGACTCTTCGGGGCAAGCGACCTGCCGCCTAGATACTAAGAAGATCCGGGACATCGACGCCCGCTAATCAAACTGCGGTTTTTCGGTCCTGGTGCGCTTTAGTTCGAAGAAATGCGGATAACCTGCGAGAGCAAATGCACCATCAAAAATCCGGCCAGCTTCCTCGCCTCGTGGAATGCGGGTGAGAACTGGGCCGAAGAAGGCTGTGTCCCCGAGCTTGACTACCGGGGTGCCAACCTCATCGCCCACCTCATCCATCGCGCCTTGGTGGAATTCGCGCAGGGCGTCATCCCACTCCTCGGTGTTCGCCACCTCAGCCAATGACGCAGGCAAACCGACCTGCTCCAACGCAACCGGGATCAGGTCGTCGTAGCCGCCGAAACCTTTGCGGCCACCGTTACCGTCATTGTGCACCAGCGTTCCAAGAGTCGTGTAGAGTTCATCCACCTGTTCCGGATACTGCGTGGCAACCGCGGCAAACACCCGCGCCGGGCCCCAATTGGCCTGCATTTTCTTCATGTACTCGGGATCCAAGTCCCGGCCGTCGTTAAGCACGGCAAGAGACATTGGCACCCAGGTCACTTTGATGTCGCGCACCTGCTCGACCTCCTTGATCCAGCGGGAGGTTATCCAGCAAAACGGGCAGGATACGTCGAACCAAAACGTCACTTCAGAATTCATGCCATACACCTTTCGCTCGCGGTAAATTGGAACCCAATTGTAGAGAAAGGACACCATGACTTCTATCAATCTCACGCGCGACGAAGCTAACCGACGCTCCGAGCTGCTGAAAGTCTCCCACTACGACATCGACCTCGACCTCACCACCGGCGAGGACACGTTCGAATCCCGCACCGTCGTCACCTTCACGGTGCTTAAGCCGGGCGACACCTTCATCGACCTGCGCGCCGATCGCGTCACCGCCACCCTCAACGGCGCTGCGCTTGAGGCCGGCTACTCCCCAGAGGACGGCCTGGCTCTCACGGGCCTTACTCCAGGCGAGTACACCCTGGTTGTTGACGCCACCATCCCCTACTCCCACACTGGCCAAGGCCTGCACCGCTTCGTCGACCCCGCAGACAACCAGCCTTACCTCTACACCCAGTTCGAAACCGCGGACGCGAAGCGCATGTTCGCCTGCTTCGACCAACCTGATCAGAAGGCCACCTACCGCATTTCCGGCGTGACGCCGAAGGACTGGAAGTTCATCACCAACGCTGAAACCGCTGTCGAAACCGAAGGTGAGTTCCTGCGTCATACTGCTTCCGTCGATTACTTGCTGTCGACATACCTCGTCGCGGTCTGCGCCGGGCCATACCATGAGGTGCGCGACACCTGGCGCGGCACACTCACCCACCACCCAGAAACCCCAGCCGACCAGCCACACGAGCTGGAAATCCCGCTTGGTATCTACTGCCGAGCCTCCATCGCATCCTCGTTGGACGCAGAGCGCCTGTTCACCGAAACTAAGCAAGGCTTTGACTGGTACCACCGCAACTTCGGCTACGCCTACCCCTTCGGCAAGTACGACCAGCTGTTCGTCCCAGAATTCAACATGGGAGCCATGGAAAACGCAGGCTGCGTCACTTTCCGCGACGAATACGTCTTCACCTCCAAGGTCACCCGATACCGCTACGAGCGCCGTTGCGACACCGTCCTGCACGAGATGGCGCACATGTGGTTCGGTGACCTGGTGACCATGCAATGGTGGGATGATCTGTGGCTCAACGAGTCCTTCGCCACCTGGTCCGCGGCCATTTCGCAGGCGGAGGAAACCGAGTTCGACACCGCATGGGTCACCTTCGCGAACATCGAAAAGTCATGGGCCTACCAGCAGGATCAGCTGCCATCCACGCACCCGATCTTCGCGGACGCCACCGACATCGAAACAGTCGAAGCCAACTTCGACGGCATCACCTACGCAAAGGGCTCTTCGGTACTCAAGCAACTCCAGGCCTACGTAGGCCGTGAGGCATTCCTCGCAGGTGTCCGCCAACACTTCGCCAACCACGCCTTTGCAAACGCCACCTTTGACGACCTGCTCAGCGCCTTTGAAAAGGCCTCCGGGCGCGATCTGTCTACTTGGGCTGACCAGTGGCTCAAAACCACGGGCATCAACAAACTATCCCCGGTGTTTGAGGTAGCCGACGGCGCATACACCTCCTTCGCTGTTGAGCAGTCCGGCGCCCAGCCCGGCGCAGGCGAGCTGCGCACTCACCGCGTCGCCGTCGGGCTGTACTCGCTTATCGACGGCGCAGTCCAACGCACCCATCGAGTAGAAATCGATGTGGACTGCGCCTCTACCTCGGTTCCTGAGCTGGTCGGCCTGCCGGCCGCCGACCTCGTGTTGGTCAATGACGACGACCTCACGTACTGCCTCATGGGACTCGACGCAGGTTCCCTCGAGTTCGTTCGCGACAACATCGCCCGCATCACCGACCCGATGCCACGCACTCTCTGTTGGTCCGCCGCGTGGGAGATGACCCGCGCCGGAGAAATGAAAGCCCGTGACTTCGTAGCGCTGGTTGCCGCCGGTGCCGCCACCGAAACCGAGATCGCCGTGTTGGAGCGTATCTTGCAGCAAGCCACCACCGCCGTCACGTCCTACGCTGACCCGGACTGGGCTGCTGATCATGGCAACAACATGCTCGCTGAGCTGCTCCTTTCCGGAGTTCATGCCGCAACCCCAGGGTCAGACTTCCAGCTTGCGTTCGCACAGGCCCTGGCAAAGGTACGCCCGAATGACGCAGCCCTGGACTACTTCCGTGGTATCTTGGCCGGCACCGCGCCAGCAGGACTAGACATTGACGCTGACCTGCGCTGGTGGGCACTGACCGCCCTCATCGCCGCGGACGAAGTGGATGAACCACTCACCGAGATTGCCGCCATGCGCGCAGCTGACCCATCTGCCAGCGGACAAAACTCCGCATGGCGCGCAGAAGCAGCAATCAACACGGCGGACAACAAGGCAGACATCTTTGCCAAGCTGCTCGATCTCGACCATCCGCTTTCCAACCTGGACACGCGCCACAAGCTTGAAGGCCTTACCTTCGCGGGCGCTGCCGCCAATCTGGAGCAGTTCAACTCCGAGTACTACGCACGCGCCGCTGCCTTCTGGGACGGCGCCTCCTCCGAGGTCGCTCGTGCCACCCTCACCGGACTGTTCCCTGCATGGGATATCTCCGAGGCGGGTCTAGCTCGCGCTGACGAATTCTTGGCGACGAATCTCGTTCCTGGGCTGGAACGCGTCGTGGCGGAAGCACGCGACCGCATCGCCCGAGCACTGCGGCTGCGCAGCATTGACGCTGTCTCCTAAATGGGTTCACTGCCATTGTTAGGTGGGTTGCGCTGGTGATGCGATAGGGATTAGTCCCACGCGACAAATCCCTACGCTTTCCCAACACAAAACCCCAGGTAAACCGATGCCAAAAACGAAGGGGTTGGATACGACAACCACATCGCTATCCAACCCCCTTGATTTCAAACTAGCCACGGAGCCTGCGTAGTGACAGGAAAGCAAATCCCATTCCTGCCAGCCACATCGCGATTCCGATCAAAATCATCACGTTGGCACCTGTGGAAGCAAGCATCTTTTTGCCATTCTGAGCTGGAGCCGCGTTGGTACCAGCATTATGCTGTGCTCCTGATTGAGACTTAGTTCCGCCCTGGGCAGCTGCAGACTGGCTATTGCTGCCTCCTTCTTTCTGGGGTGCCGCGGCGTTTTTCAGATCCTTAACTACTTTGGCGGCCGCGACCACACCAGCAGTAATCAGGCCAGCTGTGAGCAGGTCTGTTTTTCCTTTGGAAGTATCCTTGCCGCCCGGAGTGTCCGGAACCCCTGGAGTCTCTGGAGTCCCGGGCGCTCCCGGGTTGCTTCCGGGGGCGCATTCGTCGTCGGTGATTTCTGTTTGACCTTTATCCAAGACGTGGAAGGTCACTGTATTCCATTCGGTTGCTTGGTCTGCGCCGATGAGAGTACGCATTTTCATGCGGTAAATGCCTGGCTTGGTAAACATCCAGTTGTTGTGCATATGCACGCGACCATCCCGTTTAAAGGATGCTGGACCATCGGAGCTCCCCAGCATTTCTTGGACTTTAGTTCCGAAGTTATCGGTAAGAAACGCCCACCATTGACCGTCCTTGGGTGCCTCTAGTGGTTCAATCTCAAAGGTCACCTGAGTGCCTTTTTCCAGACCAGGAACGTGTTCAGAGGAGAATCCGGGCCAGATCAGTCCTTGCTTTTGAGACTGGGATAGCGCCCACACGTGGTCACCGGTTCCCTTTAAGAAGGGGAACTTTTCTACTGTGATTCCTTTTTTACCGATTTGCTGACGAGCATGTGGCTTGACCACCAAGGCGACATTCGACGCGTCATGAGTGACATGCTTCTGGGAATGGATTCCAGAATCATCCCCCAGAGCAAAGGTTAATTTGTCGTTCAGCATGACAGGGCCTAAGTCGACGTGACCGTCGTCAATGCGAAGTTTCTCGCACTTCTGTGCTGGTGCCTCAGGTTCCGGCTCAGGTTCCGCCATCTTGGTTGACGCGGCAGGCGAGCCCGGCGAAGCAGTCTCTTTCGGCTTCGGATTCGGTTCCGCGTCTGGGGTGTCAGTCGGCTCAGGCGCAGCTGAAGTAGGTGTGGCTGGCGCTGACGTTATAGGATCGGGGTCGTTTTTCGGGGCCTGCGCTTTAGCCAATTGTGCTTTACCTGACACTTCACCTGATTCAGGGATCTCCATACTGAAGTTGGTGCGCTGGCCAATGGTGGTGGCATCTGGGGTGATCTCCAGGCGCAACACCATCCCCGGATCTGTGCAGCCTTCCCGGGTTTCTACCTGGGTCCTCTCCCCAGGAGCCGAGATGAAGTTGACTTCGCAATCTGGGTATTCCGCATCCTCAGACTCGTAATATCCACCCCGGACTCGGAAAGAAATCCGATCATCTGCTGGCTGTACGGTAATGGCGACCATATCCTCACCACGCTCATAGGGTTCGGTGGAGATGGTGACGGAGTTATCGGTGAGCTCTTTATCGCTGTAGTCGAATGCGGGTGCAGGGTCCTGGGATGCCGGTTCAGGGAAGTTACCGGCCTGCTGCGTCGTTAAGCCCTCTGCGGTGCGCTCGTATTCTAGGGGCTCAGAAACCCACCGGGCGCCCTTGCCAGCAGGAATGTATACCACCTGGAAGTTGCTCCTCTGGGAGCCGATCATCTCCGGCCAGGTAGCGGTGCCATTTTTTACCGGCACTTCCGCCAGGTAGTAGCCGTCGATGTAAAAGACCGCAGTTCCTGAATCCGAACTAGAGCCCGTGGAGAAAGTGAGATCGGTGAGATACTGCGCGTCCTTACCCCCGGAGGAAGCGTCATGAGGCTGGATAGTGAAGGAGTATTTACTGGTGTTTCCATCCTCTGCCTTGCTGTAGGCGGCGCGAATATCGCCTAGCCCATCGGGACTGGGGCGAGTGCCACCCACCTGCCAAGCCACGGTTTGCGGCTTGGAAGCAACCAGATTTCCCTCGAGGTCACGCGCGGAGGCACGGTAGGTCACCATGTATTGGCCGGGCCGGGTGAACGTGGTTTCGTTATGCGTATGCATGCCCGGATCAATCCAGGTGCTGCGCCTGCCCTGATCATGACTGGAAAGCAAGCGGGTAACTGGAAAATCCTCGGTAGAAGCAGTAAACAGCTCCATCTTGCCAGGGCCGTCAAAATCAATTAGGTCGAGTTGGAAGGATTCATCCCGGAACTGTTTCACCGGGATGGCACGGTCGGCACCAAAGCCGATCCACATCGGGTACCCTTTGTCCACGGCCGCGGGTGCCCAGTACAGCAGGTCACCTTCATCACCCAGGAATTTCAGGCGCGGGTCATCTCCCACTGGGAACACGTACTGCTGTTTCTTACTGGTGTCGCCCTTCCCGATCCAGTTGGCGGTTTCCTCGATGGGCTTTAGCCCTTGGGAGCTTTCCGACTTGAGGAGGAAGCTGTCGCCTTCCCAGAAAATTTTGGGCGAATCTACGTGTTCCTCGGTAGCGATGGACTTGTCATCATTGGGCCCCGCCACTGCGAAGTGTGGATTGAGACATAGGGACCCCGCCAGGAGCACACCCACTACCCTCTGCAATTTCTTCACGGCTGACTCTTTCTTGAAAATATTTTTAATTATTCACCAAGAAGATACACCGAAGTTTTCTCTTACTGAAAATCATTCACTAACTTTCTGTCTACTTCCTGGTCGACTACTGTGGAGGACATGGCCACACCACGTCCTCTTCGCGCGCTCACCGCGATTCCGCTCTTGTTTTTCGCCCTCACGGCCTGCGCTACCAACGAAGAAAAAGTGGCCACTAACCTGGAGAAACAAGATCCGGCACCTGTCGCACCTGCAAACACGACGCAAAGTCAACAGTCCACAGGGTCTGCTTTCCTTAACGGCTACCAGGTCCTCCCTTCGGGTGCCCCCGCTGTATGCGCAACCCATGGCGAAACCACGACCATCATCCTGGGCGAAATGCCCGCCAAAAACGCTGCGAGTGTGATCATTGACGGCCAAGGAGTGCAAACTCTTTCGATCTCCGATGCGGAAGACGCCGTCGAGATCACCAATCACGCCATCCCTGTGGAGTTGACGCGCGCGGACGGCGTAACCACGGTGTCCGGCACGGCCGAAGGAACCCGCGTGATTGGCAACCAATCCCAGCGTTTGGATATGACCTTCGTCATCACTGCTGCATGCGCTTAAGTTCGCTACCCTGGTGCGGTGATGCAAAACCACATGATTTCGTCAGTATCCACATGGTGGGATAACCCGACTACCCAGTTGTGGTTAGTAGACCGCCCTATCCAGATTGCGTTCATCTTGGTGCTGGCCCTGGTGGCCAACTGGGCGCTGCGCCGAGTGGTACGCAAGTTAACGCAACGCATCATTGACACGCCACCGCGCTTGCCGACGCTCGGTCCGTTGCGTTCCGAAGAAAAACCGGCAGCGGATCCCACCGATCCGCGTCGGGAATCGCGCATCCGCACGCTCGGAGCAGTAGCGACCTCCGCATTGTCGCTATTCGTATGGCTCTGGGCCATCATCGCGATTCTGGATGAAATCGGAGTCAATGTTGCCCCGATTATCGCCTCCGCTGGTGTGGTCGGTGTGGCGTTGGGCTTTGGCGCGCAATCCTTGGTGAAGGACTTCCTTTCCGGAATCTTCATGCTGGTCGAAGATCAGTATGGCGTAGGCGACACGATCGATGTCGGCGAGCTTACCGGCACCGTGGAAGATGTCAGTCTTCGGCTCACCACGCTACGCGACATCGACGGCACGGTGTGGTTCGTGCGAAACGGTGAGATCCTGCGCATCGGTAATTTCAGCCAGGGCTACGCCGTAGCGCGTATCGACGTACCCCTTGCCCTCGACAACGATGTCGCCGTAGCGAAGGAAACCATCCTTAAGGCCGCCACCGCAGCGGCTGAGGAAGCCGATTTGGCAACGGACATCCTCGACTCCCCGGTGGTCGATGGAGTGAACGCGATAATGTTTGACCACATGACTGTCCGAGTGCGAGTAAAAACGAAACCAGGAATGCAATGGTCCGTGCAGCGTGAAATGCTCGCCCGCATTGTCCCAGCCCTCAGCGCAGCGGGAATCAAACCGCCCTACCACTATCTTCCGCAACTGAAAGACCGCACATGACCTTCTATGATGCCGTGGGTGGCGAAGCCACCTTCAACCGAATCGTCCACGAGTTCTACCAGCGCATGCGGGCCGACGACCTCATCGGCCCCATGTACCCGGACGATGATTGGGAAGGCGCCGAAGACCGGCTCCGCTGGTTCCTCGCCCAATACTGGGGCGGCCCCCAGACATTCTCGGAGCAGCGCGGCCACCCGCGGCTACGTATGCGCCACAATCGATTCCCCATCGGTGTGGCAGAGGCGAAGCGCTGGCTGGAAATCATGCAGGCGTCCCTCGACACCATCCCAGAATCAGACCTCAGCGACGAGCACCGCGCCGCCATGTGGGATCACATGGTGCGCGTTGCCGACATGCTGATTAACAGGGCGGACTAAACCAGCAGGTTAATCCCGCGGGACTCGTAGACCGAACCAAACGGTGCGTCGATACGCACCCACCGGCCCTTACTCGCGACCCGCAAATGCCGCGGCAGGTCAGGATGAGTCGCAATACCGGGGATAAGCCCCAAAGAAGTACAGGTGAAAATCGCCCGCATCGATACCTCGGCAATCCCGTCGTCGCCCTCGACACGCAACACCCGCTGATCGAGTAGCGACTTCGGCGGGCCAAGTGGCCCAGAAAACTGACGTGCCAACGCCCGGCCCTGTTCCGCCAACTCGTGCACTACATCTACCGGTAGTACGTCCAGTTCCACAAAACCGGTTGCCGGTGGCAAAGCTCCCGGCCACGCCACAACGGGGCTCGGCGCCACCTGGCCGTCGAGAAGCTGCTGCGCTAAGAAGACGGTGTCCTCGCCCGTGAGCTCCCCCACTACCCGGCGCGACGCCAACACCTCAAAGGGGGTGGTGACAAAGACATCAAATGCGCCGTCTGCAAGTGGTTGCACTCTCACGAGGGCGCGCGCATCCAGGGCCACTGCGCGCTGCAGCAAAGAACGCAGTCCCCGTGCGCCCTGTGACACGCTGAAATCAGGCAGCATTCCTATTCTTCGCCGTCTTCGTTTTCGTCATTCCCGCCAGAACCAAGCGCAGCCTCCGGCGTGGAAACGCTAGCGAGCACCTTACGCTCAAACTCTTCAATAGGACGTGGCTTGCCTGTCTTAAGATCCACAGTGATCTGCACGCACTCCACCACGCAGGCCAACGCGCCGTGACGATCCTTAAGTTGCTGGACCGTTGTGAAGGATGTCCGTCCGATGCGAACCACCTGAGTCTCCACCATGACTTCCATCGTGTCCGGCATGATCGCGCTCAAGTAGTCAATTTTCATGGAACGCACGAAAGCCGCCGGCATGCTGTGGCCTCGCTCAACAAACTCCTCCATCGCGAACACTGCGCGAGCTTCCTGCGCAATCTCAATGTACGAAGCGTTGTTGATGTGCCCAAAACGATCGAAATCGCCCCACCGAACCGGAATCTTCGTCGTGTGGACCGGGCCTGAAAGCGGTCGATTTCCCTGCGCGTCGGTCATTAATCCTCCTCGATTCCAGCGCCTGCTCAGGCGTTGATATTGTGACACAGCCATCTTAGTAGCAGCGTGACTGTCACACACACTATCAGGGCGCCACCGGGCGCACCTTTGCTCCTTAACCCGCAAAACCCGGGAAGCATTTCCCGGGTTTCGGTAACTTTTTAGGCTTCACACCTGCTATTTCGGTGATTTCAGCCCAAGACCCGGGAATACTTCCCGAGTTTTAGTGAGAAAAGCCAGAACCACACATGAAACACCCCGAACCTCAGGGCCATGCCCAGGGGTTAAATAACGGCACGATGCCTCCAACCACCGAGCTGGGCACGCTTTTTCTTTTAAGCCGCTTTAGCGCCCCGGTAACAAAAAAAGTAGCCCCATTCCCGGGGCTACTTTCTCAAACTCTTAGCGAGTCAGCTTGCGGTGGGTGACGCGAGATGGGCGGGCAGCTTCCGCTCCGAGACGTTCCACCTTGTTCTTTTCGTAGTCTTCGAAGTTACCTTCAAACCAGAACCACTGGCCTTCAGCGACGTTGCCTTCCCACGCGAGGATGTGGGTACAGGTGCGGTCCAGGAACCAGCGGTCGTGGGAGATGACCACGGCGCAGCCAGGGAAGTTCTGGAGTGCGTTTTCCAGGGAGGACAGGGTTTCCACGTCGAGGTCGTTGGTTGGCTCGTCGAGGAGGATCAGGTTGCCACCCTGCTTGAGGGTCAGCGCCAGGTTGAGGCGGTTACGCTCACCACCGGAGAGGACCTTGGATGGCTTCTGCTGGTCTGGGCCCTTGAAGCCGAAGGCGGACAGGTAGGCGCGGGATGGCATTTCGTTCTGGCCAACGATGATGTAGTCGAGCCCGTCGGAGACGACTTCCCACACGGTCTTTTCCGGATCGATGTTTTCGCGCCCCTGGTCCACGTAGGACAGCTTGACGGTCTGACCGATTTTCACTTCGCCTGCGTCAGGTTCTTCCAGCCCCACGATGGTTTTAAACAGGGTGGACTTGCCCACACCGTTCGGCCCGATGACGCCCACGATGCCATTTCGAGGCAGGGTGAACGATAGGTCCTTGATCAGGACGCGACCGTCGAAGCCCTTCTCCAGGTTGGATACCTCCACAACCTGGTTACCCAGGCGTGGTGGGGTTGGGATCTGGATTTCTTCGAAGTCGAGCTTCTTGTACTTCTCGGCCTCGGCGACCATTTCTTCGTAGCGGTCCAGACGGGCCTTGTTCTTTGCCTGACGTGCCTTCGCGCCGGAACGAACCCAGGCGAGTTCTTCCTTCAGGCGCTTTTGCAGCTTCTGGTCCTTCTTGCCAGCAACTTCGAGGCGCTCTGCCTTCTTCTCCAGGTAGGTGGAGTAGTTGCCCTCGTAGGGGTACAGCTTGCCGCGGTCCACTTCACAGATCCAGCCGGCAACGTGGTCCAGGAAGTAACGGTCGTGGGTGACGGCCAGGACCGCGCCCTTGTAGTCCGCGAGGTGTTTTTCCAGCCACAGCACCGACTCAGCGTCCAGGTGGTTGGTCGGCTCGTCGAGAAGCAGCAAGTCTGGTTCGGACAGCAGCAGCTTCGCCAGCGCTACACGACGCCGTTCACCACCGGACAGGTGGGTGACTGGTTCGTCAGACGGTGGGCAGCGCAGTGCTTCCATGGCCTGTTCGATCTTGGAGTCGATCTCCCACGCGTCAGCTGCGTCGAGTTCCTCCTGCAACTTGCCCATTTCTTCCATGAGCTCGTCGGTGTAGTTGGTCGCCATTTCTTCGGCGATCTGCTCGAAGCGCTGCTTCTTCTCGAAGATCTCGCCCAATCCTTCTTCCACGTTCTCGCGAACGGTCTTCTCTTCGTTCAGTGGCGGCTCCTGCAGCAGGATGCCCACGGTGGCACCTGGGTCCAGGAATGCTTCACCGTTGGATGGCTGGTCAATGCCCGCCATGATCTTCAGGATCGACGACTTACCAGCGCCGTTCGGGCCCACGACACCGATCTTGGCGCCCGGGTAGAACGCCATGGTGACGTTATCCAGAATGACCTTATCGCCGTGCGCCTTACGCACATTCTTCATCGTGTAGATGAACTCGCCCAAGATTGCCCCTTTAGTAGAGAGTCCAGAAATTTTAGTCCCCTAAAGGGTACATGAGTGGGCAAGGCATGGCGCGGACTACTCGGGGCAATCCAACACCACGCCTTATCGACGCCCCGACTCGCTAGAACGGTGGCTCCCCCTCTCCCGAGTCCCCAGTGGCGGCGGAGACAAGATCGTTGCCTTCCTCTTCTCCGACGTTTTCCACCCGGCCGTCAGCAGGGGTGACGTCCTCAGCTGGAGTTACGTCCACCTCAGATACCTTCTTGATCCCCACGGTATGGGACTTAAGGTCAACCCCCACGTGCTGGGCGCGCAGCACTACTCGGGACTGCTGTTTACCGTTACCATCCAGCCACTCATGTGTCACCAGCTTTCCAGTGGCGATGATCGGCAGCCCCTTCCCCAAGCTAGCTGCACAGTTGACGGCGAGGTCTCCCCAGCATTCCACGGTCAGGTACAGCTGGTCGTAGTAGTCCCATTTGTCTTCGTCTCGCTTCACAGCCCGGGACGCGGCAACGCGCATGGTGAAAAAGGTGTTGGCTTCGATGCGGCGAAACTTCGGGTCAGCGACGATGTTTCCGGCGATGGTGTAACTGTGTTGTGCCATTGTCTGGTCCTTTTCGTATCTCAGTGACAAGTTACGAAGCTGACAATGGCAGATGGTGAATGAGGCGTCGATAAGCCTGCTGCTCGCCCTGTGGATAACTTGCGTTATCCACAGGTTTTAGCGTTCGAAGGTCTCGCTGTAGTAATCGTCGTGCGGATTTTTGCCATGCTGGAAGGCTGCGAGCTGAGCGTTATAGGCCTCCAGATCGTCCTCCACCTCCTGCGGATTCGACTCCATTTCGGTGGTACGGCGCCGGTCATCGGCGAACCATTCCCAAATCAGCACCGCCCATACGATGAGCAGTGGGAACTGACCAGAACCCCAGGAAATGCCACCACCGACGACCTGGTCGTGCAGCAGGTCCACATGCCACGGCAAGCCGAGCTTGGTGTAGAACTCTTCACCCATGATCTGGGTGGCCATCATCAGGTAAACGCCGAAGAACAGGTGGAACGGCATGGAGAACGTCAGCCACCCCAGCTTCGACATCGGGCTGTGCTCCACCGGAGACTTATCCACGCCGATGAGATCCCAGTAGTACAACGAACCGGACCACAGGAACACCACGTTCATGATCAGGTGACCGGCGTGCTCATCAATCATGATCTCGTACAGCGGAGTGATGTACAGAATGTAGAAAAACACCACGAACTGGATCGTGTTCACCGCCGGATTCATCAGGAACCGTAGCCACGGATTATCCACCGCAACCTCAAGCCATTCCCGCGGACCAGGATTATCCGGGGACGGGCGCAGCGCCTGTAGGAAGAGCGTCACCGGCCCACCGAGCACCCACGCCACCGGGGCGCCCATCGTCAAAATCATGTGGCCGACCATATGCATGGAGAACGTTGCTGGCATGTTCATGCCGATACCGGAACATACCGTGAGCAGCAGCACCGCACAGCCCAAAAGGAACCACAGGGTGCGGGTAATCGGCCAGCTACCTCCGTTTTTGTGGACCCGTAGGACAGCCCACAGGTAGCCGACGGCAAAGATAATCGCGGCGGCCCCAAAGAGAATATCGAACCGCCACATAGTCCAGACATTCCAGAATGTTGGCTCCTGGTACAGCCTGTAGCCGAGCTCAATATCCATGGTGTTGAGGTCAACATTTCGTGGCGGTGGCGGCGGGGTGCGCCCCAAGGAAATCGCCACGCCCGTCACCGCACCCATAACCAACACTTCCACGGCGGCGACCCGACGGAACAGCTTGTTATTGTCCGCGAGCTTCGGGATCGTGAGCTGACGGTGCACGAAACCGAACAGCGCGAGCACCACCACCCCGATTGTCTTAGCCAAGATCAGCAGCCCATATCCGGTGGTGAGCAAATCGGTCCAGTGCATCCGGATCGACGTATTAATCACGCCCGACACTGCCATCACCACCACCGACACCAGCGCCACCGCAGAGTAGCGACGGACCGCTACATCCAACGCAGGGCCTTTACGACGCCCATGCGCAATCAACGCCATGAGTCCACCGACCCACAACATCATGAAAATCAGGTGCCAAAGGTAGGAATTCGTGCCATAGTCATGATCGCCACCCGTGGCTGAGTGACCTTCCATGCCCAGCGGTACCACAGCCAAGATCGCACCAGTGAGCCACACCGGCTGCATGATCCACCGGTAGGTAGTCAGCGCCCCTAGACCAGTGATGAGTGCAAAACCTGCCGTCACCTGCCATGCCACCGATGTGGACACCAATTGCAGCGCCTGCAACCACTGCGTCGGATTCAACGTGTCCTTCAACGGCGAACCAGACACATCCGACAAGTACATCGGTACCATCAGCTGCGCGATCACCGCGAAGCACAGACTTGATACTGCCCCCGTCCGGGCCGCGATACTCCCATCCACACTGAGCAGAGTCGACTGCAGATCAGAATCCTTCGGCTTGATAAAGAAAGCAGCCGCCATAAACGAGCCGATCGCAAGCGCAGCCAACATCAACCCCGCCGACCTCAAAAACGGCAACCCCGCCGTCGTCAGCGGACCAGGATCTGGAATACCCAACGCCGCAAGAGAAGCCCCCAAAAACGCCCACGAAATAACCGCACCGACCACACCCGCGGTCGCTGCGAAAATTACATAGAGCACCTTCGAGGTCCGTGGCCTGTCCCCGATCACCTTTTCCGTCATGCTAATACCCTAACCCCGGGCAAGGGGTAAGGCCCTAATTTGCAGGCCCCTACCCAGCGTGCGGTAAAGTTCCCGTTAGCCCCTGTGTGGGGCCACTCCCTCCTTAGCTCAGCGGATCAGAGCAGACGGCTTCTACCCGTAAGGTCGCAGGTTCGAATCCTGCAGGGGGGGCTTTTTAGTGCGTTCGCGCCACACCCATACTAAGGAAACCAGGAATAACGCTGGCATGATCCACGCGAGATAGTGCCACTGATGCGCCCCAAAATGTGTTTCATCGGCGCTCAGACCAGCGAAGTAGCCAAGGGCCAGGGATACGATGAACAGGCAGCTGGCTACAGCGACACTAACTACTTTCATGTAACGGATGTTAGTGGAGTTGGATAGGGATTGGTAGGGGCGCTGCTAAAAACTACGCCTTCCGTCGCGTTTGCCGGGGTGTTTGAAACCGGTAGGCGTAGGGTTTTATCACGCGGGACAAATCCCTATCATCACTCCCCGCGCTGCTCGTTCGACATGCTGTCCAAGTGATTGTTAAACGCCAATTGGATGTTCGTTATCCGCCCCTGTTCATCCTGCGTGACCTGAACTTCGTGTTGTGCTCCGTCACTCAGCGTGTAAGTAGCTACAATGCGACGATCCGACGGGAAGCGTTCGATCGCGCACTCCACCCCTTTGAAGTGGCTTGCGACTCCTTTGAGCGACCACTCCGGGTCATCAACCAACGGCAAATAACGCGGAATTTTTGTGAGCAAGGTGTTCAGGTCTGGGCTAGGGACAGTTAATGGACCGGCATCATCGCGAATATTGTCCAATTTCCATACCACGCGTGATCCAGCATTGTTGAAGGCCGCTTGGTAGAAGTTCGCTTCAGGGCCGAAGATAAAAAACCCTGTGTTGATGACGTCATTGCCGAGGTTAGCGATAGTGTTCGCGACGTCATTAACTACTTCGTAAGGGACCTCCTGCGTTGTGAAGCTGGAAAAGTTGCACTGCTCACCGAAAGCACGGTAGCCGTGCGATGCCTCGGGACGGAAATACTCCTCTTCGCCTTCGATCATGGGCGACCAACGCCACAGCAGCGTGGCGGGATCCACTGCAATCGAGGCGACCGGGTACGTGTCGCAGTACACTCGGCCACGGTCCGAGGCGAAAGTGAGCACTCCTCTGTCGTATGCCGCCTGATAGTTCGGCCCCAATGAGCGTTCGAGGAGTGCGCCAAACATATCTTGTTTAACCATGCTTAGCAGGGCGGAATACTGTCCTATTCTCCAAATTTCAGGGATTATGGCTGCGAGACTAGCATCACACTTTTCGACGCGCAGGGTAACTAAGTGAACTGCGCCACCAGAATCCAACGGCCCTCAGCCTGGTCAAACACCAGCCCAAACCCCACTCGTGACAGGGTGCCGTCCATCAAAACCTCGTGGTGAGGTGGGGAGTCGATCCACATCGGAACAGCCATTCCCAAATTCGGCACGCGGGCAATGACCTCCATAAATAGGCCACTGTGATCCATTGTGTGGATGTTGTTCAGGTAAACGGCATGGTTGTAGGCGGTTTCCCCAAGACCAAAGTCGTAGGTGAAGGGCTGCAGGCCTGCAGCTACACGACGTGCATTCAGTTCAGCCAGCACGGGGTCCAGCAGCGCATTGCCGGTGATAGGAGCTGCAGTCACACCAGGAACAGAGGAACCTGCTGGCAGTGGTGAAAGTTGGAAAGTTGGCAGCTGGATTGCTGGCAGTGGTGGGAGCTGCGAACTGCCCATGACCTGCGCGTGAGCAGGTGCGGCTCCCCCGGCTACAATCGCGGTAGCCAGGATCGGGGCAAAGAGGCGAGCTAAACGCATGGGATGGAAGTCCAATCGATCGATGATCAAGAATTGATAACAGATTAACCCCAATTCGGCTCAGTTGCCTAAGAAACTGACGAATCCGTCGTGAAGCAAGCGCGGTTAAGATGGGTGCAGCACCCCGACGATCAAGGAGAACGATGGCTCTTCCACACCCCAGCCCCACCGCCCGTGCGCTCGTGACTGGCGCTAGTCAAGGTATTGGTATGGCGATGGCGCGCGACCTTGCTGACATGGGTCACAACTTGATTTTGGTGGCGCGTCGTGAAGATGTGCTCACAGAGTTTTCCGCTGAACTCGAACAAAAGTACGGCATCACTGCGGAGGTGTACGCCTGCGATCTGGCTGAACACAACGCCCGGCGCGCACTCATCGAGCACATGCACTCGCGCGAGATCAACATTCTGATTAATTCCGCGGGTATCGCCTCTTTCGGTCCTTTTATGGAGCAGTCCTGGGATTATGAGCTCACGCAGTTCCATCTCAATGCCACTGCATGTTTGGAGCTGACCCGTGCTGCTCTCGATCAGATGCTGCCTCGAAATGAAGGCGCAATCTGCAACGTAGGGTCGTTGGCGGGCGACATGGTGATCCCGAACAACGCCACCTACATTTTCACCAAGTCGGGACTGAATAAGTTCACCGAGGCTTTGCATTATGAGCTGCGTGGCACGGGTGTGACGTGCACACTTCTGGCTCCGGGGCCGGTCCGGGATGCGGTGATTCCGGAGGACCAGCAGTCGATTGTGGATCGCGTCGTCCCCGATGCGCTGTGGACCACCTATGAGTCCTGTTCGCGGGAGACCCTCGAGGCGATGGCTGCGGGTAAGCGTCGGGTCGTGCCAGGCCCGCTCGCGAAAATTATGGAGGTGGTCACCAACGTCGGACCTACGCGACTGGTGGCACCTATCCTTGGCAATTTTTACAAGAAGATGAGCTAGATGACTGACCCTATTCCCATGAAAAATGACCGCCTCGTCTGGATTGACCTGGAGATGACGGGGCTGGACCCGAAGCACCATGTGATCGTCGAGGTCGCAGCGCTCGTCACCGACGCCAACCTCAATATCCTCGGCAGCGGCGTCGACCTCGTCGTCCATGCCACCGAGGCAGAGCTGGCCGAAATGGACGACTACGTGCGGAATATGCACACAAGCAACGGGCTTATCGACGCCATTAGCTCCTCAACCTTGTCCCTGACGGATGCCGAGGACGCCGTGCTTGCGCTCATCGAAGAACACTGCTCCCCCGACCACCCCGCTCCCCTGGCTGGCAATTCGATTGCAACTGACCGCACTTTTATCCGGGAATACATGCCGCGTCTTGACCAGGCATTGCATTACCGGATGGTCGATGTGTCCTCCGTGAAAGAACTCGCGCGCCGTTGGTACCCGCGGGTCTACTTCGCACAGCCCGAGAAGGGGATGTCTCACCGGGCGCTCAATGACATCGTCGAATCCATCCGCGAGCTCGACTACTATCGCCGTTCCCTCTTCGTTGCGGACCCTGGCCCAACAACGGAGGAAGCTACCGCTTTCGCAGCCTCCGCTGTGGACCACTACCAGCGGTTTTTGTAAAACTGGACTCGTGCATTAATATGAACTGCGCTGCTTAAAACAGCAGCGATGGTGGCTGTAGTTCAGCTGGTAGAGCACCAGGTTGTGATCCTGGGTGTCGCGGGTTCGAGTCCCGTCAGCCACCCCAAAGTGACCCGCCCTCTCATGTTGAGGGCGGGTTTTGCATATCTTTACGTCTGAGTTAAGACTTCCCTGGGACTACCATCAGTTTTGTGCCGTAGGTGCTGTTTTTTCAGTACATTCGACATCAACGAAGCTTTTGTACAGGAAGGTGGCAAATGAACAGAGCGTTTTTCGCTGTTGTGATGCCAGCAGTAGTTCTCACGGGGTGTGGGTCCCAGGAGACGCCTGTGGCTTCGGAAGGAGCGAAGCCGATCACCGTCGTTACGCCCACACAGGCGTCAGCCACGCCTATGTTCAGTGCCCCGACGCCGTCTCCCTCAGCTACCCCTTCTATAAAGCCTTCTTCTGCCATGCCACGCCCGGGGGCCGTCGATGAGGTGCCACGAGAGACAGATTTCAACACTGTCGACGTGATGTATCTTGCGGAGTCCGTGGTCCGCAGCCGGCGTATCGTGTCCACCTCCGAGATCCTCTTGGCTGCCGACAATATCTCGCCCGAAGCGAAAGATATCGCTACCCGTGTGAGTCAGAAACATTCCGCCCGGCTAGCCACCCAAGAACAGCTCCTCACCACCTGGGGCATTACCACCTCACCCGAGGTGCTGTTCCCACCAGCACCGATTGGGATTCCGACCCAGGCGGACGTGGACCAGTTGCATTCGATGCACGGGAAGGATCTGGAGAACCGGTACCTCAATTTGCTGCAGGGCAACATAGCGGGCGCGGTGACTTCCGCGCAGCAGCACCTCGGCAAGGGATTTAACCCGGAGCTGCAGGCTGCCGCGCAGCTGGTGGTGGATGAGGCAGAAAAAGAACAGGCCCCCATTATGGAGGCCTTGAAGGGTTAAGCGTTTCCTGCGCTCCACTCCTCCCACGGGATGTTCCAGTCGCCGAGTCCGTCGTAGCCGGACAGGGTGCCACCGATGGTGTTCTTCACGGTAACGATGTCACCGCGCTTGAAGTTCTGTTGGAACCAGGCTGCGTTTTCCGTGGACACGTTGATGCAGCCGTGTGAGGTGTTTTGGCTACCCTGCGCCCACACAGACCATGGGGCAGCGTGAACGAAAATACCGGAGTAGCTCATCTGGGTGGCGTATTGAACTTTAGTTTTGTAGCCGCCCGCATCAAGAGCGAGGCCGTAAGTGGTCGAGTCCATGACCATTTCCGGGTAGGAATCGCCGATGATGTACACGCCGTTGGGGGTTGGCCACTGCGAGGAACCGAGCGAAACCGGCATCGTCTTGATGACGGCGTCACCGTCGTAAATGCTCATGGTTTTAGTGCTGTCATCAACCACAGCAGTGTAGCCGCCAACAACGTTGAAGGAAGTAGCGTTATCCTCGCTGCCGTACACACCGCCGCCGAGATCTACTCCGTAAATGTCAGCCTTCACGCTTACTGACGTTCCCGGATTCCAGTAATTCTGCGGACGCCAACGCAACTCATAATCATTCAGCCAGTAGAAAGCCCCCTCAACCTTGGGTTCTGTGGTGATGGTGATTGCTTCCTGCGCCGCCTTACGATCCTGAATCGGCGATGAGAACCGTATACCAATGCTCTGGCCCACACCCACGTTCATACCTTCGAGCGGGGAAAGCGCCACATACGCCGTGCCGGCCGGGCTCTGAGTGGTAAAGACCGACTTAGCCAGGGCCCCATTCGACCCCTCCGCCGTCACCGTGTAGGTGCGGTAGTACCCAAGCACCTCCGAGGTGGTCCAACTCTTGTTATCAGGGGAAATCTCTCCCTGGATCACCTTGCCGTCTTGATTCGTCATCTGGACGTCGGTAAGCGTGCCATCCAGCGCCTTTACTGTCACAGCCTTCGCGGGGCTCACCCCCTGCGCGCCGTCCTCAACCGAAATCGCAGGTGGCAGCTTTTCGACGACCGCTGCCTGCTCCCTATCAGCCCCCTGCTCCCCGGCCCCGCTATCACCGCGATCAATGGTGCAGCCAGCCAATGCCACTACTGAAATCAGTGCGACAACAACCGCCCCGACGGACCTCTTCATTTATCCTCCGAAAACTGAACTTTGTTAGGCCACTAAATGTATCGGGTTCCGAAGCGAAAACGCTACCGAAATCCACGAAGTTAGATAACGATTCAGTAGCTATTGTTCCCACACCCCAAAAACACGCCCTGAACAGGCGATTTTACTTGCAAGGCACATAGCTGTTATATTTTTCTTCGTTGCCAGCGAGGCCAAGAGCTTCACGGACAACGATGCGCCATTAGCTCAATTGGCAGAGCAACTGACTCTTAATCAGTGGGTTCGGGGTTCAAGTCCCTGATGGCGCACAAGTAAAACACCGTCTGACCTAGTCAGGCGGTGTTTGTTTTGTTAGGGGTTGGCGGCCCGTTGGGCCTTGTCACTTTAATTCCCGGGAAGCGTTTCCCGGATCTCGTCAGAGAATCGAGATTCACTGCTGCTTTTTTGAAATTCTTACCCCGAAACCCGGGAAATGCTCCCCGGGTTTCATCACTAGAGCCCCTTCACTGGATCGGCACGGATTAGTCATCCATTCACCAGCTCTTAGGACACATTTGTCTGTTTTATATATGCCTTCGGTAACATTGTATGCATGTCTTCCGCACTGCTCATCGTTGATGTTCAAAATGATTTTTGCCCTGGTGGCGCAATACCTGCTGCTAATGGGAATATCGTTGGGGAAAAGATTGCGGAACTCGTTCGTAGCGAACACCACTATGACTACGTACTCGCCACCAGGGACTGGCACATCAAGCCAGGGACTCACTTTTCAAAGAATCCAGATTATTTGGATACTTGGCCTGTGCACTGCGTAGCGGATTCGCTGGGGGCTGAGTTCCATCCGGCCCTCGATCTCGCTTTCGCAGAGTTTCCTCCCACGGCGCTGTTCCCCAAGGGCCAGTACACGCCAGTGTATTCCGGTTTTGAGGGAGCTTGCCAGGGCGTTCTGCTGGAGGATTACCTTAAGGAACACGGCATCACACACCTTGACATCGCCGGTATCGCTACGGACTTCGTCGTCCGGGAAACAGTGCTGGATGCAGTGCGAAAGGGCTTCAAGGTTCGGGTTTTGACCGAACTAGTTGCACCGATGAATAAAGAATATGCAGAACTAGCGCTCCAGGAAATGGAAGACGCCGGGGCTACCCTGGTGTAGAGAAAAAACGGCCGCGACAAAGGCTTCTATTGCCCCGTCGCGGCCGCTGCTTTTTATCTATTAGGAACGCTCAGCGAGCATCCGCTGGATCGCTTTCAGGTCGCGGTTCTTCTTCCGGGAGCTAGCAACAGATAGCCCGATCAAGCCTGCAACAACGAGTACAGCGCCACCGATGGCAGCCTGAATCTTCGGATCCTGCAGCTTAACCGCCAAAGACTGCTGCGCGTCGCTTACCAGCGCCTGTGGGCGGCTGCGTTCTGCCAGCTGGTCAAGGGTGCTAGCGAGCTGACGGCGAGTGCGTTCAATGTCGCGCTGGATGTCATCGATGTTGCGTGCCACGAGGTGTCTCCCGAAATTAAAAGAGTTAGTGCTTACTTCGCTTAACTCTACCTGTTTAGGTGCCCGCGCTGCAGCAAAGCATGCTCACGGTAAGCTAAAACGCATGAGACTTGACGTTGGCACCCCTGCCCCAGAATTCAGCCTAAGCGATGACACCGGAGCAACCGTCTCCCTTTCCGACTTCCGTGGCGAACGGGTTGTCCTGTTCTTCTACCCGCGCGCAAACACCCCAGGCTGCACCAAAGAAGCCTGCGATTTCCGCGACAGCCTCGCCCCACTCAACGAGGTCGGGATTAAAGTCGTCGGCATTTCCCCCGACGCTCCTGAAAAACTCACGAAGTTCCGCGCCGACCACGACCTGAACTTCCCATTACTTTCCGACCCTTCCCGTGAGGTTATGAAGGCATACGGAGCATTCGGGGAGAAGAAGAACTACGGCAAGATCGTCGAAGGGGTTATCCGCTCGACGTTCCTCATCGAAGCCGACGGACGCATCGGCCTGGCGCTCTACAACGTTCGTGCTACCGGTCACGTTGCGCGCGTCCTTCGCGAGCTCGGGGTATCCAGCTAAAGTCATGTCCGAGATCCTCGTCCCCCGTCGTCGTCCCGCGCAACAGCGCAGCCGCGAAAAGTACAGCCGTATTTTGTCGTCGGCGCGCGCCGTGCTTGTCGACGCCGGATTCGAGTCATTCACGTTCGACGAAGTGGCCCGCAGAGCCGAGGTTCCCATCGGCACGTTGTACCAATTCTTCGCCAACAAATATGTACTGATCTGCGAACTCGACCGCGAAGATACCGCAGCGATCGTCGCCGAACTCAACGCATTCTCCAAGCGCGTCCCCGCACTACAGTGGCCGGAATTCCTTGACGAATTCATCGACCACCTTGCCAAGCTCTGGAAAGAGGACCCCTCCCGGCGCGCCGTGTGGCACGCCGTTCAATCCACCCCAGCGACCCGCGCCACCGCAGCCGCAACCGAGAAGGAAATGCTGTCCATTATCGCGGCA
The DNA here is from genome assembly GCF_055583565.1 of Corynebacterium sp. NPDC104732. NCBI lineage: Bacteria > Bacillati > Actinomycetota > Actinomycetes > Mycobacteriales > Corynebacteriaceae > Corynebacterium > Corynebacterium sp. NPDC104732. The sequence goes on from NZ_JBVJNS010000005.1 coordinate 110,952, forward strand.
GTCATGGAACCTCTCGCACCCCGCGCACCACTAGATATGAGGCTCGGACTGGCTGGAATCCTGATCCACACCGTCACTTCCCTACTCAATTACGGGATCCGCGAGGATGAACACTCCTTCGACGCTACCGTCGCAGAAATAAAACGGATGCTTGTGGCATATCTGTTTGCCGTCGCCCAGGTGTAGCAGCCTGCATCGCTAATGTGCGGGACCTGGAATTCGAGTCTAGGTGAATAAAATACCCAAAAAGCAAAAATAGCAGATTTGCAGCTCCCGCTCTCGAATTCCAGGTCTCGCGGTTAGCGGTCCGAGGGTGCTGGTGCCAACAAGCACACCGCCGTGGCGTAGTCGCCGTCGTGGCTAATCGAGACTTCGACATGGGCAGCAACCAAGTCTTGGCGTAGGCGCACGCGCCCCCACTGATCTTGCTCGATGCAAAGCTGTGACCAGATCATTTCCTCTGCAACTGGTGGCTGGTCATACATGGATTGCGACCAGGCTTTGACGAAGGCTTCTTTTGCCGCCCAGCACCCGGCGAGATGCTGGGTGCGGTTGGTTTTCCTGGTTGCACGTCGCAACTCTAGCGGGTGAAATACCTCCAAGAAGCGCGACCCTGGCTGTTCTAATTGCGTAGCAAAACCGGGGATGTGGACAAGGTCAATGCCAACGAACAAGTAAGCTCCCGTATCTAATCAGATGATGCGGTTAAGCCTACTAAATGCGAGCACCGGTGCTGGTCGAGAACATGTGCACTGCGTCATCGGATGGGGCAATGCAGAAGGTATCTCCTGTCGGATTTGGTAATGCAAACTGTACTTTTACCTGGATTTTCGTCAGTTTGCATTACCAAATCCGGCACGAGTTTCTGGAAAGCTCTTGCCAACATGGAAAGTTGTTTCTTTACTCAAGCTTGTCAGCACAACACCCACCAAGGAGCCCAACAATGACCACCCCAGAACAAGCCCGCGAACAACTTCAACTCGCTAACCCTCTTTCCTCCCGCGCCAGTAGCTTCAATCCAGTGTGGATCACGTACGTGGCCTTGTGCACTGCCGGAACGATCTACGTCATGGGCAGGCATTGGGCACCGGATTCACTGATCCCCACCATCCTCAGCGTCACCTGGACCGTAGTGTTCTGCTCTATGCTCGGTGTGTTTGCTATCGTCCAACCAGCCACACGCCGAGGTTTCGGCAAACGATGGGGCGTAATGATGTCCCTGTGGGCGATCACGTAGGTCCTCGCCACGGTCCTCCACGCGAGCCTCGACACAGCAATGTTCCTGTCCACTATCTTCCTCCTGCTAGTTGTCGCTGGCACAACCTGGGAAGCAATCGTGAATCGAGTAGTCCGATGAGCGCTCACCCCCGCCTCGACCTCAACCCTGCATTCAGCAACCCCTTGCGATTCTCCCTGGTAGCAGCATTGTCAGGAGTGGATTCGATGGTTTTCAAAGACCTACGAGACTATATCGCTACCACCGACTCCCCCCTCTTCAAGCACGCGTCTGCCTTGGAAGAACTGGGGTACGTGAAGATTAAAAAGGGGTTCGTCGGCAAGAAGCCGCAAACAAAACTGTCTCTCACCAGCGACGGGCTTAAGGCCTGGCACACCCACCTCGCCACACTCCAAGCAATTGCAGGCTAGTGACCAAACGCCAAAGCCCAGCAACCTCAATTTTGCAGGTTGCCGGGCGTATTGGGTTTTTAGCGCTTATTGCCGCACGCGCACCAAATAGCGGTAGATGGTCGCCTCAGACACGCCGAGCTTGGCTGCGGTAGCCGCAATTCCGCCTTTGAGCAGATAGAACCCTGCTTCATCCAGATCGGAAACCACGTTGAGCCGTTCGTCTACCCCCATGTTCTCGATCACATAACCATATTTCGCAATCGCACCACCAAGCATTGACTCCAGTAGGTTGTCCAGGTTGGATTGCAGATTTTCCATCGTGTCTTCTGCAACGGTTTTAGGTGCTGACGGCGTGGTGAAGTCCATCACTGCTTGTTTCTTCACCTCGTCGACCGGACTTAAGTCCTGGAAGCCACCCAAATCCACCGGCTGATCCTCAATGGGGTCAGGCATTGGCAGCATTTCCACTTCATCTTCGTAACCGTTGGCTACCACTGGTGTCGATTGGCCGATTTGCGGCCCAACGAATCGGTGAAACTGAACAAAATCAGTAATGTCTACGTTGACGCAGATCATTCCGATGAGTTCATTTTGTTCGTTTCTGATGAAGTAGCTTGAAGATCGACAGATCCTTCCAGCGCCGTTTACTGCGCGATAGCCTGCCACATATGGCACAGAAGACTTTGCCCCCTGACGCATGAACCACAATGCAAAATTCGTAACTGGGCCGCCGAGCTTTCGACCACTAATGTGGCCGTTTACGATCGCAATGATTGACTCGTCGGGAACAGTTAGGTCGTGAAGCACGATTTCACAATTGGGACCGATGGCCTGGCCAAGAAATTCCACCAACGGCACGTATCGATCATATAGATCCTGCCGATCCCGGACCGGAGCTGACATCATGAGATGTTGCATTGCTTTCGGATCTTGTTTCATCGCCATCATCTTCTCTACATAACCACTGCACATCACCTCGACACACCGGTAGTTGATGTGTCGAGGTGGTGAGAACTTTCTTGCCTGATTTTAATACTACGAGCAAGGCAAAAGTACTGGAAATACCACTTTGGCCAGACCGCCGGCAGAAGTTTCACGGTACTTATTGTCCATGTCTTTTCCGGTTGCATACATTGTTGCAATGACCGAATCGAGCGACACTGCTGGCTCGGAGTCTCGGTTTATCGCCATCGTGGCGGAGTTGATTGCCTTCACAGCACCAATGGCGTTTCGTTCTACACAAGGAACTTGGACTTGCCCACAGATGGGGTCACAGGTGAGCCCAAGGTTGTGCTCCATTGCGATCTCCGCAGCACTGCATACCTGGGCTGGAGTTCCGCCCAACAGTTGCGCCAAGCCTGCAGCTGCCATTGAACAAGCAACCCCCACCTCACCCTGACAACCAACTTCGGCACCAGAAATAGAGGCATTCATCTTGTACAGAGCTCCGATTTGGGTGCAGGTCAAGAAATAGTCAGCGTAGCTGTCTGGGGTGACCTTCTCGACGAATTTGTCATAGTAGGCCAAGACTGCTGGAACAATGCCACACGCACCATTGGTAGGTGCGGTCACCACTCGACCACCGGCTGCATTGGTTTCGCTCACTGCGAAGGCAATCATGTTCACCCAGTTGACGCTTTCCAGGGCGCCCAACCGGTGGGGAGCATCTTTGGACTCAATGCGATGCTTCAGTGCTGCGGCACGACGAGGGATTCGCATTGGCCCCGGCAGCACTCCGTCTGTATGGAGCCCCCGATCAATGCCTTCCTGCATGACTTCCCATACCCGTGCCATATGCTCCCGGACCTTTTGCTCACCATGAGCTGCAATTTCATTCGCCATGGCCAGCTCTGGGATACTGAGCCCCTTTTGATTACAGAGTCGGAGCAAAGCATCGGCAGTTGGGTACGGATATGGCACTGGCTGGTGCGTATCGCATCGCTTTCCGATCTCCGAAGCCGGCATAACGAAGCCACCGCCAATGGAACAGTAGAACTTAGTGAGGACTTCCTCTTCGCCACGGTAAGCAGTCAGCGACATCGTGTTTTCGTGAGCAGGATGGAAGTCACTGCGGAAGACGATCCCATTCTCCCCGTCGAAGGCTACCTCCTTTTGCGAGCTACCGATATTCAGCTTGTTCGTGGAGCGAACGGTATCGAGGAAAATTGGCATCTGATCGATGTCGACCGTCTCTGGTTCAAACCCCGCCAGGCCCATGATGATCGCATTGTCGGTGGCATGTCCCTTGCCGGTCAGTGACAATGAACCATACACTTCAGCGCTGACGCGATCCACCATGCTGATGAGTTCTGATGCTTCCAGCTCGTCGACAAAGCTCTTGGCTGCTTTCATAGGACCAAGAGTGTGTGAGCTCGACGGCCCGATTCCGATTTTGAACATTTCGAAGATGCTGATGAACACGGCCTTATTACTCCTTTTTCAATTCCAGCAGCAGCTGTTTAGAAAACCTGGAAGATGTTGTAGACGATGGTGCACACCGCAACGACACCGATGACTGTGGTGAAGTAGTTACCAAAGTGCCCACGGAATCGCTTCAATGCTGGAACCTTGTAGATCGCGTATTGCGGCAGCAGGAAGAGCAGGATTGCAATCGTTGGGCCACACAGGGTTTCAATCATTCCCAAGATGGAAGGGTTAGCCCAAGCCACGAGCCAAGAGCTGACCAGCATGAACATCAACGTGAAGTTGTGCAGGGACTTACCTTCTGCAAATTTCTTATTACTCGACGCGCGCTTGACAATGCCTTCAAAGCCCTCAGCTGCGCCCAGGTAGTGGCCCAGGAAGGACTTTGCGACGGCGATGATGGCAACAACTGGTGCAACCCAAGCGATCACTGGATCATCGAAGTGATTAGCCAGGTAGGACAAAATCGTGATGTTTTGCGCCTTGGCCTCAGCGATGTTTTCTGGGCTCAGCGACAAAGCGGTCGAGAAAACGAACAGCATAACCACAACAACCATCAGAATTTCAGCGGAAGCCAGGATTCGACCGGTCTTCTTATCGCTGTTCGCACCGTAGATCTTCTTATTCTCTTTAGCAAAGGAAGAGATGATTGGCGAGTGGTTGAACGAGAACACCATCACTGGCACGAGCAACAGCAGCGTAACTGCAAGGCCGTGGCCAGAAGCTGCGGAAACCGATTCCAGGCTAAACGTAGTGAACAGTGCGCCGCTCCACTGTGGAATCAGGTAGAGAGAGAGCAGCACCAAGATAGCGATGAACGGGAAAACCAGGACAGACATCACTTTGACCACTACGTTTGAGCCAAAGTTGACGATCAAGATCAATGAGCCAACCAACAGTCCAGCAAGCAAACCACGAGGTGGAGCGGACATGTGGAGCTGGTGTTCCATGAAAGAGGTAACTGTGTTGGTGATGGTGACGGAGTAAACCAACAGGATTGGGTACACCGACAGGAAGTACAGAACTGTCATCGCCAACCCAGCCTTGGAACCGAGGTGTTCTTCCACTGCCTCAGTGAGGTCTCCTTCTTCCGAGGAAGACGAGAGGACAAACCTGGTGAGAGCACGGTGTGCCCAGAAGGTCATTGGGAAAGCGACAAACGTCATGATCAACAGCGGGATAATACCGCCGACACCTGCGTTGATTGGCAGGAACAGGACGCCAGCACCGATCGCAGTACCGAAGAGGCTGAGCATCCAGACGGTGTCGTTCTTCTGCCACTTGAGGGCAGCATATGATCGGTCGGCGTCGCCGGAGCTTCCTAGTTGTGAATCACGAGATTCCGTAACGAGGGACATGAGTTTTCCGTTCGATGGCGGAGGAATGAGAAATTTTTGCATTTCGCTCACTTCTCAAGGCAACTCGTGACCCGAAGTGCAAACTTTTTCTCAACTGACACACCTCACAGTAGTCCTCCCCCGCATGTTTGAGAATTAATTATTGCCCAATAGTGTCGGATGCAACATTTTTTACATTGTTGAACAGGAAAAATCGGCTGCGCCCCCCACCAAAACTCCCCCTATGTGGGGGCATTTGATGTCGACGGTGCAGCTCACGAACCGACCCAGCAGTGCGCAACCGTTTGCATGCGAGATCCTTTGCAGCCTGAGAAAAACTTTGATGTTCAACTCACAAATCTCGCATCCAGTGCGACCGAATCTGTGATTACCGGGTTAACTGGCCGACGGGACTAGAAAGGCCCGATCCCCTTACGGAACCGGGCCTTAGTTTCGAATCTGGTAATGCAAAGTGACTAATTCACAAGGAAAACGTCAATTTACATTACCAAATCCCGCACGGGCGCTTTCTACGGCTGCATTACACCGTCGATGAGGCGCGCGGATTCGGAAAGCAGCATTGCTGCTTCGCGTTCCTTGGCTGCTGCGCCGGTGCCGCCAAGGTTTCGGTCGACTGGCTTCTCGTAGAGGGCTGCGCCCCCATGCATGGCGCTGAGGATCCGGCGCAGACCGGCGGCCTCGCGGGCTGCTGCGGCAGAGCGCCATTCGGTTGCACGGGCGCCCAAAGCTGCTTCGAATGCGGCTGGGTGCACGATGGCGATGAGTGCGGAGACATGTCCGAAGCCGAGAGAGGTCACCAGGCCGGCCTTTGGTGCGCGGGACCGCAGGTCCAGGGAGGAGCGCAGCCACACCAGATCGGAGTTCTTCTCTAGGGCTGGGTCGACGCAGTCCAGGGAGCGGTTCGGAGGAACGACGCCGGAGCGTAGGACCTGAGTAAGGCCGATCAATTGGAATGCTGCGGCGCCGCCCTTGGCGTGACCGGTGAGGGTCTTCTGGGAGATCACGTACAGCGGGTTACCTGCGGTGCGGCCAATTGCGCGACCAATGCGGGTATGCAGGTCTGATTCGTTTGGATCGTTCGCCTCGGTGGAGGTGTCGTGCTTGGACACGATCGCGATGTCATCCGGCGTCACACCAAGCGAGGCCAGAGCAGTAACGAACCGGGACTGCGTACCACCACGAGCTGCACCCAGTGCGCCCAGGCCAGGAGCCGGGATCGAGGTGTGCGCACCGTCCGCGAAGGATTCGGCAAAGCCCACCACGCCGAGCACCGGCAAGCCAAGGTCAGCTGCCACGGAACCACGAGCCAGCAGGATCGTGCCGCCACCAGCGGATTCGACGAAGCCACCACGGCGACGGTCGTTGGCTCGGGAGAAGAACTTGTCTTCAATTCCCTTGCCTCGCATGACACCGGAATCGGCGGTGGCCGCCATATCACCGAAGCCGGTGATGCCTTCCATCGACAGGTCATCCAGGCCACCTGCGACCACGAAGTCTGCCTTACCCAGGCGGATCTTGTCCATGCCTTCTTCCACGGACACCGCGGCGGTGGCACATGCTGCTACTGGGTGGATCATCTGGCCGTAACCACCAACGTAGGACTGCATGACGTGGCCTGCCATGACGTTCGGCAGCGCTTCCTGCAGGATATCGTTCTGTCGCGGCTCAGCGAGCAGGCCATCAACGAACAGGGAACGCAGGGACGCCATGCCGCCCATGCCGGTGCCCTGGGTGGAGGACACGCGGGTTGGGTGCAAGGAACGCATGATCTCTGCGGGGGTGAAACCGCTGGATAGGAAGGCGTCCACGGTGCAGACCAGGTTCCAGACAGCGACGCGGTCCAGGTTGTCGATCATGTCCGCTGGGATGCCGTACACGCTGGGGTCAAATCCCTCTGGGATCTGGCCACCAACAAAGCGAGACATCGCCATGCGGCGTGGCACGCGAACTGCGGAACCAGCCTTGCGGGTGACAACCCACTCCCCTATTTGCTCGTCCAGGTGCGCCGTGGTGGTTTCCGGCTCGGAGTCAACGAAGGTGCGGGCAGCAGCTGCGTCAGCGACGTTGAAGGACAGGTCACGGTCCAGGTACACGGTCGTCAGCTCCGGCATGAGGTTGTTCACCATGCCGAAGTCATCGTGGTACTGGCGAACGCCCACACGCGCGAGGACCTCGTCGTGGAAGCGGTCGAAGATGTCTTCCTCCGCAACCGGTTCGTCGGATGCGTCGTACCAGCCCGGTTTCGGGTCCTCGTCCCAGTGGATCAGTCCCATGGTCCATGCCAGCTCAGTGACGCCGGCGGCGGTCAGGGATCCGGTGAGTTCGGCGTCGAAACGCGTGCGGGCAGAGCCGTATGGGCCCAACTCGCCGGCGCCGACGATGACAACCATGTCTTCAAGCTTCTGGGTGACCTCGAAGGACGGCGTGGTGGCGTCGAAACGACGGTACGGCGTTGGAAGGGCCTTAATGGTGCGCGGCTTGTCGACGTCCCCTGCCTCCGATGCCTGTGCCGCAGCGTTACGTGCGAGCTCAGCCAGATTCAGCTCAGCCTCACCCAAGCCACCGGTGAAGTCCTTCACCACCGGCGCGGTCGCTGCCTTGGAACGCACCGCTGGGGTGACCTGCGACAGCAGCTCCTCCGCGATTTCGTTCGTGGCGTAGGTGCGTACACCTGCGGCTTCGACAGCCTCGACCAGCGGATCGTTACCGCCCATGAGGCCGGTGCCGCGCACCCAACCGATGAGCGCGTGGACCAGCGAAGTGCGAGAGCCCCACACTGGCTCAGCGTGCCAGCGAGTGACCAGCGCGTCGAGGGCTGCCTTGGACTCGCCGTACGCGCCATCGCCGCCGAAGCGACCTCGGTTCGGCGAACCTGGGATCACCACATGCAGGCGCTTACCGATCTCCGCGTCCACCCCAATCGCAGACAGACCAGCGATGAGACGCTCCACCGACCACAGCAGCAGACGCATCTGGTTCTCGGCCTGCGGGCCGGCATCTGCCAGGGATCCGGAAACCCGAGGAGCGGCGAATGGGAACAGCAGCGTCGGAACCAAAGCTGGCTTCAGCACCTTCTTCGCACCGTTCACGGTCGCGGTCTGCTCATTGCCGATCCACTCGATCACGGCATCCAGGTCCGTGTAGGACGACAGGTTAGCTGGGACGATCCACAGTGCAGCCTGGCCGCGAGCGGACTCGCGGTAGAGCTTCTTGTAGTACTCAAGACGCTTGTGGTTCAGGCTGGAAGTGGTGACCACCACGGTGGCACCACCAGCGAGCAGCCCCTCGGTCACAGCTGCAGCGATGGAGTTCGGGGACGCACCTGTGATCACAGCCACGTCGTTGGCGTACTGCAACGCTTCAGTGGAACGTGCCTGCGCAGCCAGGTCATTGAGCCCAAAGAACTCAGCCTGCTGTGCGACGGCCTCACCCGCACCGGTGATGTCCAGTTCTTCCAGCTGACCCAGTGCAAAGCGCGTGACGTCTTCGCGGGCAGAGGCCCAGCGGTCGTCGAGAAGCACGGCCTTATTCTCATCGAACGCAGGCGCGACCTGGCGTGGCCAGTCCGATCCGAGTTCGCGAGCGACCAGCTCGAACAGTTCCACGCTGTCGTCCTGCTCCGGCAGTCCGTGGGCTGGAGCGTCGGCAAGGCCCAAGGTATTCAGGATGGTGCGAGCGGTCTCTGCGAGCACGCCCTCGCGCCCGGTCACAGCCTCGGCGAATTCGCCCAGCGCTGCGGAGTCCACCACGCCACCGCCAGCTCCACCGGCGGATGGCAGCCCCACGGACACCCCGTGGCGGGCTGCGACGGCCTGCACGGCGGCGTCGATAAGTGCGTCTAGCTCGGCCGCATTGTTCGCTGGCGGCAGGGTCGCGAGGTCACCACCACGCAGCGACGCACCTTCGCGAGCGCCCATCACTACCTCAGCCTGGACATGATCCGCCCAACCCTGGCCCAGCTGCCACGTTCCGGTGACGCGCTCAGCAATGTAATTCGGGCGCTTTCCGGTAGGTCCGGTGATACGACGCAGCGCGTCCGCAGACGCATCCGCAAGCACCGGCCCGAAGGCGGTGTACCCCTTGGCCATGCGGGACACGGTGTTCTTCAGGTCGGATAGCTCCGCGTCAGCAGCACCATCGATCGCGCCGAGACCGAACTCCACACCAAGGTCCAGCAGCAACTGGTTACGGCGAGACGACACACCCTCAACCAAGGTCTCGATGGAGTCCGTAGCACCCATCTGATCTGGGCGAACCTTCGTCCAGATAGCGATCAGCATGTCGGTGGCATCAGCCGGAGTGAAGGCAATGTCATCCGGGCGAGGGCCGCCGGCAGGCGCCGCAGCAGGGGCAGCCACAACCTCCGTGGCCTGAGCTGCAACATTCTCCGTCTCCGGAGCAGCCTCAGCTGCTGGCTCGTCCTCAGCAACCTCACGGGTGATCGCATCAATAGCAAACACTGTCGCCGCATCGCGCTCAACGTTCAGCACCTCCAGGTGTGCATTCGCATACTGCGGCAGGCGCATCGTCTGGCCAAGCATGTTCGCGATCGTCGGCGAGGATCCCACGCCCACTTCCACGAAGCGGTCCACGCCCAGTGACGTGAGTGCCAGGTGCTGGGTCTCAATCCAACGCACTGGGGAGGCGAACTGCCAGGCGAGCAGCTCGATGAGCAGGGTGCGGGCCAGCTTCTGCTCATCCTGCGCTGCAGCCTCAAAGTCAGCCAAGATCTGGTCGAGCTGCTCGGAAGAAACCACCTCAGCCATGGACTGAACAAACTCGCGACTCAGCTCGAACGGGCGGGCAACCAGGTTCGGGATGTAACGACCCACCAGAATGTCCAGGTCAATGTGGTGCGGGATGAGGGAATCCAGGTGGTCACGGAACGCGCCCACGCCGTCGCGAAGGTGCGAGGAGTGGAATGGCACGTCAATGCCCGGGATCTGGATGAAGGCACGCATGCCGGGCGCGCGCTTTTCCGCGTCAGCAGCCAGAGCGTCCAGCCCGGCGCGGGTGCCGGCGACAGCGTACTGGACACCAGCGATGTTGTAGTTCACAATCTCCAAGAACTCACCGGAGGATTCCGCGATGGAAGCAACGTATGGGAAAACCTCCTCCGCGGAAATGCCCATCTTGTTCGGACGCAACGCGGCCAGGCCGTAGTTAGAGACACCGGAAGCGTCGCGCTCGACCAGGCGGTGCATGGTGAGGCCTCGGGCGTACACGATCTCCACCACGGATTCCAGGGAGAGCACTCCGGCGTACGCGGCAAGCGCGTTGTATTCGCCCACAGAGTGGCCAGCGAAGAAGGCCCGCTGGTTCAAGGCGGACGCCTCGCGCATCTCGGCGACCTGCGCGCAGCCCAAGGTGGCCATGCCGACCTGGGTGAACTGGGTCAGGTACAGCACACCGTCTGGGTGCTGGAACTTCTCGCCCTTCACCGTGACTTCGGATGGGTTGTTGCGGACGATCTCAAGGATGGAGAAGCCAAGCTTGGCGCGGGTATGAGCATCGGCGCGATCCCACACCTCACGCGCCGCTGGGGAGCTGGCGTAGGCAGCCATGCCCATCCCTGGGGACTGGATGCCCTGGCCTGGGAAGGCGTAGAACGTCACCGGCGCTGCCATGACGGCGGTACCGGTGAGAACCAGGTTTCCGTCAACCTTCGCGGTGATCTCGCGGACCTCGCCGAAGCCCGGGCGGTTGTCTACGCCAGCACGTTCAACGGTGAACTCGATCTCAGCACCCGGCAGGACCGGTGCAAGCATGGTCGCGGTGTATTCCAGCACCTTCTTCGGCTCGGAGCCTTCAAACCCGGAGGAAGCGATCAGTTCGGCGATCGCGGAGGTCCACATGCCGTGCACGATAACGCCGTTCGGTAAGCCAGCGAGCGCCGCGGCGGTATCGGACACGTGGATCGGGTTGCGATCTCCGGACACCACAGCGAAGGGCTTCATGGAGGTCGGTGCCACGACCTTGGCGTAAGCACGGAAGGAGCGCGGGGTGTCCACCACGGTTGGGAACACGGAGGTGTTGGTGCGGGCGGTCATCTTGCCACCACGGCCACGGATAGCGAAGCGCTCAGACAGCTCCGCGGCGAGGCGTTCGCCTGCGTCTGGGTAGTCGGCGTAGACGCGGGCACGCACAACGACGACGCGGCCCATGTCCGTATCGGAAACCTCATCAGCGGTTGCCTCGATGCGGATCGGCACGGATGCTGCTGGCAGGGCGTCGGGCTGTGCTTCGACCAGCTTGATGTGGTGCTCGAGGTGCACCAGGGACAGCATGCCTTCGACCACGGAGGCAGAGTCGGTTCCTGGGATCACGGCGGACTTCACGGCTGCGAAGATCGCTGGCCATGCCAGTCCCACGATGACATCTGGCGCGGTGCCACCTGGGGTGACGGTGCGATCCAAGTAGGCGGCGGTGACGTTGTTGTAGTCGGCGATGTGGTCGGTGGACAGTTCGGTGTTCCAGTGCGCCACGCCATCCTTGATCTCTGGCAGTTCGCCACCGGCAGCGATGCGGGTGAGTTCGCCCATGGCGGCTTCCGCGTCTTCTTGGGTGACGGTCGGAACGCCGACCTCTGGGAGGGTGAAGCGAATCTTCAGGTCCGCGGTGGTGCCCGGCGCGGTGGAGCCGGTCAGTGGAACGGTCAGTTCGGCGTGAGTGGCGTCGAGGTCGCGTAGCGTCGCGCCGGTTGGGGCGTGGGTGGCTCCGCCGTCGTGAAGCTGCCATGCGTCGAGGTCGCCGAGGCGGGCGATCATCGAGCCGGTGTTGCGTCCAGCCCAGTAGGTGCCCTGTGCAGCGAGGACGCGCTCGGTGGCGGTCTTCGTTGGGGCGTCGGTGGCATCGAGGCGGTCGATAGTGGCCTGGTTGAAGCGTGCGAGCAGTTCGGCGACAGGCTCGTTGGCGCGGGTGATACCGGCGACAGCGGCTGGTCCTGGGATGATGCAGACGGCGTCGGCGTCGTAGCGCTCATCGTGGGCCTGCCACAGGGAGTCGGAGCGCCACCAGCGGCGCACATCCTTGTCGATCACCGGCACAAAGTTCACCGGTTTGCCCGGGGTGCGGCACAGCCCAAGGAACCATGCGACGTCCGCCGGGTGCAGCAGGTCAGTGGTGTTGTAAAGTTCGCCGAGCTTCACGACGGCCTGGGCTGGATCCTCAGTCAGCTCCACCTGCGGTTCAAACTCGCCGTGGTCTAGCTCGGTGAGGCGAGCCTCGGCGCGTTCCAGCATCTGGGCAAAGCGGTTCTTCCAGGAAATATCAGTCCACTGCCCCTGATACGGGCCGGACAGCTCGAGGTAGCGGTTCAGCCACTGCTCGTAGGTCATGTCGGCCAGGTCGCCAAAGTAGACTTTGCATGTCTTAGCCATGGCGGCGATGATGTCCTCGCGCTGAGCGGCAACGGCTTCTGCATCGCCCGCTACTTCATCGAGGAGACGGCCACACTTGGCAAAGGAGTTGTCGATCTCGTGAATATCGGCGCCCAGTTGGGAGCGTCCGGAGGCCATGCCGAAGGCTGCGTTACCTGCACCAACCCATTCGTCTTGCCCCTTGGTTTCCACCAACAGCTGCTTCACGGCATCGGAAGTCTTCGCTTCCTTGGTCGCCATTGCTGCGGTGCCGACGAGGATGCCGTCCACCGGCATCTTGGGCAGATCGTACTTGGTGGACCACTCACCGGTGATGTAGTCCGCGGCGCGCTCTGGAGTGCCGATACCACCACCGACGCATAGGACGGTGTTCTCGGTCTCGCGGATCATGCCGTAGGTGGCAATCAGTAGGTCATCGAGTTCCTCCCACGAGTGGTGACCACCGGCCTTGCCGCCCTCAACGTGGAGGATGATCGGCACCTCGGGGACAGACCGAGCAATCTCGAGGATCTGGCGGACCTGCTTCACCGCGCCCGGCTTAAAGGCAACCCATGGGAACCCGTTGCCACGCAATTCATGAATCAGCTCCACTGCCTCATCATGCTCTGGGATACCAGCGGTGATCACCACACCGTCGATCGGCGCACCATTCAGGCGAGCTTTCTGCACCAGGCGCTTGCCACCGATCTGCATTTGCCACAGGTATGGGTCCAGGAACATGGAGTTGAACTGCGCGTTCACCCCCGGCTTAAGCAAGGAATCCAGCTTCGCAATATTGTTTTCCAGGATCTCCGGGGTCACTTGGCCGCCACCAGCGAGCTCCGCCCAGTGGCCTGCATTCGCAGCAGCAGCGACAATCTCCGGGTCCACGGTGGTGGGGGTCATACCGGCGAGCAACATCGGGCTACGTCCGGTCAGCTCGGTGAACTTGGTAACGAGCTTGCCGTTCTCCACGCGTGGGGCGAACTGATCAAAGGACACCGGTAGTGATGGGGCGCTCCCTGCGTCGAAAAGCGCGGATTGCCCGGCGTGGGTGCCGACGGAGAGCACGCCTGCGCCCCGCCCCGCAGCGATGTTCGTGGTGAGAGCGCGCACGCCTTCGCCCGGGCCGACGTCCAGCAGCCACGTTGCACCAGCGTCGAGAGCGGAGGTGACATCCTCCACCCAGTCCTCCGGGGTGATCAGGATTTCGGTAGCTAGCTCGCGCGTCAGCTCCACATCCAGTGCGGCACGCTCGGCCCACTGTGCGGCCAGCTCAACGGCGGGCAGCATTGCGGTGTGGTGGAAACCAACCTGTACCCCGAGGAACGCGAACTTCGGAGCAAACGGGGTGCCGCCACGCTTCTTGTTCTCAATCTCGCGGGCATCTTTTGCAGCAAGCTTTTCCAGGCGCTTCTTCAGCTCCACCAGATGCTGCGGCTGCCCGACGGCAACATACCAGTCGCGGGCGTTGCGCAGGCCGATCTCGACCTCGGTTCCCTCGATAGCGTTCTCGAGTTGCTCCCGGGTGATGCCCTGAATGGACAGCATCGGGGTGTGATCACCGCTTGGCACCAGGCGTTTTTCGCGGGCGATCTTGCTGGCTGCGGCCCCCACCAGCTGGGCGATCGCCACAAAATCCGCGGCCCGGGTGAGATCCTTCACGGCGTGCGCCGCGAGAATTCCCTGTGAATGCCCGATTGCGGTGCAGGCGCGCTCAATGTCCAGACCCTGCGCTTCCAGAGTCATGAGGGTGGCCAGCTGTGCGGTGAGTATGCCGGGCATGCTTACCGACGCCATCGTCGCATCAATCAACGGTGGCTGCTCAGCATTTGCCCAGTTGACGGGATCGAAGCCGAACGGTCGCGCCGTGGCGATGTCATCCTCAACCGGAGCAAGTTGCGCGGCTGCGTCGCTGACGACATCGGCGATTGCCCGGCCGGCACCTGCGGAAATTGCGGTACGCAGGCCGGCGAGCCAGTCGACACCTTGTCCCGCGAAAACCAGCCCGAATGGAGTGTTCTCCAGTTCGTCGATCAGACGATTCGCACCGTTCACTCGCAGAATGTGCAGCTCAGTCACGTTTATTCCTCTTTCAGTAGCTGGATTTTGAGTCGGCGATTGACGCACTCCACCAATTTCTTGGGAGTTAACTCTGCAAATATGCCACAGATCGTGAGGAAACCGTCATGTTTTGACGGCGGTTAGTTAGCGTGTCGAAATCTTTCGGTTTCATTTTCGCAGTTGGACGGTTATTTTCTTTCCCAAAACTAGATTTTGTGAAAGCGCCCTATTTTGGGGGTAGTTAAGGGTTGTTCAACACCTTTGCGACGTTTTCGCGAACCTCAGCCAGCTTTTGCACCGAGTCAGCGACCGCACCATCAAAAACCTGACATTCATTTTCAGGCACCACCTCATCAGAAGGAGTGATGCCATGCTCCGCTACATATTCATCAATATGCCTGGAAATACTCATAGTGGAACCCATCGTACCGGGGACATCTTCCCGCCCCAATGTGGCCTGTAAAAGAGAGCCCTAGTGGACGGCGCATCTCCACGCCTTCATATCAGGACACGGAAATCGAGCGTACGGATGGGATTTTTAAGGCGCGAAACATCCCATCCGTACGCTCTATTTCCGCGCCCTTGTACTTAACCCTACGGTGCGCCGATGCAAAAAGCGGGCCCCACCAACGGGGGCCCGCTTCCTGAACAACTGTGGGCCTGGGGAGACTTGAACTCCCACGTCCGAAGACACTGGAACCTAAATCCAGCGCGTCTGCCAATTCCGCCACAAGCCCTTGGTTTTCTCACATGATACACATTCGATAGCTAGTTACCGAATCGTGGCTCTTCCAGGCACAACAGGTAGACTGTTTCTTTGTGAGTGACGATGTCGAGTTGAATGAGCAGCCTCCCCGCAAGAGGAAAAAGGTGCGGGTAACCCATATTGTGTTTCTCACTCTCGCAGTGGCAGCCACTTTGGGGCTTGCCTACTGGCAGTGGACACGATTCCGGGCCGGAACTGGCACTTTCCAGAATCTTGGCTATGCGATTCAATGGCCGGCTTTCGGAGCTTTCATTGTGTATGCGTACCGGCGTTATATCCAGTTGGAAAACGAGTACTCGGAAACTGGGATGTCCCCTGTGGAGTTAGAGAAGCAGCGTAAGGCTGAGGTCACGGAGATTGATGAATCTTTCCTCCCCGAGCGCCCCACAATGAATGTTGAAGAGTTCAACGCACAAAATGAACCTCGTAGACGAAGGAGAAATTCATGACAACCCCCCAGGTGCATCCCGACCGGCAAGCTCGAGTGGCTAAGGCTTTGCGGTTCTTCTCTATTGCGGCGTTTGTCACCGGTATTTGGCTGCTGATTTTGGTCGCCGAAATGATCTACAAGTACCTCATTTTGCCGTCACCGGCCGATGCTCCGGGGTGGTTCTTCTATGTCGCGCAGGCGCACGGCGTGTTCTACATGATTTACCTGCTGACCACCGTCAACCTTGGAATCAATGCGCGGTGGGAACCACTGAAGTGGGTCACCACCGCGCTCGCTGGCACGATCCCGTTCCTGTCGTTTGTGGCTGAGCACCGTCGCCGTAAGGAAGTGACCGCCCAGTTCCAGCTTTAATACCCTTGCCCGGCTAGCTTGTTGTCCACGGCGAAGCGATAGTACTCACTGTGTTTGAGACCAGCTGCTGCGTCGGGGTCGAGCACAACTGTGGCGTGGGGGTGCAGCTGCAGCACTGAGGCCGGGCAGACCGCCGCCACTGGTCCTTCAGCTAGGGCGGCAACCGCCTCCGATTTTCCGGCGCCTGTTGCGATGAGCAGCAGGTGCCCTGCTTCGAGGATGGTCCCGAGGCCCTGGGTGAGAACGTGGTGGGGCACCTGGGATTCGTCGTTGTTGAAAAAGCGGGCGTTATCCCTGATTGTTTGGGGGTGCAGGGTCTTAACTCGGGTTCGGGAAGCTAGCGAGGATCCGGGCTCGTTGAAACCGATGTGCCCGTCCGTTCCAATGCCTAGCAGCTGCATATCAATTCCACCGGCCGCTTTGATTGCTTCGTCGTAGCGGTTGCCTGCAGCGACTGGATCTGCTGCAGTCCCGTCCGGGCTGTGGACGGCACTGTCCTCAATGTCGATCGAGTCGGTAAATTCCCGCCGGATGGTGCGATAGTAGCTTTGCTCATGCTCCCGGGGCAGGCCGAGGTATTCGTCAAGGAGAAAAGCCTGGCATTGGGCGAAACTGAGGCCTTCCTCCTTGTGGCGACGAATCAGCTCCTGGTAGGTCTTGAGCGGTGTTGAGCCGGTGGCCAGACCTAAAGTCTTTCCTTCCCGCGCGTATTTTTCGATGATGTCCGCGGCAACGATTTCTGGACGTTCCGTGATGACGATTTCCATGGGTTAACCTACTTCTTCCGCTTCCCGAAATACTCGGTTGATGGTTAAGTCGTTATCGCACACAATAAAGTTCGCGGGAGTGCCCGCCTCGATCGTGGCTCGGTGTGATTTGCCCAACAGGTGATGGCCGCTGGTACATGCGGTCAGGACGTCGGGTAATGAGTGACCGGCACGCACTGCACGTCGCAATTGGTCAAACACTCGTGTGGTGCCACCGGCAATTGCTCCCTCGGTCCCATCGGAGGTGGTGAGCCGAGCAATGCCATCTGCAACGGTGACGTCGAGGGCTCCTAACATGTACTGGCCATCTGCTTTTCCTGCGGCAGCCATCGCATCAGAGACGAAGGTGACGTGCGCTGGCCCGACCAGACCGAGCACCATATCTACTGTTTTGTCGTTGAGATGCACCCCATCGGCGATCAGCTCGACGGTCACGTCCCCTGCTCCTGCTGCTTCCAAGAGGGCTGCTACCGCTCCGGGCTTTCGGTGGTGCAGTGGAGGCATGGCGTTGAACAGGTGTGTTGCGGTGATGGTCGCGCCTCGGCTGACCGCGTAGCCGATGGCTGAGGCGGTAGCTTCGGCGGACGCGTCAGTGTGGCCAAAGGACACAATGACATTGTGCTCTGCGCAGATGTCAATGAGTTCGTGTGCATGTGCCGTTTCTGGAGCAAACGTGATCGAGCGCAGGTGGCCTCGAGCCTGCGTGATCATTTGCTGCAGCAGGTCCGGGTCACCGGGGATGATCGCGACAGGGTCTTGGGCGCCACACCTACAGGTGTTGATGAAGGGGCCTTCCGCATGGATACCGTCGATGGCTCCTTGTTCGGCGACGTCGGCAAGCACGCTGAGCTGTGGCAGGAGCCGTTCGGCAGGTAGAGACACTGTCGAAGCAAGCAGCGTGGTGGAGCCATGCGCGCGGTGGTACTGCGCGGCGGTGAGGCAGCCCGCGAGGTCGGAGTTGGGGAAGGACTCCCCCACTGCGCCGTGGTTATGCAGGTCCGCGAGGCCGGGGAATACGACCTGTTGCGCTGGCTTATCGACGGGGTCCAGCCCCACGATCACCCCATCGGCAACCGTAATGTCGTGCACCCCCAGGCGGTTTCCGGGGAGCACCACGTCCGCGATGAACGACTCAGTCATGTGCGGCCTCCGCGAATTGCTGGGTGATCCATGCGGTGTCGGTGATTGCGGTTCCGACGATCAAGGCATCCGCCCCCACAGCGCGCCCCTGGCGAACGTGTTCTGGGGTGTGGAACCGGCCCTCACCGATCAGGAAGACATCATTTCCGAGTCGTGCTCGGATTTCCTTGATCAGGTCAAGGTCTGGACCAGTGGTTTTCTCCCGATGCTCAGTGTAACCGGCCAAGGTGGTGGAAATCAGATCAGCGCCGGCCTCATGTGCCGCGACGGCTTCCTCTGGGGTAGCGATGTCAGCCATCGCTAATGCCCCAGCCTCGTGTACCGCAGCGACCTGGTCGGCGAAAGTGGAACCGTCCTGGCGAGGCCGGAGGGTGGCGTCTATTGCGACTACGGTTGCCCCTGCTTCGGCAACGGCCACTGCTGACGCAACCGTGGGAGTGATGTACACCCCGACGTTGCCTTCTTTCGTGAGTCCGATGACGGGAAGATCGACAGCGTCGACAATCGCACGGATATCTGCGAGCCCGCCGTAACCGCCGCAGCGGATCGCAGTGCTTCCGCCGGCTTCGGCGGCTTTAGCCAAGAATGACATTGTTCGGGTGTCGCGCAGCGGGTGCCCGTCCGGAGCTTGGACGGAGACAATGAGGCTGCCACGAATAGCTTCCAAAAAAGCTTTACTTTCCATTAGTTATTCTCCTTTATAAGCCAAGTGAGCCAGGTATCCGGCCCCGACCAATGGTGCATTGGTGCCAAGTTGAGCCGGGAGGATGGGAATCGTGTCGACGGGGTGCAACGCATGCCGCCGGAAACCTTCTGTTAGCGGGGTGAGGATCGGAGCACCAATAGTGCCTACCCCACCACCGATAATGAGGGCATCAACATCGACGGCGGAGGCAAAACCAGCCAGTGCTTCACCTAACGCGAACATGTTGTGGTCAATGACAGCTCGTGCAGTATCTTCCCCTGCATGATAGCGCTGCATGATTTCAGGAAGCGCGAGAACCAAACCAGTTTGGGTGTTGTAGGAGCGTGCCAAACCGGGACCAGACGCGAAATCTTCCACCGAGCAGGCTTTGTCATCAGGCCCCCGTCCAATGATGCCGCGGAGTTCACCCGCCGTGTGGTGAGGTGAGTCAAGGAGTCGGCCCCCTCGCACGAGCGCTCCTCCCACCCCTGTTCCCAAGCTGACAAAGAGAATGTTGGAAAAACCTTGTCCAGCGCCATAGACAGCTTCCCCGAGGCCCATGATGCGAACGTCGTTATGTATGCCAACAGGAACAGGGAAATGGGCAGTGAGCGCTGCGGCGATGTCAGTTCCAGCCCAGCCCGACATCGTGGGGCCAGAAGAAACCACTGTCCCGGCGACCGGATCAATCACCCCAGGGGCTCCCACTCCGATCGCATCTATCGACACGCCACGGAGCTGAGCCTGCCGCTGTAATTCCTGAACAACCGTCACCACCGTCTCCATGACGTCGCACTTTGGGGTCGGTGTGCGCCCTACTGCGGTGACCGTGGTGGGCGTTGCGGCGTCGACAAGCCCATAAGCAATCTTCGTGCCACCTATATCTATGCAGGCAAAGTTAGTCATTGATTTTCTCATCAATCATCCGCTTCAGCGGTCCGTAGTGATCATCGATAGTTTGCAGCAACCGCGCCTCATCGCCAGCCTCAATCGCTTCAACCATGCTCAGGTGCGCATCGACGGTTTCCCGCAAGTCCTTCCCCCGATCCAGATGGAACTGCGGGATCGCTTCCGTATGCACCTGCCACAGCGCCATGTAGAGCTCCTGGATCAGCTGGTTGGACAGCTTCGCATTTAGCTCTTCATGGAACTTTCCGTCGGCCACGGCGATAGACTCGCCGTTTTCGAAACACTGCTGCATTTCCGCGACGATTTCACGCAACCGATCCGTGGAATGATGACGGTACGCTTCAATGAGTTTCCGCGCATTGAACTGGTCAAAGGCGATTCGCGTGTCGACCACTTGCTTGAGGTTGAGCAATGCGCTTTTTTGGTCAATCGTCAGGCGAAGCGTCAAACCGTTCACCAAGGGCGCAAGCGACATCTGGCCGACATACGTGCCGTGGCCGTGTCGAATTTCCACCACATCAAGCGACGACAAGGTACGCATCGCCTCGCGGATCGAGCTGCGTGAGACTTCCAACATCTCACACAGGGCCGCTTCGGAAGGAAGCACATCACCAGGCTTTAGAGCATGATCGCGAATGTAATCCTCAATCGCAGAAGCTGTCGGATTGAGCTTGTGTTTTCCAAGCACCTTTGACATCGATTTTCCTTTAACTAAGGGCCGATCACCGGTCCGGCACACACGCCCGAATTCCAATGACCGCCTAAAGGCACACTCTGTGTTTGTTTTCATGTTTTATTTTAACAGAAAACCTTCACAACATCAGACGTCTGACATATGATGTAGATATCAAAAAAGAAAGCCTTCTTGGCAGTACAGATTCAGATATCTCCCTTCTCACCCAATACGGGACAACCCCGAAAGGAAGAACCATGACCCGCGCATACTCCCGCCGCGACTTCATGAAAATCTCCGGAGTGATCGGCGCAGCCGCCGGCTTCTCCGCAACCCTGGCCGCCTGTGCCACCCCAGCTCAAAACGGTGGCAGCGATGCTCCAGCAGCGGATCCTAATTCCAAGAACCCAGATGGCACCCTCACCGCAGCCATCTCCTACGAATTGGGAACCAACGGCTACGACCCAATGAACACCACCGCAGCCCTCACAGTTGCAGCAAACTGGCACACCCTTGAAGGCCTCACGGAAATGGACCCTGCCACCGGCAAGGTCACCACCGCACTGGCAAAGGAAATGCCTAAAGCCACCGGAACCACAGCCGAAGTCGCCCTCCGCGATGGTGCACAGTTCCACGACGGCAGCCCCGTCACCGCGGACGACGTGGTGTTCTCCTTCGAACGAGTCCTCGACAAAGCAAACAAGTCCCTCTACGCTTCCTTCATCCCGTTCATTGAGAAGGTCACTGCTAAGGACGACAAGACCGTCGAATTCACCCTCTCCCACGAAACCGGCGTCTTCGCTGACCGCCTGGCAGTAGTCAAGATCGTGCCAAAGAAGGCCGTCGAAGCAGATGCCGACGCTTTCGCAGCCAACCCAGTTGGTTCGGGCCCATACAAGATGACCGACAACGGCGGCACTTCTAAGACCATCCAGTTCGAACGCTTCGAAGCCTACAACGGCCCACGCCCAGCATTGGCCAAGAAGATGACGTGGCAGATCATCCCTGATGCCTCCACCCGCACCAACGCCATCCAGTCCAAGACTGTTCAGGCTATCGACTCGGTGCCATACCTTTCCGTCGAGCAACTCAAGGCAGTATCCACCGTGGAATCTGTCCAAGGCTTCGGACTGCTGTTTGCCATGTTCAACTGCGACCCAGGCAGCAAGTTCAATGACCTCAAGAACCGCCAGGCGTTCATGTACGCCCTCGACATGGACAAGATCATTGAAACCGGCATGCTCGGCCAAGCTACTGCAGCTACCAGCTTCCTCCACAAGGAGCACCCAAGCTACAAGCAAGCCAAGACCGTCTACACCTACAAGCCAGAAAAGGCCCGTGAGCTCTTCGCCGAAACTGGCCTGAAGGAGATGCGCCTGCTGTGCACTGACCACGACTGGGTAAAGAAGTGCACCCCGCTCATCGAGCAGTCCCTAACTGGCGTCGGCCTGAAGGTGGAATTCACCGAAAAGAAGTCCTCCGATGTATATAACACCATCGACGGCAAACCAGAAGCCTACGATGTCGTCATCGCCCCTGGTGATCCATCCGTCTTCGGTTCCGACCCGGACCTGCTGATGCGCTGGTGGTACGCCGGTGACACCTGGACCGACAGCCGCATGCACTGGAAGGGCAGCGAAAGCTACGACGAAGTCCAGAAGCTGCTGGATGAGGGCCTTAAAGCCCTGGATTCCTCAGTCCAAGAGCAAAAGTGGGCCGAGCTCTTTGACAAGCTTTCGGAATACATCCCGTTGTACCCACTGTTCCACCGCAAGAGCACCACTGCATGGGACAAGTCCACTCTGATTGATTTCAAGCCGATTTCTCTCACTGGACTTTCCTTCCTGGATGTAGCTACCACAAAGTAGCTTTTTGAATCCAGCATTCGCATTCCGGCCGGGTACGGCCCGCGCAATGTCAGCGGGATGATTCCCGGCCGGAATCCGGAACTCTTACTTTGATGTTGAGGGCTGCCCTACAACAAGAAACTGGGCGAGAACTCAACCAGATCTTAAGGACAGCACATGTCAAACCTCATCCGCCTTATCGGAAGAAGGCTGGTGGCGCTCCCAATCATGGTTCTGGGCGTGACTTTCCTGGTCTTCTTTATTATGTCCTTTAGCCCTGCGGATCCTGCCCGTCTTGCTCTCGGTGAATCAGCTTCGCTGGAAGCCCTCGAACAATACCGCGAAACCCACGGACTTAATGACCCACTACTGGTACGCTACTGGAACTTCCTCACCGGTATGCTGCACGGTGATCTTGGCACCACCACCGGCAACGCATCAGTCACCGAAGTTGTGGCTAAGGCCTTCCCCATCACGCTGCAACTCACGTTCCTGGGTCTCATTATCGCCGCGGTACTCTCCCTCACCTTTGGTGTTATTGCCGCTCTTTACCGCGACAAATGGCCTGACCAGATCATCCGCGTCATCTCTATTGCTTCGCTAGCAACCCCATCGTTCTGGCTTGCTATCTTGCTCATCCAATGGCTCGGCACCATCCCCGGCGGTCTGGGATTCTTCCCTGCCCTCATCACGGCCTGGGTCCCATTCGCTGAAAACCCCGCGGTCTACCTCAACAACATGTTCTTGCCGGCATTCGCACTCGCGGTCCCGGTGGCCGGTTCCCTCACCCGCGTGGTTCGCACCGCCATGGTAGAGGAGCTTGATAAGGACTATGTTCGCACCGCCATCGGTTCGGGTATCCCTAAGGCAGAGGTCATCTCCCGCAACGTCTTGCGCAACGCACTCATTACCCCGATTACTGTCCTCGGCCTGCGCGTAGGCTACCTCATGGGTGGCGCAGTCATTATCGAAATCATCTTTAACATCCAGGCTATGGGCCAGCTCATTCTTGATGGTGTTACCCGCAATGACGTTTACCTCGTGCAGGGTGTCACTCTCACCGTGGCCATTGCCTTCATCATCATCAACATCATCGTTGACATGCTCTATGTCCTCGTTAACCCACGCATCAGGAGCATCTAATGCGTAGAAAACTTACCCACCAATTAGAGTCCCGCGCCGGGCAGCGGTTCCAGGGCATTGCTGCGCTGCCTATCGCGTCCAAGATTGCCCTCGGGTTCCTGACTTTGGTCGCATTGATGGCGCTTTTCGCCCCGCTCATCGCCGGTTACAGCCCGCTCGAATCGGATATACCGGTGCAGCCGCCGAGTGCGCAACACTGGTTCGGCACTGATGCTATTGGACGTGATATTTTCTCCCGTGTCGTCTACGGTTCCCGTTCGTCCCTGATCATTGGCCTGTGCGCTACGCTGTCGGCGCTCGCTATCGCTGCTGTTCTCGGTTCCATCGCGGCTACTGCTGGCAAGGTCGTGTCTGAGATCCTGATGCGTATTTTGGACATCATCATGTCCTTCCCTGGCATCGCACTGGCCGCCGTGTTCGTGGCCGTGTTCGGCAACTCCCTCCCGGTGCTGGTCTTTGCTATCGGCTTCCTGTACGTGCCGCAGCTGTCCCGTGTGGTGCGCGCTAACGTCTTGTCGGAGTTCGGCGAGGACTACGTTTCTGCAACGAAGGTGATGGGCGCCAGCATTCCCCACATCTTGTTGAAGCACGTTGCTCGCAACACTATTGCTCCGATTGCAGTGTTCGCTACGGTGCTGGTGGCAGACGCAATCGTGTTTGAGGCATCGCTGTCCTTCATTAACGCTGGTGTGAAGCCACCACTGCCTTCCTGGGGCAACATCCTTTCCGACGGCAAGCAATTGCTACTTACTGGTGCATGGTGGCCTACGTTCTTCCCCGGCCTGATGATTCTGATCACTGTGCTCGCGCTAAATATTCTCTCCGAAGGCCTCACTGATGCCATGGCGTCGCCACGCATTAAGCGAACCGTACGAGTTCACGATGACGACCCAAGCATCAACACCGCCAAGTCGCTGGGCTCGCTTTCCGACGCTGAAGCCCGCGAAGCCCTGGACGTTTCCCTTGCCAAACTGCATGATGCCGAAACGGCAGAGAACCGACGCCTGGTCTACACCCGTGGCGAAGAACCACTGATCCAGGTGAAGGACCTGTGCATCGCATTCCCGGAGGCACACGGCGATGTCAATATTGTCGACCACGTCAGCTTTGAAGTCTCTCCCGGAGAGACCATGGGTTTGGTGGGCGAGTCGGGCTGTGGCAAGTCGTTGATCGCCATGTGCATCATGGGTCTGCTCCCACCAACGGCTCGTATCACTGGTGAGATCCTGTACGCAGGCAAGAACCTGCTGGATATGACCCCGGAGCAGCGTAATGCGTTGCGTGGCCATGACATGGCAATGATCTACCAGGATGCGCTCAGTTCTTTGAACCCGTCCATGCTGATTCGTACCCAGATGCAGCAGCTGATCCGTCGTGGCGGTAAGCGTACCGCCGAGGAGCTGATGGAGCTGGTCGGCTTGGATCCGGTCCGTACGCTGAAGTCCTACCCGCATGAGCTGTCCGGTGGTCAGCGGCAGCGCGTCCTCATTGCCATGGCGCTGACCCGTAATCCCCGCCTGCTGATCGCTGATGAGCCCACCACAGCGCTTGACGTGACGGTCCAGCACCAGGTGGTCGATCTGCTCAATGAACTGCGGGAGAAGCTCGGGTTCTCCATGATCTTTGTCAGCCATGACCTGGCTTTGGTCGCGAAGCTCGCGCACAAGGTCACGGTTATGTACGCCGGTCAGGTGGTTGAGCGGGGCAATACCCGTGAGCTGCTTGCGGACCCACACCACGAGTACACCCGTGGTCTGCTCGGCGCCGTGTTGTCCATCGAAGCTGGTGCGGACCGCCTGTACCAGGTGCCTGGCACCGTGCCAAGCCCACGCGACTTTGTCGACGGCGACCGGTTTGCGCCTCGTTCCAGCCACCCAGAGCTTGGTATTGGGCAGCGCCCGCTACCGCGAGCTGTTGCTGGTTCCACCACACATTTCTTCGCCGCAACTGACGATGCCTACGCGGCACGCTCCACGAAGGAGAAGTGATCATGCCTACGCAGAAGTCACAACGAATTATTGAACTCAAGGATGTCAATGTCATCCACAAGACGCGCACCGGCAAGCTGTTCCGGCCAGATACGGTTCATGCCAACAAGGACGTGAATTTCTGGGTGGATCGAAAAGAGGTTGTCGGAATCGTCGGCGAATCCGGCTGTGGCAAGTCGACGCTGGCCCGTGTGATGGTTGGGTTGCAAAAGCCTACCAGTGGCCAGGTGTTCTTCCACGACAAGCCATTGAAGCACTCAAGCCGGATGCGTAAGGAACTGGGGCGGTCCATTTCCATGGTGTTCCAGGATCCAGCTACGGCGCTCAATCCGCGCATGACTGTTAAGGAACAGCTGCTCGACCCACTGCGCGTCCACCACATTGGCAACGAGTCCACTCGGTTGAAGCGAGTGCAAGTTCTGCTGGACCTGGTTGGTCTGCCCCAGTCGGCGCTTGATGTGCTGCCCCGCCAGATCTCTGGTGGCCAGCGCCAGCGCGTGGCTATCGCCCGTGCTCTCGCATTGGAGCCTGACCTGATTATTGCTGACGAGCCTACCTCTGCTCTGGACGTCTCGGTTCGAGCTCAGGTGCTCAACCTGTTGACTGATCTTCGTTCCGAACTTGGTCTCGGCCTGGTGTTCATCTCCCATGACATCAACACAGTGCGCTACATCGCGGACCGCATGTGCGTGATGCTCAAGGGCGAAATCATTGAACAGCAGCCCACAGAAGCCCTTTTCGCGACGCCGCAGCAGGAATACACCCGCACGTTGCTCGCGGCCACCCCATCTTTGCTCTAAGGAAGTATCGATCATCATGAACGGAATTGTTTCCGGAATCATTCCCCCACTGCTCACCCCACTGCATGAAAACGGTGACGTTGATTACGAGTCCTTCGGCAATCTTGTCGAACGGCTCGTCGGCGCAGGTGTCGATGGCATCTTCGTGCTGGGTTCGTCTGGCGAGGTCGCGTTCCTCAACGACACCGTCCGCGACCAGGTCATTGAGAAGGTAGTCGCACTTGTCGACGGCCGCTGCCCTGTTTACGCTGGCGTCATCGATACCCAGACCAACCGCGTCATCGAACACATCCGCCGGGCCGAAGCCCTCGGCGTGCAGGCAGTCGTTGCTACTGCCCCGTTCTATGCCATCACTGGACCAGCAGAAATCGAGGCTCACTTCCGGGCGCTGCGCGCCGCTACCACGTTGCCGATCATCGCCTACGACATCCCAGTGTGTGTCCACAGCAAACTTGCCCCGGAACTGCTGGTACGACTCGCCACCGAAGGGGTCCTCCAGGGAGTAAAGGACTCCTCCGGTGACGATGTCTCCTTCCGCCGCTTGTGCATGCTCAACAAGAAGGCAGGATCCCCACTGACGGTGCTCACCGGCCATGAGGTTGTGGTCGACGGGGCTTACCTCGCGGGAGCCGACGGCTGCGTCCCCGGCCTCGGCAACGTGGACCCGTCCGGCTACGTCCGGATGTGGAAAGCCTTCCAGGCAGGCGATTGGGATCGGATGAAGGTGGAACAGGATCGGCTAGCCGAGCTGTTCGAGATCGTCTTCACCCCGATCGGCAAGGTTGGCCCGGCTGCCGGTGTCGGCTCATTCAAGACGGCCCTTGAGCTCATGGGCGTGATCAAGACCAACATCATGAGCGCGCCACTGGCCCCTATTGCCGACGATGCTTCCCGCAACGCGATCGAAAAGATCGTGCGGGAAGCAGGGCTACTGAACTAACTACTGCAGCGAACGGATCACAGGCACTAGCTCAGCTAGTGCCTTTCCGCGATGAGAGCGGGCGTCCTTTTCCTCGGCGGTTAACTCGGCGGAAGCGCGACCGTCGGCGTCGTCAGGCAAGAACAGCGGATCGTATCCGAAGCCGCCTTCGCCCCGTCGCTCTCGGAGCAGCATGCCACGCCATTCACCGCGCGCCACATGTTCTTCACCCGATGGCAGCACGAGGGCACAGACGGACACGAAGCCACAGCCACGTCGCTCGTCGGGGACGTGCGCCATCTGACCGAAGAGCAGGTCATTGTTGGCTTCGTCATCCCCATGTCCACCGGACCAACGTGCGGAGAGCACACCTGGCATTCCGTTGAGTTCATCCACGGCTAGGCCAGAGTCGTCGGCAAGCGTCGGCAGCCCGGTCGCCTTCATCCCGGCGCGCGCCTTGATCAGCGCGTTATCCTCGAAAGTGCGGCCGTCTTCTACCGGTTCCTCATAGGAGGGAACGTCGCTGGTCAGCAGGATCTCTACTCCAGCTATTCCTGCGGCTTCCAGGACGCGTGCCAGCTCGCCGGCCTTCTTTTTGTTGTTCGATGCCAGGTAGAGACGCATTACAGTGACAACTCCAGAGCGGCCTTCTGGGCGGCGATCAGGGAATGTAGGCCCTTCTCAGCCGTGTCCAGGAATGCATTCATCTGCTCGCGGGTAAAGGTGCCGTGCTCGGCGGTGCCCTGGATTTCCACGAACTGGCCGGATTCAGTCATGACCACGTTCATGTCCACCTCTGCACGGGAATCTTCCTCGTACGGCAGGTCGAGACAGACATTGCCGTCGATAAGGCCCACGGATACGGCGGCCACGGGAGGCAAGAGTGGGTTTCCGGGGACCACGCCACGGGTTTTGAGGACGGCGATGGCGTCGGCAAGTGCCACATATGCGCCGGTGATGGAGGCCGTGCGAGTGCCGCCGTCGGCTTGGAGCACGTCGCAGTCGATGTTGATGGTGTTCTCGCCCAGCTCTTTCAGATCAATCGCAGCGCGCAAGGAGCGACCGATGAGGCGAGAAATCTCGTGGGTACGGCCCTTGACCTTGCCCTTCATCGATTCGCGCGGCATACGATCGTGGGTAGCGGCAGGGAGCATGGCATACTCCGCGGTCAGCCAGCCTTCGCCGGAATCCTTCTTAAAGCGTGGCACGCCTTCCTCAACAGAGGCAGTACACATGACGCGGGTGTTGCCGAACTCAACGAGCACCGAGCCCGCCGGGTTGGTGGTAAAACCACGAGTGATCTTGACAGGACGCATTTCATCGAGCGCGCGACCATCAGCGCGAGTAAAGGAAGTCATGTCATAGACACTACCCGCCAAATTTAGCGTACGAAACGGACGTTCAAGCCAATTTTCATCCCATCCGTACGCTAAATTCCGGGGTGCTACAACTGAAACTCCATTCCAGACTCCCCGACGATGACTTCACCGTCGAAGTTTTCTTGGGCACTGCGCAGCGCTGCTTCTGGGTCGGCCCATGGTGGGATGTGGATGAGGACGAGTTTTTTCGCCCCTGCACGGGAGGCGATGAGCCCGGCTTCGGCGCCACTCATGTGCATGTCCGCGGGTTTGCCGAGGGAGCTGTCTCCCCAGGTGGCTTCGCATAGGAAGAGGTCGGCGTCGCGTGCGCATTCGATGAGGGAGTCGGTGTAGGCACTGTCGCCGGAGTAGGCGATGGTCTTTCCGGTGGTTGCTTCCGTGACGCGCAGGCCGTAGGTTTCCACGGGGTGGATCACTGGGTAAGGGGTGATTTGGACGCGGTCGACGATGTGTGGGACTCGGGCAGTCCATGGGGTGAAGGCGAAGGAGTCTGAGTAGTCATCCTCGCCTTCGAGGCTGAGTGGCCCGAGGTGGTTCACGGTGTCCGCGGGCCCCACTAGCTGGTTCCTTCCGGCTGACGGCGCGACGGGGTGGTAGCGACGCCACACCATCAGCGAGGGTATGTCCAGGCAGTGGTCGGCGTGAAGATGGCTGAGTGCCACATGCAGTTCTGCTGGATTGGCGAACTCTTGCACTTTGGCAAGCACGCCTGGGCCACAATCGAGCATCACACCAGGGGCGTTATCAACCTGAACCAGGTATCCCGACGCGGGGTTGTCTGGGGCGCCGGTGCTTCCACTACAGCCAAGTATGGTCAGCTTCATACTGTAACTTTCTCATGTCTCGATTGGTTTTGTGAAGCATTCCTTCACCTTTAAACCTTAGTATGTGACGATACTTCAGTGATGCCGGGACCAAGAAAACGCTCGGAGAGCAGCGCGAACTTGTCCGGGTCACCGGTCGATTCGAAGCTGCGGGTGGGCGGTCCGTGGATTTCTGGGTCTGCGAGCATGTCTGTTTGGCTCAGGACCTTCAGCACGTCTTTGGAGGTTTCCTCCGCACTGGATACGAGGGTGACGTTGTCCCCCATCGCCAGTTGGATGACGCCGGAGAGCAGCGGATAGTGTGTGCAACCAAGCACAAGCGTATCGACGCCCGCTGCTTGCAATGGCTCCAAGTACGCTTCCGCGACACCTAAGATTTGACGCCCGGAGGTGATGCCACGTTCCACGAAGTCGACAAAGCGTGGGCACGGTGCCGCCACGCATTCGATATTCGGGGCAGCCTCAAACATGTCCTGGTACACGCCCGAGTTGATCGTTCCGAGCGTGCCGATGACGCCAACTTTGCCGTTGCGCGTGGTGGCAACTGCGCGTCGTACCGCGGGCAGGATCACTTGGACCACGGGGACGTCGTAACGCTCGCGGGCATCCCTGAGGAACGCCGCTGTCGCCGTGTTGCAGGCGATAACGATCATTTTGCAGCCACGTTCCACCAGCTCGTCTGCGATGCGGGTGGCGTGTTCGCGCACCTTTTGGATCGGCTGCGGACCGTAGGGGCCGTTTGCGGTGTCGCCGATGTAGATGATCGATTCGTGTGGCAGCTGATCCATGATGGAACGCGCAACGGTGAGGCCACCAACTCCGGAATCGAAAATGCCGATGGGGGCGCCTGGGCTCGGAGTACTAGTCATATCGTTGTTATGCTACCTGCCTCGGCGCTCCAAACGCTTTTGTTGCCGTTTTTGTATCAGAGCTATCGGATCGTCAGACGTGATCGTCGCTCCGGCTATAACACCACCAATGGCCCCAAAGAGATGAGCTTGCCAGCTGATCCCAGGTTCGTTGGGAAATACGCCCCAAATGTAGCCCGCGTAGAAAAATGCCAGCACGATTCCCAGCGCAACTTGGCCGAAATGTCGGTTGAAGAGGCCACGGATAATTAGATAGGACAACCAGCCGTAGATAAGCCCCGACGCGCCAATATGGTTAGTTCCCCAACCACCAAAGACCCATGTTCCGAAACCGCCAATGACCATGGCGATCAGTGACACTTCCACCACGACGCGATTGCCAGAAAGCGCAATCAAGAAGATAAAAATAGCCCCAGGCACGCTATTGGAAATAAGGTGGGAAAACGATACGTGCAGAAATGGTGCGGTGAAAATATATGGTAAGGAACTTATATCCCTCGGGTGAATACCGAATCCGCTAATCCAACCACCGGTAATCACGCTGAAAATATGGACAACCCATATC
Organism: Corynebacterium sp. NPDC104732; assembly: GCF_055583565.1. Lineage (NCBI taxonomy): Bacteria > Bacillati > Actinomycetota > Actinomycetes > Mycobacteriales > Corynebacteriaceae > Corynebacterium > Corynebacterium sp. NPDC104732. The sequence goes on from NZ_JBVJNS010000005.1 coordinate 141,861, forward strand.
ACCAGCAGATAAGCCATTACCCAGCTCACTGCACGGCGAAAGCCGGTATCTCTTTTGGCCGTGTTGTACTGGTACATGTTATTGATCTCCTCTGAGCCCCTGATAACACTCCAGTCCATACCCACTCGTGGCATGAACTACAGCGTCGATAATCGCTGCACACACGACATCAGCCGACGCTGTGGACAGGGCGATCATGTCTTCCAGCGACACGCCCTCGCCGGAGCCGGTGGAGAGGGTGAACAGGGTATCGCCGTCAAGGGGCGAGTGCGCAGGGCGGACCGCGCGGGCGAGGCCGTCGTGTCCGGCCATTGCGAGGCGCTTAGCCTGCGCTTTGGTCGCCGGCGCATCAGTCACGATCACACCGATCGTCGTGTTGAGCTTGGTTTCCAACCCCTTCAAGGCAGCAAAGCGCGCCTTATCGACGGCTAATTCCGGCGCTCCCCAGAACCTACCGGTGTCCTTGTCCACCACTGCCCCAACGGGGTTAGCTACCACCCCTGCTGCGATGGTGTACTCGCCGACTTTGAGCGAGGCTTGGCCGAAGCCACCGCGCAGCACTCCAGCGGTGGCACCGCATCCGGCGCCGACGGAACCCGAGGAGGTGGACGGCCCGGCAAAGGCGTCCTGGACGGCAGCGTAACCGTCCTCGGCGGTGGGCCGGTGGGTAGCGTCGCCAACCAGGAGATCAAAGATCACTGCGGCCGGCACGATGGGAACGCGAATATCCCGGATGACGGGGAACCCAATACCCCGTTCTTCCAGGGCTTTCATGACACCATCTGCGGTGGCGAGTCCAAAAGCCGATCCGCCGGAGAGACACACGGCGTGCACCTGCTGCACTGTGTTGTGGGGCTCCAGCAGGTCGGTTTCCCGGGTACCCGGCCCGCCACCACGAACATCAACAGCAGCGACGGCACCGTCCGGCACTACCACTACGCTCACACCGGTATCCCCCAAGCTACGGTGCCCCAGCAGCACGCCCTGGACGTCGGTAAGCATTGCATTACCCCATCATCACGTCGAGCAGCGACTCTTGCGCGTACGCCAGCCACTGCACCAACATGTCGCGGTCTTGTTCCTCAGCCTCCCCGCCTCGGATTTCCCCAGAAGCAACGTAGAGGCGAATGTCGTTGAGTCCAGCGACCCAGGCGTGAGCCTCCTCCTCTGTCGCCACCACGGCGACGCTGCCATCGGGGCCGAGCGCGCTCGTAATGACCTGGAGGTTTTCTAGCTTTGCGCGGCAGATGTCGTTTTCGTGCAACGACCGCAGCAACGCGTTATCGCCCTCGAATTCCTCATCCCCCTGCATCTCAAAATCGGGGAGCAGACGGGCAAGCGCAGGATCTGACGGGGCTTCCTTGTGCCCAGACGTCATGCCAGTGAGTTCGGCGAGCTCATCCTTCGGGGCGGACTGCGCCCGCTGAATCAGCGCCTCGGCTACCGCAGCGGCCATGTCCCCCAACACTTCCCGTTCCATCGGCTCGAAAATCACGGAGTACTTTGCCCCTTTAAGCAGGGATTTCTTCTTTTTCCACGCTTCCATGTTTATCCCGCCTGCTGCATCGTCGCCCACAAGCCAGCCTTATGCAGCTTCTTCACGTCGCCTTCCACTTTGTCGCGCTCGCCGGTACTGACCACCGCTTTCCCTTCCGTGTGGACCTGCATCATCAGTTCCGTCGCGCGCTTGCGACTCATGCCGAGCACCGTCTGAAAAACATAGGTGACATAGCTCATCAGGTTGACCGGGTCATCCCAGACGATGCACATCCACGGCAGGTTTTCGCTGGTCATCACGTCAACATCGATGACTTCCTCAAGATCAGGCGAAGCCATCGGCGCCGACGGTGTGCTCATATGCGGTGACCAATTACTCATGGTTCCCCAGCTTAGCTGTCACACCTAGACTCCGGCACTTCACAAGCCGGAAAACTTCCTGCTGAAATAGCCCCGCGTGGTCTACACTAACCTCTGTGACCTCTTCAACACCAAGCTCCCATGCCCCAGGCGTCGCCTCGTCCTTACCACCAGCGCGCTCCACGTCGCTGCTGACAGACAAGTATGAACTCACCATGTTGCAGGCCGCGCTTGCCGACGGCACCGCGCACCGCCAATGCGCATTCGAAGTATTCTCTCGGCGACTGCCCAACGAACGCCGCTACGGTGTGGTCGCCGGTACCGCCCGGGTCCTGAGCGCAGTGGAAGATTATGTCTTCACCGAAGAACAACTGGACGGACTGGACTTCCTCAACGAAGAAACCATCTCCTACCTCAGGGATTTCAAGTTCCGTGGGCACATTGACGGCTACCGTGAGGGCGAACTCTACTTCCCTAACTCCCCCATTCTCACCGTTCGGGGCACCTTCGCCGAATGCGTCATCCTCGAAACCGTCATCCTGTCCATTATGAACGCAGACTCCGCTATCGCGTCCGCCGCCGCCCGCATGGTGACTGCTGCCGGTGGCCGCCCCATCATTGAGATGGGATCGCGCCGTACCCATGAGTACGCCGCGGTCACGGCCTCTCGTGCCGCGTACCTCGCAGGTTTTCAAGCCACCTCCAACCTCGAAGCCGGACACCGCTACGGCATCCCTGTTTCCGGCACCGCCGCACACTCCTGGACGCTTGTCCACGTCAACGACGACGGCACCCCGAACGAAGAGGCCGCGTTCCGCTCCCAGATCGCATCCCAGGGCGTGGACACTACGTTGCTGGTTGACACCTTCGACATTGAAAAAGGTGTAGAGACCGCGATCAAGGTCGCCGGCCCTGAGCTCGGCGGCGTCCGCATCGACTCCGGCGACCTCGGTATTCTCACTCGTCGCGTCCGGCAGCAACTCGATAACCTAGGTGCGCACAACACCAAGATTGTCGTCTCCTCCGACCTCGACGAATTCGCCATTGCCGGTCTGAGGGGCGAGCCAGTCGACATCTACGGAGTCGGCACCTCCGTGGTCACCGGCTCCGGGGCTCCGACTGCTTCCATGGTGTACAAAGTGGTAGAAGTTGACGGGCATCCGGTAGCAAAACGCTCCAGCTCCAAGAAATCTGTCGGCGGGGCGAAACGCGGTTTCCGCGCCGCCCGTAACTCCGGCACCGCCGTCGAGGAGATCGTCACCCCCTTCGACGCCGACGCCCCCACCATCGGAGCTCTCAACGTCCGCGACCTGACCGTACCGCTGATGCGTGACGGACATGTCGTAGCAGGCCTACCGACGCTCACCGAGTCCCGCGATTATCTCGCCGCTCAACTAGTGTCATTGCCATGGGAAGGCCTAGCGCTCTCACGCGACGAGCCTGCACTCAACACCCGTTTCGTAGGATTTTGACCCTACTGTGTGGGGAACTTGTAACAAGCGCCAGAAAAGTACTGGTACCCAATCCGGTCACCTCGAGGTAAAGGTGTCCCCCATGATCGCCCTCGCGCTCACCACCGCATCATCTCCCCTGCCGCCCCGCCAACCCCGCAAACCCCGGATTGAGCATCCATAGCTCTCCGGGGCTTGCCCTTCCGTCGTAAAACCCGGGAAGCATTTCCCGGGTTTCGGAGAAAAGCCACCCGAATATCACAAGTGCAGCCGGGAAACGCGCCGAGACCCGGGAAACGCTTCCCGGGTTTTAGCGAGCTAGGAACGCAGAATCCAACAGCTGGCTTCATAAGCCCCAGAACACTGCGACCTTTGGCTTAACTCATAAGACAGATCCCCCTTGGTAACAAGCCACCCCAGGCCTTGTTATTCAAGTTGTGTGTCCTGGGCACAGGTGTCGAGGTTGAGGACACCAGATGCCGATTAGGTGAGTATCAAAGGAGCTCATCTCCGACATGGATGGCCGGTTTTGTCGTTGCCCGTTAGCGGTGAACGAAGCACGCTACACTAGCTGTATTTCCATGGGATCCCTGTTCTGAAGAAAGTTGCCATGTCTGCCACTTCCGCCCCTGATACCAGTGAACTGCTCAACGCCGCTGTGGCTGCGCTTGGGGGAACGCGTCGTGAAGGCCAGGCCCGCATGGCTGACGCGGTGACTCGGGCGATGGAAAACGAACGGCACTTGGCTGTCCAAGCTGGTACGGGCACGGGCAAATCGTTGGCGTATCTTGTGCCGGCGATCCGCCACGCGCAGGAGACGGGGACTACCGTGATCGTGTCCACCGCGACCATCGCCCTGCAGCGCCAGCTCGTGGAACGAGACCTACCGCGACTGGCAGAAGCGCTGGAGCCACTGCTGCCGAAGAAGCCAACGTTTGCCATCATGAAGGGGCGGCAGAACTACCTGTGTCAGAACAAGGTCGCGCAGTCCCAGCTAGACGACCCCGACGCCTTGATCGACGAGGAGGAGCTGTCCTGGCTGGGTAAACATGTGGCTCGCCTGCATGAGTGGGCATCCGAAACCGAGACCGGCGATCGGGATCATTTGGAACCCGGCGTCCCGGACCTGGCCTGGCGGCAGCTGAGTGTGTCGTCCCGCGAGTGCCTCGGGGCGAGTCGCTGCCCCCATGGTGAGGATTGCTTCGCGGAGAAGGCCCGGCGCGCCACGAAGGACGTGGACATTATCGTCACCAACCACGCCCTTTTGGCAATCGATGCTCTCGCCGACATCAATATCCTGCCGGAACACGAGGTCGTCGTCATTGATGAGGCACACGAGCTCGACGGCCGTATCACTGCGGTTGCCACCAACGAAATTTCTGTGACCTCCCTGAATCTCACGGCCAAGCGCGCTGGGAAGTTGGGCGCAGAGGGGCGCGAAGAGAAGGTGTCGGAGCTAGCAAAAGAGCTTGACGACGCCTTCCTCACCGCCCCAGAAGGACGGTGGAAGCAGATGCCAGAGTCCGCCCAACATAGTTTGATTGCGCTTAAGGATGCGCTGTGGTCACTGCGGGACACGATCCAACGCGCCCCGGACGGTGAGTCGGCGAACCAGCCGGAGCGGTTTGCCGAACGACAATCCCTCAGCAACCACTTGTTGGATCTTCATGACGCCATCGTGCGCACCCTGGAGGTGTTTGCCCAGTCAGACCCATCTCAGCACTCTGACGTGGTGTGGCTGAGCCGCGATGAGCGTCGCGGCAGTGTGCTGCGAGTGGCACCGCTTTCGGTTGCTGGCCTGCTGCATAATCGGCTATTTGAGCAGCAGACCGTGATCTTGGCCAGTGCGACGCTGACGATCGGCGGGAATTTTGATGCTATGGCAGCCAGCTGGGGGCTCCCCAAGGGATCATGGGACAGCCTCGATGCGGGAACTCCGTTTGATCCGGCAAAATCGGGGATTTTGTACGTTGCTCGTCATCTTCCGGATCCGGGTCGCGATGGCGTGCCACAAGAAACCCTGGATGAGATCTACGAACTGATCATGGCTGCCGGTGGCCGAACACTGGGTTTGTTTTCTTCGCGACGCGCGGCGGAGCAGGTGACGGAAGCGATGCGGCTGCGCCTGCCTTTTGATGTCTACTGCCAAGGTGATGATTCCACGGGTGCGCTGGTGGCGAAGTTTGCTGCCGATGAGAATTCGTGCTTGTTCGGCACCTTAACACTGTGGCAGGGCGTGGATGTTCCAGGCAGCGCCTGCTCACTGGTGCTCATTGATAGGATTCCGTTCCCGCGCCCCGATGATCCGCTGTTGCAGGCACGAAAGGAAGCAGCCGATGCTGAAGGCCGTAATGGGTTCATGGAGGTCGCCGCGACTCATGCTGCTTTGCTGATGGCGCAGGGCGCGGGCCGGTTGCTCCGCCACGTCACTGATCGGGGTGTGGTTGCCGTGTTGGATAACCGGTTGGTGACGAAACGTTATGGTTCTTTCCTGCGCAGATCCATGCCTGCCTTCTGGGAGACCACAAGTTCCGATACCGCTAAAGCTGCATTGAAAAGGTTGGTGGCCAGCTGATGTCCCTATATGAAGCTGTGTTCGGTGGGGAGCTCCCCGAAACCACTGCGATGATCTCCGGAGATCTCACGCTCACGTACCCGCAGCTAGCGGAGCGTGTCGATGACTGCGCGGCGCAGCTCGCCGCCCGAGGTATCGGCCAGCATGACGTCGTGGGTGTCCAACTAGGAAACGGTGCGGACTTTGCAACGGTGTTCCACGGCGTCGTGAAGCTTGGCGCAATCGTCGCGCCTCTCCCCCTCCATCTTCGTTCGGACGAGCGTGACGCCATGCTCCGCAGCGTCGCCGCGTCGCTACTGGTGGATGAAACGAACGTGCGGGAGGTGGTACGTCCGCGTGGTTCGTTGCCGAGCCCGGCCCCGCAGATCTCTCCTGAGCAACTTGCCTGCCTGCCGTTTTCTTCTGGAACCACTGGCACCCCGAAGGCAGTGATGCTGCCTCACCGCGCACTCGCAGCCAATGTTCAGCAATTTTCCCAGGTGCTTCCTCTGCAGGCGGAGGAAACGTGTCTTTCGGTACTGCCGTTTAGCCACATTTACGGGCTAACCGCGCTGCTGAATGTTCCCCTAGCGATGCGCGCCCGGGTGGTAGCGCAAAATTTTGCTAAGGATTCTTTCCTCGCCGCCCATGATCGCCACGATGTTGCTCTTACTTTCATTGCACCGCCACTGGCCGCTGTGCTGGCATCGGCACCGGCTGAGCATAAGTTTTCCTCTCTCGCCACGATCGTCTCTGGAGCAGCGCCACTTGATCCTGCGTTGGCGCGTCGCGCAGCAGAGCGCACCGGTGCGCGAGTGATACAGGGCTTTGGGCTCACCGAGTCCTCCCCGGTAACACACTTGGCATGGCGCCCCGGCACCCCCTTGGAGGCGATCGGGCACCCCCTGCCTGATACGGAAATCAGCATCCGCGATCCCCACACCCTCGCCGAGGCCACTGAGGGCGAAATGTGGGTGCGCGGCCCGCAGGTCATGGCAGGCTACCTCGGCGACCCCGACGTGAGCAGCCGCACGCTTATCGACGGCTGGTTGCGCACCGGAGACCTCGTTCGGGAAAATCCAGACGGCTCCCACACCGTTATCGACCGGCTCAAAGACCTCATCAAATACCACGGGTTCCAGGTATCCCCCGTGAAACTGGAACGCATCGTGATGACGCACCCCGAAGTTGCGGACGCTGCGGTGACCCGGGGCTACGGGCCGGATGGTGAGGAACAACCCGAGGCCTACGTGGTGCTGCACTGCGGCAGTGAGGCCGACCAGGACGCCATCATGGCAGCGGTGGCCTCCCAGGTAGCCCGGCACGAACAGCTACGCAAGGTGCACTTTGTGTCGCACATCCCGCGCTCGGCTGCGGGAAAAATCCTGCGGCGTCATCTCGCCGCAGGCTAAGCACGCTGCATTACTGGAGCGTTCGTAGCACGGGCGAAAGCGTGAGCGATGGCGATGTAGGACACCGGAACAGTGACCAAAGCCCCGACACCGAGAATAAGGAATCCCACCATAGCAACCAGGCTGGAAATGATGAACAGGAGGATAGCCTGCGCGAAGTTCGCAAGAATAATGTCGAAGGACTTTTGGAAGCTACTAATAATTGAAGTGTGAGGATCTGCGGACGCCGCGACTGCGAACATTCCGAAGAAGGACACAATGAGGCTACCGATCACAACGGTGCCACCGATTTGGACCGCGATGCCCAATAGCAGGGCCACAACAAACATCTTTCCGATGCCATGGAAAGCGAAAAAGTCCGCTACTGTGACCGGCTGTCCCCAAATCACCTGCCGCGCATTACGGAAGATGAGCAGCTGCAAGAAGGAGATAGCGATGACCAGGATCACGATTCCGACGAAAAAGCCTCCCATTGGGAAAGCTGGTACAGAATCCGGGTCCGAGTCTGCGTTAATCGCTGCCACGATCATGGAAAACATGCCAATCAACATCGGTATGGCGGCGAGGCAACCATAGACGAGCGTTCCCACGATCCAAGGAACGGGATTTTCCATGAAGATTTTCCATGCTTGGCCAAGCGACTCAACCGCTTCAAATCTCCCGGCCTTCGCCGTTTGGGATGGATCGTTATGGTAGCCGCCGTAACCCTGGTATCCGGCGTATCCACCGTTCGTGTCCTGGTAGCCCCCGTACTGCGCGCCTGGGTTTCCGGCAGGTTGCCCCGGGTGTGGTGCGTTAAACGGGGAGGCAGATGAGTTCTCTCCCGAATTGTCAAAGGGATTAGTCACGGTGCTACGACCTTTCGATCCTCTTCATTTTCATGCAGTTAACTTTTCACTGACTAAACAAGACTAAACGAAAGTCGTGGTCTGCGAAACTGGAAGAGGGAAAACGGGCCGGTAGTTAGGCGGTGGGGTTGCGATGTTGCAGTGGGCGCCCTGCCGCCTTCATGTAAGCGTGCGCCGTCGCAATCACTCCGAATGGGACAGTGACTATAGTAGCGGCGCCAAGTGATCCGCCGATGCCGTTGAGGATCGCAATCAGGACGAACAGCAATAGGGTTTGCCCCAAGTTGGCCTTCACCACTTCAAATGATGATTTGAACGCCGCGCCAATAGACATGTCATCGAACACAAGAGCTGGCATGACAAACATCAACGCGATCGAAACCACGAACGAGCCAATGATGAACACCAGAAAGCCTAACAGCGAAGCCAAAGCAATCAGGATAGAACCCACAAACAAAATTCCGCACCGCTGGAAAGTGAAAAAGTCTTTAAATTCTGGACGTTTTCCACCAGCAGCATAAACCGCTTCACGGGTCAGTACTAGCTCCCACAGCACAAGTGAAATTGCTCCCACCAAAAGCAACACGCAGAACGTCACGAATGGCATGACCGGGAATTCGTCAGATCCCTCGGGGATCAGGGCCACATTGACCAGGAAAATAATGTAGCCAAAGAATGCAATCACGCCAAAAATAGCGAAATAGACGACCGAGGACAGCAGCCACCCCAAGGGCTTTTCCGTGATTATCCGCCACGCTTGAATGAGGGAATCCATTGCGTCGAAGGATCCAGGTGGGATAACTTTCTGGGCACCCGGTTGTGGTGCGTACTCGGGCTGCTGATAGCCGTAACCCTGGGGCTCTGGAGATCCATCAAAAGGATTCGTCATGTCATCCATCCTCTAAGTAAAAAATGAAAACCGTATCGGTTTCATACTAACTACCAATCACTCATGGCGCAGCTGTCACAACAACAACGGTCGTCGACAAGCGTTGCACACGACCCAGCAGCTGCCCCCTAAAACTCGTTAGGTAGGGCCACCACGGTCACCGAACCTGGCGTCACTTCCGTGTAACCGGCGTCGCGCACGGCAACTGCGTCCGCCCTGCCAGCCAGCGAGGCAAACTGCGCGCGGGGAACCTCCCTGACTTGTAGCGGGAACCCTTGCTGGGCCCAGCGCCACGCCGCATCGGCCGGCACATGCGCCGCCAACAACATAGCCGCGTGCCCGACCTGCGCAGCCGCCTTACCGACGCTCATCCCCAACGACGCGTCCACCACCAGCAGCGGAATACCTGGAGCTACGGGACCCGGTGACTCTACAGGAAGATCTGTGCCTTCGATCTGCAGCTTTGCGATCAGGGGCTCAGTAGCATGGACTACGCTCGGTACAAATGCGCGCGCCTGCGCACCACCCTGCTCAGCAGTGACTCCAGGCAGACCTTGCACTCGCTCCCATTGGGTATTGCGCGCCCGACGAGCGATTTTACGGATCCGTGCCCCATACCACCGCTGCAGTACGTCCGCGAAGGCAGAGTCTTCCCCAGCCCGCGGATCCAGACAGACAGCAACCACCGCCCGCGCTGCTGCCTCAAGCAGCTCCGTGCGCGACGGCCGGTTGCTTTTCGGAATATTCAGCACAATCGGCATGGCCTGCACAGTGTCGGGATTAGTGGGGTCCTCCCCATCACGACCGGGGGCTAACACCAACTGCAGTCGCTGGTGTGCCCTCTCAAAGCTAGCGGGCAGCACGGTCAACATCGAGCTTGTTGATGCCCAACATGTACAGCACCTCATCCATGAACGGCGACGTGACCGCAGCGTCCGCGACCTCGCGCAACGCCGGCTTCGCATTAAAGGCAATCCCCAGACCAGCCGCCGAGATCATGTCAATGTCGTTGGCACCATCGCCGACCGCTACAGTCTGGTGCATGTCCAGGCCAGAATCTGCCGCGAATTCCCGCAGGAAATCCGCCTTTGCTGGGCGATCCACCACCTTGCCGATCACTCGACCAGTGAGCTTGCCATCCACGATTTCCAGGGTGTTTGCACGCACGTAGTCCAACTTCAGGTCCTCTGCTAGATCCTCTAGAACCTGGATAAACCCGCCAGAGACCACGGCTGTCTTGTATCCCATCTTTTGCAGGGTCTTCAGGGTGGTTCGCACGCCTGGTGTGAGCTTTAGATCTCGTGCGACGGCGTGGATCACTGACTCATCGAGGCCCGCCAGAGTCGCAACACGTTCCCGCAACGACTCCTCAAAATCAAGTTCGCCGCGCATTGCCCGGTCGGTCACCGCTGCAACCTCGGCTTCTTTACCAGCGTATGCAGCCAGCATTTCGATGACTTCTTGAGTAATCAGCGTCGAATCGCAGTCAAAGCAAATCAATCCCTTGGCGCGTCGCTGTACACCCGCGCGGTCGATTGCGATATCGACACCGATCTCGTGAGAAAGCTCTGCCAGCGCGCGACGAAGCGGTACCCCACCTCCCGGCTCAGCGTTAGGGACAGATACGTCGAGCTCAATGGCCGTGATGGGGTAATCAGTCAGGCCTCGGTAGGCCTCAATATTGGCGCCATAATTAGCGAGAGTCTGGCCGAGCTTGTACACGTGTTCCGCAGTGACCACCGAGCCCAACAGCGCCAGAACGTGGGTGGAGTGGGGCCTAGGCTGTGGTACCGCGGGGAGTTCAGCCACAGTAACCTGCAGTCCGTGTACCTTCAGGGTGTTGCGCAGCCCCTCAGAAACGGTATCAATTTTCTCTGGTTTCATTCCCACGAACGCAGCCAGGGAGAGCTGTCCTCGGAATACCGATTGTTCAATATCAACGAGTTGCACGCCATGCGCTGCCAGCACTCGGAAAACAGCTGCTGAGACGCCTGCTTGGTCGGAGCCGGTGACGGTGATGATTACTGGCACGAGGCCGTCGGCAAGTGCGTTGAAGTGCTCTTCAGGGAGATCCGTAGTCATGGCTTCATTCTTTCACGCTTAAACAGATGGCTAAAACAGGGCCACCCCCAGCAGTCGTAACAATCGACTGCTGGGGGTGAGTTCACATCGCCAAGTGCGATAGAAACCGGTTCTTAGTGGCGACCGGAGTGTGCCTCTGCACGCATACGCTCGACCATGTGAGGGTAGTGCAGTTCGAACGCTGGGCGTTCGGAGCGAATGCGAGGCATGGAGGTGAAGTTGTGTCGTGGAGGAGGGCAAGAGGTTGCCCACTCGAGGGAGTTGCCGTAGCCCCATGGATCGTCAACGGTGACGATCTCGCCGTAGCGCCAGGACTTGAAGACGTTCCAAATAAATGGGATGACGGACAGGCCGAGGATGAACGCGGAGACCGTGGAGATCTGGTTCAGCAGGGTGAAGCCATCGGAGTCAAGGTAGTCAGCGTAACGACGTGGCAGACCCATGTTACCCAGCCAATGCTGAACCAGGAAGGTGCCGTGGAAGCCGAAGAAGCTCAGCCAGAAGTGCCACATACCCAGCTTTTCATCCAGCATACGACCGGTCATCTTCGGGAACCAGAAGTACACACCTGCGCAGGAGGCGAACACGATGGTGCCGAACAGGGTGTAGTGGAAGTGCGCAACCACGAAGTAGGTGTCCGAGATGTGGAAGTCCAGTGGTGGGGATGCCAGCATGATGCCGGTGAGGCCACCGAAGAGGAAGGTAACCAGGAAGCCCATGGCCCACACCATTGGGGTCTCCCAAGAAATGTGCCCCTTCCACATGGTGCCTACCCAGTTGAAGAACTTCACGCCGGTTGGCACGGAGATCAGGAAAGTCATGAAGGAGAAGAACGGAAGAAGAACCGCACCGGTGACAAACATGTGGTGTGCCCACACAGCCATGGACAGTGCGCCGATGGACAAGGTTGCGAAGATCAGGCCGACGTAGCCGAACATTGGCTTGCGGGAGAACACTGGCACGACCTCAGAGATGATGCCGAAGAATGGCAGCGCAAGGACATATACCTCAGGGTGACCGAAGAACCAGAACAGGTGCTGCCACATAATGGAGCCACCGTTGCCTGGATCGTAGAGGTGGCCACCGAGCTTGCGGTCAAACAGCACACCTAGGGCAGCTGCAGTCAGAACCGGGAAGATCAGCAGTGCGATAACGGAGGTGACAAAGATATTCCAGGTGAAAATTGGCATGCGGAACATGGTCATACCTGGTGCACGGAGGCACAGGATGGTGGTCAGCATGTTCACTGCGGACAAAATGGTACCAACTCCACCGGCACCAACGCCGACGATCCACATGTCAGAGCCGATGCCTGGGGAGTGGATGGAGTCAGACAGTGGGGAGTACATGGTCCAGCCGAAGTCTGCTGCACCACCTGGGGTCAGGAAGCCGGACAGCATCGCGACACCACCGATGGTGGTCAGCCAGAAACCGAAAGCGTTCAGACGTGGGAATGCAACGTCCGGTGCACCAATCTGGAGTGGGAGAATGTAGTTTGCAAAGCCCCACACCACTGGGGTGCCGTACAGCAGCAGCATAACGGTGCCGTGCATGGTGAACATCTGGTTGAACTGCTCGTTCGACAGGAACTGAAGTCCTGGGGAGAACAGCTCGGCACGAATCAGCAGAGCCATCAGGCCACCGAGGAAGAAGAAGCTGAAGGACATGATGATGTACATGATGCCCAGCTGCTTGTGGTCGGTGGTGGTAAGCATCTTCCAAGCAAAAGAACCCTTGCGGGCATTGCCGGTAGGTGCAGGCCTTGCTGGTACGACCGAATGGTCGACCTTAGGCGCTACAGCGGTCATTAGTTCCTCCTGACTAAGCGAAAGACCCTGCCCTCACAGAATCTTCCATTATTATGACCCAAACCTTCATTTGAGACACAATGAACCTATCCGGCCATATAGACCGGTTACCCGGCCAAGTCTAGCGTCCCCTAAGGCATTTCGGTAACTCTTATCAGACTGCGGGGGTATTGCCTTGCACACATTGGGGAACCAATTGCGCTGCGACACGAAACAATATTTTCAATTTTCGCTAGTTATACAATCACTTAAACGTTCATCAGTTGTATCGTCCCCGCTCAACGCCGTGCGAGCGTTCACTTTTGTCACTTCGTCCACAACTGCAGTTCCCCTCCCGCGATTTCACACATCAACCCTTAGTTGTACCCCTTGCCACCCTCCCGCTCCGCACGGAGATCGAGATCGCTGGCAGCTTGCAGACCCGGCGGTCGCCAACTTCATGCAATGGGCTAGCCGTATCCAAAAATGCAACAAGCTAACCCGAGCCCCTGAAGCAAAGAACCCAAAATCAGGAATCGAGCGTACGGATGGGATTTCTGAGTCCTAATTCATCCCATCCGTACGCCAAATTTCGGGCGTCAATACTAATGGCCGGCCCCCGCCCTCATTTTTGGAGAGCGACGGCCGGCCATCGTAACCGAGAACCTAGAAGTCCCAGTCGTCGTCGGTGGTGATCTCAGCTTTGCCGATCACGTAGGAGGAACCGGAACCGGAGAAGAAATCGTGATTCTCGTCGGCATTTGGAGAAAGCGCAGACAGGATAGCTGGGGACACCTTGGTGTCATCTGCCGGGAAGAGTCCTTCGTAACCCAGGTTGTTCAGGGCCTTGTTCGCGTTGTAGCGCAGGAATTTCTTTACATCTTCTGTCCAGCCCAGTTCGTCGTAGAGATCTTCCGTGTATTGGATCTCATTGTCATAGAGCTCGAAGACCAGGTCGAAGGTGTGTTCCTTCATTTCGTCGCGGCGCGCCTGCGTTTCCTTTTCCAAGGCCTTTTGGTACTTGTACCCGATGTAGTAACCATGGACAGCTTCATCGCGAATGATGAGGCGGATCATATCCGCAGTGTTGGTCAGCTTGCCGTGGGAAGACCAGTACATCGGCAGATAGAAACCGGAGTAGAACAGGAACGACTCGAGCAGTGTCGAGGCGACCTTGCGCTTGAGCGGATCTTTTCCGTCGTAGAAATCGAGGATGATCTTGGCCTTGTTCTGCAAGTACTCGTTTTCCTCGGACCAACGGAAGGCATCGTTAATCTCTGCGGTGGACGCAAGCGTCATAAAGATATTGGAGTAAGACTTAGCGTGCACCGACTCCATGAACGCAATGTTGGTAAGTACTGCTTCCTCATGGGGAGTGACGGCATCCGGAATCAAGGAAACCGCACCGACCGTGCCCTGGATAGTATCCAGCAAGGTCAGGCCGGTGAAAACTCGCATGGTTGCGAGCCGTTCTTGATCATTGAACATTTCCCAGTTCTTGATGTCGTTGGACACTGGAACTTTTTCAGGAAGCCAGAAGTTACCGGTGAGACGGTCCCACACTTCTTGGTCTTTTTCGTCTGGAATCTCGTTCCAGTTGATTGCCGAAATTGGCCCTGCCAACACTCGGTTTTGCTCATCGTGACGATGAGAAGGCGCATGCGATTCAAGAGACATACGATTACTGACCCTTCCATTTTTAATGTGCCTACCACCTTACCGCGTTGTTGCAGAAGCGGAAATCGCAACCTACAGCCACTGACGAGGGGCCAACTTTGCCCCGTTTTAAGCCGAGTCAACATCTGACCATTGCCCCCGAAGCACAGTTTTATTCACATTCCACTAAGGGTGGCTCACATGCGATCCCAACCCCTTTGCCAGCTGGCTTGAATATTTGCCACTGATAGGCAAAAACCAAAAATTGCTTCCTCCCCCCGCTGCCCGATCATTTTTGCACGGTAGCGCACGTTCTTAACAGCAAAAGGGGACAGCTTCCGCCGATCGCTCACACACGACGTTCAGAATTATGCTGACAACTAAAACAAATAAGCAATGGTGAACGGCATTTAATTCATGGCGCTTAGTGGAACTAGAGCCAGTCGTGTACTACATTCTTTGTCATCGACTTCTTTCTTGCAACTGCTGGTGAGGGAGCCGTCACGGTTTCTTTGTTGAACATTGTTGGTTTTCCGTTGGTTCTTCTAGGCACTAACGGAAGGAGAAACCGCGTCACCCCTCGAACGATTAGACATCAATAATAAGGAAATCCACTCATGCCAACCATGCCCATTCGCCCCCATGCTCCGCTCTTGGAGACTGTGTTGGATCAGATCGGCTCGGACATTGTCAGTGGCAAGATCAAATCGGGTGAGAAGTTCACCCTGCAGACGCTGTGCGAGTCCTTCTCGATTTCTCGCACTGTTGCTCGCGAGACCATGCGTGCACTAGAACACCTCGGGATGGTGTCCTCTTCACGTCGCGTTGGCATCACGGTGTTGCCATCCTCCCAGTGGTCGGTGTTTAGCGAACCGATCATCCGGTGGCGCCTCCGGGAGCCTTCTCAACGTAACGAGCAGCTGTCGTCCCTCACTGCTCTACGGGAAGCTGTAGCACCTCGCGCCGCCGCGATTGCAGCCGTGGCAGCGAGCCAGCGGGAGGGGCAGCGACTCCGTGACCTCGCAGCGACGATGCGCACGCTCGGCGCTGACAAGGAAGGAACCAGCGAGGAGTTCCTGAACACGAATCTCGAGTTTCACTCATTGCTGCTGGAGTGCTCGGACAATGAAATGTTTTCTGCACTCATCCCATCGATTTCTGCCGTGATTCGCGCCCGGTACGACGCCGGTGGATTTGACGCTCAGCCGTCGAGCGAGCTCCTCGATACCTACGACGCCTTGGCGGAAGCCATTTTCCACCGCGATGACAACGCAGCGTCGCAGGAGTGCGCGAAGCTGATTGCATTGGAGTCAGCCACCGCGTAAGCGCCTCCAGGAACGCTAAAAATGGGCGTCGTTAAGCAGCTTGCTTAGCGACGCCCATCAGCTGTTACAGCATGCAGCTGACGCAGCCCTCGACCTCCGTACCTTCCAGCGCGGTTTGACGCAGGCGGATGTAGTAGATGGTCTTGATGCCCTTACGCCACGCGTAGATTTGCGCGCGGTTGATGTCGCGGGTGGTGGCAGTGTCCTTGAAGAACAAGGTCAGGGACAACCCTTGGTCCACATATTTGGTGGCGACGGCGTAGGTGTCGATGATCTTCTCGAAGCCGATCTCGTAGGCATCCTCGAAGAACTCAAGGTTGTCGTTGGTCATGAACGGCGCCGGGTAGTAGACGCGACCAATCTTGCCTTCCTTACGGATCTCAATGCGAGAGGCAATCGGGTGGATCGAGGAGGTGGAGTGGTTGATGTACGAAATCGAACCTGTTGGTG
The DNA here is from genome assembly GCF_055583565.1 of Corynebacterium sp. NPDC104732. Lineage (NCBI taxonomy): Bacteria > Bacillati > Actinomycetota > Actinomycetes > Mycobacteriales > Corynebacteriaceae > Corynebacterium > Corynebacterium sp. NPDC104732. Next base: position 158,172 of record NZ_JBVJNS010000005.1, read on the forward strand.
GCACCGCCTGTAGGTTGCGGTTGAACATGCCATGCTCCATGACCTCACGCTTCAGTGCTTCCCATGCTTCCGCGTCCGGAATTTGCACAGAGGACTGCGCGAAGATCTCCTTCACCCGATCGGTCTTAGGTTGGAAATCGGCTGGGTCGAAGCGATCGAAGTATGCGCCACTGGCGTAGTCGGAGGTTTCGAAGCCCTGGAAACGCTGGCCCCGCTCCTGCGCAATCTTGGTGGAGGCTTTAATTGCTTCAAACAGGATTGCTGCGAAGTAGACGTTGGTAAAGTCCAGCGCTTCTTCCGAACCGTAGTGAATACGCTCACGCCCCAAGTAACCATGCAGGTTCATCTGACCCAGTCCAATGGCGTGGGCAGCATCGTTGCCCTTCTTGACGGATGGCACCGAGTCAATGGAGGTCTGTTCAGACACGGCGGTCAGCCCGCGGATCGCAGTTTCCACGGTCTGGGAGAAGTTCGGGGAATCCATGGTCAGCGCAATGTTGAGTGAGCCAAGATTACATGAAATGTCCTCGCCTACTTCCTTGTAGGACAGGTCAGCGTTGAACGTGGACGGCGTGGAAACCTGGAGAATCTCAGAGCACAGGTTTGAGTGCGTGATACGGCCAGCGATTGGGTTCGCTTCATTGACCGTGTCCTCAAACATGATGTATGGGTAGCCAGATTCGAATTGAATCTCCGCCAAGGTCTGGAAGAACTGGCGGGCGTTGATCTTTGTCTTTCGGATGCGGCCATCTTCCACCATCTCGTGGTAGTGCTCAGAGATCGGCACGTCGGCGAATGGCTTGCCGTAGACGCGCTCAACATCGTATGGCGAGAACAGGTACATGTCATCGTTCTTCTTCGCCAGTTCGAAGGTGATGTCTGGGATCACAACACCGAGGGACAGCGTCTTGATGCGTACCTTCTCGTCAGCGTTCTCGCGCTTAGTGTCCAGGAACTTCATGATGTCCGGGTGGTGCGCGTGCAGGTACACAGCGCCAGCACCCTGGCGAGCGCCCAGCTGGTTGGCGTAGGAGAAGGAGTCCTCGAGCAGCTTCATCACGGGGATCACACCAGAGGACTGATTCTGGATCTTCTTGATCGGAGCTCCCGCTTCACGAAGGTTGGACAGCAACAGCGCCACACCACCGCCACGCTTGGACAGCTGCAGCGCGGAATTGATGGCGCGGCCAATGGACTCCATGTTGTCCTCGATGCGCAGCAGGAAGCAGGAAACTGGCTCGCCGCGCTGAGCTTTACCGGAGTTGAGGAAGGTCGGAGTTGCCGGCTGGAAACGGCCGGAGATGATCTCGTCAACCAGGTTTTCGGCCATGGTCTTGTCGCCGGCCGCAAGGGTCAGTGCGACCATGCAGACGCGGTCTTCAAAACGTTCCAGGTAGCGCTTACCGTCGAAGGTCTTGAGGGTGTACGAAGTGTAGTACTTGTAGGCGCCGAGGAAGGTGGTAAAGCGGAATTTCGCCGCGTATGCGCGCTTGAACAGGGATTTAACAAACTCGAAGTCGTACTTATCGAGCACTTCCTGCTCGTAATAGTTGTTTTCCAGCAGGTAGTCGAGCTTTTCCTTCAGGTTGTGGAAGAACACGGTGTTTTGGTTCACATGCTGGAGGAAGAACTGACGGGCGGCGGCGCGGTCCTTATCGAACTGGATCTTGCCGTCGTTGTCATACAGATTCAACAGCGCGTTGAGCGCGTGGTAATCAAGCTGATCTGCAGCAGCCATGGGATCCTTGATGGATTCATTAGTGATGGTCACGTCAGGTTTCCTCTTACGTAGTTGGAGTTTCGGATTCTAGAGTACGTTGTTCACGCAGCTTACGCTGCCGTTAAACCGAGTTGAGTGGCATTATCGAGGAGCCCGCCACGAACAATGCGGACGTCTTCTTCATTGCCCATCAACTCAAAGCGATAAACATAGGGCACGCCGCATTTCTTCGAGATCACATCGCCCGCCACCCCGAAATCCGTGCCGAAGTTGGAGTTCCCTCCTGCGATCACGGCTCGAATCAGGCTGCGATTGTGCTCATTATTGAGGAATCGAATGACCTGCACTGGGACAGGTTTGGAGTTCACCCCAGTAATGGACGCCCCTCCCCCATACGTTGGACAGATCAGCACATAAGGCTCATCGACGACCAGTGGTTCGTCACTTTTGTGCATCGGAATTCGGGCACTAGGAAAGCCGAGCTTTTCGACGAACCGGTGCGTGTTTCCTGTGGCGGAAGAAAAATAGACGATGAGCATGGTGTTCTCTGCAATGCGGGGGAATACAAAACAAAGGCCGCCCTCAATCGACATGTAGAGGGCGGGCACTTTAATTGATGTCCCTGTGGAATCTCTTGACAGCGATCCGGTCTCTTGCGGATCTACAGGGACCGAACGGTTAGTACTTAAGCAACCTCAGCAGCGAGGCTGCGGATGCGCTCTGGACGGAAACCCGACCAGTGCTCGCCGTTAGCTTCCACGACAGGCGCCTGCAGGTAGCCAAGTGCCATGACATAGTCACGAGCATCATCGTCCATGCTGATGTCAACCAAGTTGTACTCAAGGCCAGCACGATCGAGGGCCTTCTTGGTTGCTACGCACTGGACACAAGCTGGCTTGCTGTAAACGGTGATTGCCATGTTGATCGATCCTTAAGAGACTAGCTCCTGCATCTAGCGATACAGAGAGAGGAAGATTCCGAAAACTAACGAACTAACCGAAGCTTTTCCACCGGGCCGTTGAGCCAGTGTTTTGTGTTTCGGTGACAAGAAAAGACACTATACGTTGTGGCCAAAAAGCGCAAAGGATACTAGATGTAGTAGTTACAACGTGAGTATTTGCAGGATCCAGCCAAACGGCGACACTACATGTTGCGCTTCCCACTCGCTGCAAATTACATCGTTGTACCTTCCCGACTTACACTAATGACATTTCCCCAGCTCGCCCCCTTTCCTCGTTACCGAATTGTTATATTTAGCCCTTGCTAGAAATCTCACTGGTAGCCACTTGCCATCCCGCCCCCTCGAGTACTGAAACCCGGGAAGCATTCCCCGGATCTCGGGACCACAACACAGAAATAGCAGGTCTGCAGCAAGAAAACCTACCGAAACCCGGGAAACGCTTCCCGGGGATTACAGAGAAAGGGGAACAACCAGCCCAGCCCCAGGGACAAAACAAAACGCCCGTGCCGAAACCGGCACGGGCGCTTATACTCAGGGATTAGCCCTGGCGAGCCTTGAAGCGTGGCTCCTTCTTGTTGATGACGTAGACCTTGCCACGGCGACGCACAACCTGGGCGCCCGGCTTGTTCTTCAGCGACCGAAGGGATTTACGGACCTTCATTCGGGCGCTCCTTTCTTTAATGCGCGATGAGAATGGAGCCACGCGCGGGTATGCGGCGACTCTCGACGGCTGACAACGGTGCCAGCCATGACACGAACATCTATGTTAACCGACAGTGGCGCTTTTACCAAAACGGGAGTGACGTGCCCGCATGTCCTCGGAAATTTCCGTCAGACTCCGGCCGGCGGTTTCGGGAACATAGCGAAGCACGAACACTAGCGCGGAACCACCTAGCACTGCGAAGACAATGAAGGAGGCTGGGCCGCCGATGGCGCTGACCATGGGCAGGAATCCCTGGGCTACTGCCCAGTTTGCTGTCCACAGGCCAAGTCCGGCAATGCCCATGCCAAGACCACGTGCTTGTTGTGGCACCAGTTCACTGAGTAGGAGCCAGGTTGTCAGAGACACCGCCGCTTGTTGGAACGCGATAAACAGTGCCATGAGGATCAATACGGCCCAGGAGATGCTGGCGTTTGTTTCAGCAAAGTTGTAGGCGACCGCGAGCAGGATGAGGGATGTCGTCGTTCCGCTCAGGCCAATCGTCAGCAGGCGACGCCGCCCCACCTTGTCCACCAGCATCATGCCGACCCAGCACGCGATAACGCTGACGCTACCGATCACAATGGACGTATAGACCGCATTTTGAGTGGAAATCCCCACCATATTCATCATCTTCGGCGCAAAGTACACAATTGCGTTTACGCCGGTTATTTGCTGCGTGATGCCTACGAGGACGGCAATGATCACGGTGGTTCGCACCCACCGGATTTTCAGTGCTTCTTTTTCTTCTCGTCGGGTTTGCTTCGCGGATCGTGGATCAGCAGACCCGGATTCTTTCAACGCCACCCGCTGCGCCACAGCGTCAGCCTCCGCTGTTTTACCTTTGCGGTACAGCCAGGTTGGGGAGTCTGTCATGAACATCATGCCCACGGCCAGGATGGCTCCGGGGATGGCGGCCAGCCCCAGCATGAGTCGCCAGTTTCCAGTGTGGGCTAGCGCCGAGTTAGTGAGAAAGGCGAGTAACTGCCCCACCACAATCATGAGGGTGTTGAGGGAAACGAGCGAGCCGCGCACCGCAGGTGGGACCATTTCGGAGATGTACATCGGCACCACGATCGAGACCAGGCCAACGGCGAAGCCGAGCAGAGTGCGGGCGGCCCCCAGCATCGGCACGGAGGTCGCGACCGCACAGGCAAGGGATCCCACTACGAACACCACTCCGCCGAGGATCAAGGTGAGCTTACGGCCGAGGGCGTCAGCGACTCGTCCGCCGAGCAACGCCCCTAGTGCTGCCCCGACGAGCAGCATCGAAGTGATGGAACCTTCCGTCGCGGGCGTGAGCTGGTAGTCCTTACCGATATAGAGCAGCGCCCCGGACATCACACCGGTGTCGTATCCAAACAGGACACCGCCCAGCGCAGCAATAAGGGCAACGAGCCGGGCATAGCCGGGTACTTGAGTCTGAACATTCACGTCTAATAACCCTGCCACTTCACTATGCTGTATGTCATGTCAGTGAGAAGCGAAATCGTCGCAGCATTGCACACCCGCCCAACGATCGACCCCCAGGAGGAGATCAATTCCCGCGTCCAATTCCTCGCAGATTACCTGCGCAGCACGGGGCTGCGGGGTTATGTGTTGGGGATTTCCGGCGGTCAGGATTCTACGGTGGCAGGTCGATTGGCGCAGTTAGCCGTCGAAAAGCTGCGCACAGAAGGCTACGACGCTGAATTTTGGGCGATGCGCCTGCCTCACGGCGTGCAGGCCGATGAGGAGGACGCACGTATCGCTCTAGAATTCATTCGCGCCGACCACGAGGTAACAGTCAACATCAAACCCGCCACGGCGGCTATGGAAGCAGCGGTCGCCCAGGCGCTCGGGCAGGAGAACCTTGGCGATTTCAACCGCGGCAACGTCAAAGCTCGCCAACGAATGATCGCGCAATACGCACTCGCCGGCGAAAAAGGTCTTCTTGTCATTGGCAGCGACCACGCGGCAGAGAACGTCACCGGGTTTTTCACCAAGTTTGGCGACGGCGGCGCAGACGTTCTGCCCCTCTTCGGACTGTCAAAGCGCCAAGGGGCAGCGCTCTTATCGACGCTCGGGGCGCCGGAATCCACGTGGAAAAAAATACCTACTGCTGACCTCGAAGACGACAAACCGATGCAACCCGACGAAATCGCCCTAGGGGTCTCATACGCCGACATCGACGACTACGTCGAAGGCACCGCTAATGTTCCAGTAGCAGCAGCCCAGCGCATTGAGCATCTATGGCGCATCGGGCGCCATAAGCGCACCACCCCGGTCACTCCCCAAGACTCCTGGTGGCGCGACTAAAACCAAAAGAGCCTCCCACCCCGTCACCGGGAGGGAGGCACCGTGAGCTAGTAACGCTCTGGTTCTTCACCGAGATCGAACTCTCGGCCCGAAATATCGTGTGCCACGATCTTGACAAAGTTGTACTTCAATGTTGGAATCCACGGCTTCAACGGCAACGAATCCGCATGCTGGATCTCTTTATTCGAGGTCAGCAGGTGTGCCTCACCACGAACCACCACAGACCACGCGTGGCCCTCGGAAACCTCATCAGCCTCAAACAACACTTCGCTATTCAATGCCACAGTAAACAGCTTTGAACCTTCCGCGGAGCGGAAGTAGATGTCTTCACCGTCGAGGACATAATTCACCGGGAAAATATCGAACTCTTCTTTGCGGCGGACAACCAACCGGCCGAGCTGCTGCGTTCCCAGCTTTGCGAAAGATGCTTCGCGGTCAAGGACAGTGATAGGGGAATTTTCAGTCATAGCTCTTATTGTGCCACCATCCGACAGTTCCTGACTCTCCCCTCACAATACGGGGGTAATGTGACGACGCTATCAAGGCGAAACGAAGAAAAGCACCCCGGTCAGTTTCCTAAACCGAGGCGCTTTATTGTGGTGGAGCTAACGGGACTCGAACCCGTGACCCCCACACTGCCAGTGTGGTGCGCTACCAGCTGCGCCATAGCCCCGCACGTAACACTTCACAGCCAGATTCAAACCTCCGGCTGAAAGTGAATGCCTGTTTAAAGTACATGACCCGCGAAAGATTAACCAAATCCGCAGGTCAAAGCGGATGTCAACGGGGAAACTCATGAAGCCTCCCCCGGCGACTAGAGAACCATGGCAGCAACCCAACCCGCCACCAGCAACGGCAAGTTGAAGTGCAGGAACGTCGGGATTACCGAGTCCCGGATGTGATCGTGCTGGCCATCAGCGTTAAGACCCGATGTCGGCCCCAGAGTGGAATCCGACGCCGGGGAACCGGCGTCGCCCAACGCGCCTGCCGTACCGACGAGCGCGACCGTTGCCAGCGGGGAGAATCCCATGGACATGCACAGCGGCACGTAAATCGTGGCGATGATCGGCAACGTCGAAAAGCTGGACCCAATGCCCATGGTCACAATCAAACCAACCACAAGCATCGCCCCCGCAGCTGCGGTTTTATTACCTTGGAACAGCGCGGCGGAGGAATCCACGAGGGTTTCCACGTGGCCGGTGGCAGACATGACAGCAGCAAACCCTTGAGCGGTGATCATGATGAAGCCGATGAGCGCCATCATTTTCATGCCGGCAGTGAACACGTCGTCAGCTTCACGCCAATTCACGGCGCCCGTACCAAGGAAAATCGCCAGGCCAATCAGCGCGCCGACCAGCAGGGAATCTGCCTCCAAGTTGAGTGCTTGCATTGCTACCTGCACCGTGAAGGTAGCAATGATCGCGATCACCGATACGATAATTTTGTACCGTGACACCGGCTCATCCTTGTCGACGGTCCCTTGAATAGGCAAGTCTTGGTAGGTGCGCGGTTTCCGGTAGCTGAACAACACAGCAATGAGCAGACCAGCGATCATACCGACAGCCGGAATCGCCATGGCAGACATGACATTTATGCCTTCGGTGGACATACCCGCCTTATCGATGTTGCCGAGGAGAATATCGTTGAGGTAAATGGAACCGAAGCCCAGCGGTACCCACATGTACGTGGTGATCATGCCACCGGTGATAATGCAGGCCACAGCGCGACGATCCAGCCGCAGATGGTTAAAGACCTTGAGTAGCGGAGGGACGATCAGTGGAATGAATGCGATGTGGACCGGAATCAGGTTCTGACTCATAATGGCCATCGCGAGAATACCGACGACAATGCCCCACTTGGTGGCAGCTTCGGCGTTTTTCTTAGCCGACTCACTCTCAACCTTCAACGCACCGATCAGTTTGTTCGCGAGCAGCTTAGGCAATCCCGCACTGGCCACCGCCATCGCGAAAGCACCAAGAAGGGCGTAGCTCAGAGCTAGCTTCGCACCACCGGAAAGCCCTTCTTCAAAAGCGACCATGGTGCCGTCGAGGCCGAGCCCGGCAACGAGCCCACCCACAACCGCTCCAACAAACAAAGAAAGTACGACATGCACGCGAGAAACCGCGAGGATAAGCATGATAAGTACGGCAATTAGTACTGCATTCATGAGTAGACAGCGTAGTCTGCTATGCGCATATAAGTATAAAATGCTTACACCGCAAAATGCCCCCGGGGTTAGTGCCCCCTCGCCGAAGTCACGTGAATCAAGCGTACCGATGGGACGAAAAACGCTCGAAAATCCCAAGCGTACGCTCGATTTGGCGCTTAGATTCCGTGGTGAAGCAAAGCCAGAGCATGTACAACAAGGTCCGGGTCATATAGGCGCACAAATCTTGTTCGTTACCGCACCTACCAGGCCAAATGCATGAAGATCGGCACCAGTCACCAGACGAAACACTTTCCTTTTACTTAACCCCCCAACGTAAAAAGCGCCCCACTTTAAAGAAGCGGAGCGCGGGTTACAGGGAGTGCAAAACTAGGACTGCTTGGCCACTGCCACCCAGTTCTGCAAATCTTCGATGTCCTTGCCATCCTTAATCACGCGAGGGGAAGATACCTTGCCGGTTTCCTCCTGGAGCTTCTCAGCATTAGCCTCAAAGACCTTCACGGCTTCTGCGTGATCTGCCGGAAGTTCAGCAATCTGCTTGACGGCTTCGTCGCTGGCACCGACCTGCTTCGCAGCGTCGGCGAAGTCCTGCATGGTCCACTTGCTGTAGATCTCCTGCTGCTTCTGCATAAGGAGGTCACGGAAGTTCCAATACGCACTTGCGTCGCCAGTTTGAGCGACGACGCGGAGGGCGTCACCGGCGCGGGTGGAGTGGCCGTCGTTGTTGCCACGATCCAGGAAGTGCAGGGTGCGGATATTGACGATCAGCTCACCGGCATCGACAGCGGCCAGCATGTCCTTGTCCGTAGCAATGGCCAGGTCTGAGCAGTGCGGGCAAGAGAAGTCTTCATACAGGTCTACCTGTGGAGTTGAATCAGTAGCCTTGTCCGACTTGAGCTGGTAGGCGTTGTCTTTCACGGACAAGTCGAAGGTGACCTCAGTTTTTTCGAAACCTTCGGTGATTTTTTCAATCTTGGCACCTTTGCCACTGACGAAGATGTAGCCAACCACAGCTACGGCAATTACGAGGACGGCCACCAATGCCCAGAGGAAGCCATTGCTCTTCTCATTTGGGCTCTTGATTTTATTACTCACGTGAAGTCAACCTTTACTTGTTTTCCTGCTGTTATCTCTCACTTTAGGGGTGAAGTGCCAGTTTCCGAAATGGGAACTTCACTGCCCACACAGCCATCGCTAAAAACAGCACGTCACGGGCGATCGCCCATCCCAAGGAGCCCGACTCCCCAGACCCCGAGGAGAAACAGCCACAATCAATTTCCAGGCCACGGATCGCCGCAGAGCTGATCCCTGCGATGAATCCGACCATGATCACTGCCGTGAACGTAGCTGCAGGTCGCAAGAACAGCCCACACAAGAGGAAAAGTCCCAGCACTATTTCCACAGGAGGAAGTGTGAGTGCAATAACCTCCACTAGCCCCGGTGAAAACAGCTCATATGCCTGAATCGACTGTCGAAAGCCCATGGGATTGGCCATCTTTTGATAGCCCGAGACCAGCCACACCAGCGCCAGCCCGAACCGCGCCACGATGCTGAGCACTGTGAACACAGTCCGACCCTTTATATTAGTTGACATATATACAACTTTCCGCGTAGTGGCTGGCAATTAACTAGGAATTACCCAGCACTTCCGAAACCAGCGCCTGGGCTTCCTGCTGAACCTGCTTGAGGTGTTCTTCCCCCTTGAAGGACTCAGCGTAAATCTTGTACTTATCTTCCGTGCCGGATGGCCGGGCTGCAAACCACGCATTCTCGGTGGTGACCTTAAGGCCACCAATTGCTGCACCATTGCCCGGAGCTTCGGTCATCTTCGCGACAATCGACTCCCCCGCCAGCTCAGTGGCAGTCACCTGCTCCGGGGACAGCTTCTTGAGTACAGCCTTTTGCTCGCGATTGGCCTCGGCGTCCGTGCGAGCATAAGCAGGCGCGCCATACTCGTCGGCAAGCTCGGCGTAGCGCTGAGACGGAGTCTTACCGGTTACCGCGATGATTTCTGCGGCCAACAGGTCGAGAATGATGCCATCTTTATCGGTCGACCACACGGTACCGTCGTGACGCAGGAAGGACGCACCAGCAGACTCCTCGCCACCGAAGCCGACGGAGCCGTCGACAAGCCCTGGCACAAACCACTTAAAGCCGACCGGAACCTCCACCAGGTCACGGCCCAGCGCCGCCACGACGCGGTCAATCATGGAGGAGGAAACAAGCGTCTTACCGACGGCGGTGTGCTCTCCCCACCCTGGACGGTGAGCGAACAGGTAATCAATTGCGACAGCCAGGTAGTGGTTCGGGTTCATCAGCCCCGCATCTGGGGTGACAATTCCGTGGCGATCAGCGTCGGCATCGTTGCCGGTAGCAATGTCGAACTTGTCTCGGTTGTCGATCAGCGATGCCATTGCATTCGGGGAGGAGCAGTCCATACGGATCTTGCCGTCGGTATCGAGGGTCATGAAGCGCCAGGTAGCGTCTACCTCAGGGTTCACGACGGTCAAATCCAGGCCGTGAACTTCAGCGATGCGCCCCCAGTAGTCCACGGAAGCGCCGCCCATTGGGTCAGCTCCAATGCGCACGCCAGCCTTCTTAATAGCCTCAATGTCGATCACATTTGGCAGGTCATTGACATAGTTGTCCATGTAGTTGTAGCGGGTAGCACGCTCGTCCAACACGCCGTCCACACGGGTTAGCTCGATGCCCTCAAGCTCGTTTTCCAGCAGCTCGTTGGCCCGCTTAGCGATCCAGTCCGTGGCGTCAGTGTCCGCAGGTCCGCCATGCGGTGGGTTGTACTTGAAACCACCGTCACGCGGCGGATTGTGCGATGGCGTGATAACGATGCCATCTGCGCGCTGCGGGGATGTGCCAAGGACGCCACCTTCCAACTTGGCGTTGTGGGACAAAATGGCATGAGATACCGCTGGGGTTGGGGTGTAGCGGCCACGGTCGTCGACAAGCACTTCAATGTCGGTGGCGAGCAGCACCTCCAACGCTGACAGCATGGCCGGCTCCGACAGCGCGTGAGTATCGCGACCTATAAACAGTGGCCCCTCAATACCTTGGGAGGCACGGTACTCTACGATCGCCTGGGTGATAGCAAGGATGTGGTTCTCGTTGAAGGCTGTGTCGAAGGCAGAACCGCGGTGGCCCGAGGTGCCGAACGCCACTTGCTGATCCGGAATAGTGACGTCAGGTTCCAAGGTGTAGTAGGCGGCCACCAACGCCGCGATGTCAATAAGATCTGCTGACGTTGCCCGTTGGCCAGCGCGCTCGTGTGCCATGTTTTACTCCTTTGGACGAAAAAGTCGTGGGTACCCCTTCCATCTTTCCCGTCTTTTCCAAGCGCTGCAGGACAGCCTCCACTACCCCCGCTCCGAAGAAGGGTGTTTTCCACCGTTCACCAGCACATTAGCGATACTTTAGTGCATAAAATTACCCGGTTTTTCCTTGAAAGCTTTTCAAAACCCCACCTCACAGTGCAGAATGTTATCCATATCACCTTCGTCTATCCACGTTGGTGCAAACCATAGCTCAAGAATTAGCGGAGACAACCATGTCTGATTTCAACACCCTTTTGGGTGATATCGATACTTTCGTTTGGGGACCTTTCTTCCTGATCCCTCTTCTTTTGGGCACTGGTCTCATCCTCACTATTCAGCTTCGTGGCATTCAGTTCCGTACGCTGTTTGTTGCCTTACGGCACGGGCTGATCGATCCTAACGACGAAACCGGTGAGGGCGACATTACGAACTACCAGGCCCTCACCACGGCACTCGCCGCGACTGTCGGCGTGGGCAACATCGTGGGTGTAGCCACGGCAATCGCTGTCGGTGGACCCGGCGCATTGTTCTGGATGTGGGTAACCGGCTTGGTCGGTATGGCGTCCAAGTACTCCGAGGCGTTTCTCGGCATTCGCTTCCGTACCACCGACTCCGCCGGCGAACAATCCGGTGGCCCGCAGTACTACCTCGAGCGCGGCATTAAGGGGCCACTAGGCAAGATCCTGGGTATTGCATTCACCTTGTTCGCGATTGTCGCGAGCTTCGGCATCGGCAACCTGACCCAGGCGAATGCTGTGGCCACCGGCCTGGAAGATGCTTTTGGCATTGCCCCTAATGTCTCCGGCATTATCATGTTCGTCTGCCTCGGTGCGGTCCTCTTGGGTGGCATCCAGGCGATCGGTAGGGTCACGTCCGCTTTCGTACCTCTGATGATCCTGATTTATATCACGGGCGCGATTACTGTTCTGGTGATCAACGCTGAGCAGATCCCCGGAGCATTCGCTCTCATCTTTAGTGACGCATTTAGCGGCACGGCAGCCACTGGTGGCTTCCTGGGCTCTGGCATCATCCTCGCTCTCCAAATGGGTGTTGCTCGCGGTATCTTCTCCAACGAGTCCGGTATGGGTTCCGCCTCGATCGCCGCTGCCGCTGCGAAAACCACTCACCCTGTCCGCCAGGGCCTGGTGTCCATGACACAGACCTTCATCGACACCATCGTCGTGGTTACGTTCACTGGCCTGGTCATTATTTCCACAGGCACCTGGACCAACGGTAAGGATAATGCAGGCACGATGACCGCTGACGCATTCTCTGCCGGACTCCCTGGCCACTGGGGTGGCACTATCGTCTCCGTGTCTCTGGTGTTCTTCGCCTTCTCCACCATCATCGGCTGGTCTTACTACGGTGAGCGCTGTGTGGAACGTCTCGTCGGCCGCCACGGCGCGCTGCCCTACCGCATGATTTTCACCGTGGTGGTGTTCTTCGGTGCGATCACGGAGCTGGAGACGGTCTGGACGCTTGCAGACCTGGCCAATGGTTTGATGGCGCTTCCAAACCTGATCGGTCTGATTCTGCTTTCCGGCTTCATTGCAAAGGAAACTCACGCCTACCTGAAGTTCGATCCTAAGCTGAAGGCCTCTCCTACAGACGTAGAAAAGTTCCTGCAGGAGCAAGGTAGCGACTGGAAGTAGCTAAACTTACCTTCCGTGATGGATTATCTGAAAGTGGGCTGCGGCGCCGGCATAGGCGCTGTGGCCCGCTTTGCGTTAACCCAGGTCCTCGGTCCGGTGGTGTGGGTGACGATAGCGATCAACGTGCTGGGATGTTTCCTCATGGGACGGCTTCGCCCCGGTCTTTTTTGGGGAACAGGAGTGCTCGGTGGCTTCACTACCTTCAGCGCTTTCGCTTTCTCACGAGATCCTCTCGCGATGGCTATCACGGTTATCGGATGCGTGGCAGCGTGGCAGGTCGGCAACGCACTGGCGAAACGGCCCACGTCATGATCGTCCTGCTCGTCTTTATCGGTGGAGTCATGGGTGGCATGATTCGACTCCTTTGTGCCCGCAGCCTGCCACCGCTGTGGGGTACGTTCACCGCGAATATGATTGCCTGCGCGTTACTCGCTTGGGTCTATTCCCATGACTTCTCCCCTATCTTCTGGGGTGTCGGAGTCGCAGGAGCGCTCTCTACCTGGTCGACACTTGCCAAAGAAGTGGGAAGTCTTCCGTACAAAGTCAGTATCGGCTATCTCACCGCCACGGTTGCTTGTGGCACTGGCGTGGTATCGATTTTTGCATAGAAAAAGGCTCCTTTCTTTCCTTAGAAAGGAGCCTCCCTGAGCACAATGTCAAACGACCAAGCTCAGCAGCAGGACCGACAACAGACCAACCACCGACAGGATGGTTTCCATCAAAGACCAGGTCTTAAAGGTTTGACCCACCGTCATACCGAAGTACTCCTTGACCAACCAGAAGCCAGCATCGTTAACATGGGACAGGAACACTGAACCGGCACCAATAGCCAACACGAGCAGTGCAATGTGGGTGTCGGACATTCCAGCCGCCGCGACCGGCGCCATAATGCCTGCTGTAGTGATAGTGGATACGGTTGCTGAGCCCGTCGCCAAGCGGACAGCCACGGCAACCAACCAGCCGGCAACCAACGGCGACAGCGGTGCGCCCTCAATCCATGCACCAATCACTTTGGCAACGCCCGAGTCCACGAGCGTCTGTTTGAAACCGCCGCCAGCACCAACAATCAGCAGAATGCCCGCGATAGGTGCGAAGGAACCACCAACGACGTCAGATACCTCTTTGAGGTTTTTGCCGGACCGCAGGCCGAGCATCACCATGGCGTACAAGGCAGTGATCAGCAAGGCCACCAGTGGGCTACCAAAGAAGCCGAAGGCGGTACCGAGCGCAGACTTCCCGTCGACGCCAGCAGTTTCTGCAACGGTGTTCGCCAGCATCAATACCACTGGCATTAAGATCACCGACAACGCGACGAAGAAACTAGGGCGCAGCTCCCGAGCAATTGGTGTTTCCGTATCAAAGGTGTCCGGTGCCTGGATAGGAACCCACTTCACCATCATTTTGGCAGCCACTGGGCCGGAAATAACCACAGTGGGAATGGCAACCAACAGACCGAAGCCGAGCGTGAGCCCCAAGTTTGCCTTGAGCGCATCAATTGCGATCAGTGGCCCAGGGTGCGGCGGCACCAAACCATGCAGCGCCGACAAACCAGCAAGCGCAGGGATACCAAGTAGAATAACCGGAATCTTGGAGCGCCGCGCAACGAGCATAACCACTGGAATCAGCAAGACCAGACCGACTTCGAAGAACAGCGGAATACCGATGATAAACGCGAGTGCAGCCATCACCCAAGGCAGCTTGCCGACGGTCGTTCGATCCAAAAACGTGTCGACAATCTGGTCAGCTCCACCCGAGCTCACCAGCAGCGCACCAATCATGGCACCGAGCGCGATCAGCACGCCTACGCTACCAACTGTTGACCCCAGCCCGGTGCTAAATGAGGTGAAAGTCTTAGCCAGCGGAATTCCAGCGCTGAGCGCCAGCATCGCGGATCCAAGCATCAGCGAGAGGAAGGGGTGAATCTTTGCCCAGGTAATGAGCAAGATAATTGCGGCGATGCCCAAGCACGCCGCCAAGACGAGTTGAGAACTCGAAGCATGAGTCAGCGGCTCGGTGTCCGCTGCGAGAAGCGTCATCATTGTTCTTATCCTTGGCGCAGGGAGATCTCGCCCAGAACTTTCTCGACGAGATCGGGAATTGCGGGAGTGATATCGACGGTGATCCCGTTTTCAGACTCGTCGAGTCGTTCGAGGGTCGCGAACTGCGAAGGGAGAAGCGTCGTCGGCATAAAGTGCCCCACACGTTTCGTCATACGCTCAGCGATGAGCTCTTGTGGACCATCGAGGTGGACAAAGAGCACCTCCCCCTTAGCCTGTGTTAACAAGTCACGATAGGACCTTTTCAAAGCCGAGCACGTGACGACGGTGCTGTTGCCGGCAGCTGCATGGTGTGTCATCCAGTCTTTAAGACTGTCTAACCATGGCCAACGATCTTCATCGGTCAGAGCAATGCCAGCCGCCATTTTTGTTTTGTTGGCTTCTGGATGGAAGTCATCGGCTTCAGCGTACGGCCAGCCGAGTTTGTTACTAATAGCGCTGGCTACCGACGTTTTTCCGCAGCCACTGACACCCATGAGAACCACGTGCATAGGTTGATGAGCCATCAACGCCTCCTGTGGGAATGTAATCGAACGCCTTTATTTTCCACCCGATTAGTAGGGTTTTCCAAAACCGCTGGATATGTTCCATAAAAGCAAACATTATAACCGAGTTCTGTGGTTTTCAGAGCCGTACTTGAGCCAATATTTATTAACTAGATGACGAAAAGCGGTGTGTCTAGGACTTCACATCCTACACACACCGCTTTTCATGTTTGAAGTTTTTAGGCCGGCAGTGACCTACTCTCCCACACCCTCCCAGGTGCAGTACCATCGGCGCAGCAAGGCTTAGCTTCCGGGTTCGGAAT